>NZ_JBSHMS010000001.1:0-27894 GCF_053645575.1 Nocardia sp. NPDC055321
GTGCGGTAACGCATGTAGGTGACTGGTACTAATAGGCCGAGGACTTACCAACAAAGAAGCTACGCGTCCACTGTGCGGTATCTGAAACAACACACAGATCACCGAGAAGACTTGAACCGGAACATCATTCGTGGTGTGAAGGGGAGGGGCTCTCTGTGTGACAGTTTCATAGAGTTACGGCGGCTATAGCGGTGGGGAAACGCCCGGTCCCATTCCGAACCCGGAAGCTAAGGCCACCAGCGCCGATGGTACTGCACTCGACAGGGTGTGGGAGAGTAGGTCACCGCCGGAACATCATTCGCAAGAACCCTCAGCCTTCGGGCTGGGGGTTCTTGTCGGGTTCAGGTTCGGAAGTATTCTGTGTGGTTTTGCTATCGAGGGCCCGGAGTGAAGACGGGCGGATAGTCGAGCCGGCACGAGAGTAGGTCACCGCCGGAACATCCTTCACGAAAGGGGACCCATATTTGGGTCCCCTTTCGTCGTTTTACACCCGGTGCCGCTTGGACGCTCAGCGGCGCGTGATTGAATTTGTGGTGGCGGGGACCTCCCGTCAGACCCTCACGCGCGCCAGCGCCGCGGGCCGGGACCGCAGGCAAACTATAGAGAGGGCTCACCGTGTCGGAGCAGAACGACGACCGCAAACCTTTCCGCCGTAGTAGCGGTGGAACCGGTCAGGGCGGCGGCTTCGGCGGCCGGCGGGACGAGGGCCGACCGGGCGGCAGAGACCGCGCCGAGGGTGGCAGCCGCGACGGCGGCTCCTCTCGCAACGGTGGCTTCAATCGCAGCGGCGGCGGTGAGCGCAGCGGTGGCTACAACCGCGACGATCGCGGTGGCGATCGCGGCGGATTCAATCGTGGCGGCGACCGCGACAACGCGGGGCGCGGCGGTTTCTCCAGAGACAACAGCGGTAGCCGGGACGGCGGCCGCGGCGGCTTCAACCGTGGCGGCGACAGTCGTGGCGGTGACCGGGGCGGCTTCAACCGCTCCGACGACACCCGTGGTGGCGAGCGCGGCGGGTTCAACCGCGGCGGCGGTGACCGTGGCGGCTTCAACCGCGGTGGCGACAATCGAGGTGGTGAGCGCGGCGGATTCTCGCGCGACAGCCGTGACGGCGAGCGCACCGGCGGGTTCAATCGTGGCGGTGACAGTCGCGGCGGTGAGCGCGGCGGCTTCAGCCGTGGTGGCGAGCGCACCGGATACAACCGTGGTGGCGACAATCGCGGTTCCGATCGTGGCGATAGCCGAGGTGGGTTCAACCGCGGTGGCGGCGATAGTCGCGGTGGTGAGCGCGGCGGATTCTCGCGGGGTGGCGATAGTCGCGGTGGTGAGCGCAGCGGCGGCTACAACCGTGGTGGCGACAACCGTGGCAGTGATCGCGGCGGGTACAACCGCGACAATCGTGGCGATGACCGGGGCGGGTTCAACCGTTCCGACGACAATCGCGGCGGTTTCAAGCGCGACGGCGACCGTGGCGGTTTCAAGCGGGACGACAATCGTGGCGGCGACCGTGGCGGCTACAACCGTGGCGATGACAGTCGCGGTGGCGACAGCCGGGGTGGTTTCAACCGCGGCGGTGGCGATCGCGGTGGTTACAACCGTGACGATCGCGGTGGCGACCGTGGTGGGTTCAAGCGTGAGGGCGGCGCAGATCGCGGTGGCTACAACCGCGACGACCGCGGTAGCGACCGCGGTGGTTTCAAGCGGGATGACGCTCGCGGCGACAGCCGTGGCGGCTTCCAGCGCGGGGAGAACCGTGGCGAGCGTGGCGGTTACAACCGCGAGGACCGCGGTGGCGATCGCGGCGGTTTCAAGCGTGACGACAACCGCGGTGGTTTCAAGCGGGAAGACAACCGTGGCGGCGACCGGGATCGCAGCGACGAGCGGAAGAGCTTCGGGCGCAGCGGTTCCGGTGACAACGACCGTGCCGAGCGTGGCGGCGATCGTCCGGAGCGTTCGTTCGCCGGCGCCGGCGACGACCGCCGCCGTGGCGGCGAGGGTGCGCGGGCCGGTGGCAGCGAGCGCCGGGCGGGACGCCCGGACGAGCCGGCCCTGCCCGACGAGATCCAGGCGTCCGACCTCGAGCCCGCGGTTCGCCGGGATCTGCTGAGCCTGGACAAGTCCAATGCCGAGACCGTCGCCCGGCACCTGGTCATGGTGGCGCAGCTGCTCGGTGAGGATCCCGAGCTGGCCCTCGAGCACGCCCGGGCGGCGCGGCAGCGCGCCGGTCGTATCGCCGTGGTCCGCGAGACCAACGGCGTCGCGGCCTATCACGCCGGGGAATGGGCCGAGGCCCTGTCGGAGCTGCGCACCGCGCGCCGCATGTCCGGTGGTTCGGGTCTGCTGGCCGTCATGGCCGACTGCGAGCGCGGTCTGGGCCGCCCCGAGCGCGCCATCGAGCTGGGCCGCAGCGACGAGGCCCGGCAGCTGGAGGGCGACGAGGCCACCGAACTGCGCATCGTGGTCGCGGGCGCCCGCATGGATCTGGGCCAGTTCGATCAGGCCGTGGTGACGTTGCAGACCGCCGAACTCGATCCGGCCCGGACCGGTTCGGCCGCGGCGCGCCTGTTCTACGCCTACGCCGAAGCGCTGCTGGCCGCCGGCCGCAACGAGGAATCGCTGACCTGGTTCATGAACGCCGCGTCCGCCGACACCGACGGTGAGACCGACGCCGAGGATCGAGCCGCCGATCTGGCCGAGGGTGGCGACGGCCGGGGCTGGACCCTGCCGGACGGTGACGCCGAAGACGAAGCGGGCGAACCGGATTGGACCGCCGCGGTCGAGGATGACGAGGACGACGACGAGAGCGACGATTCGCCCGAGGTCCTCGATGCCGCCGATTCCGGTGCCGCCGCCGCCGAGTTCGGCGATGATGACGACACCGCGGATTCCGGCTCGATCGCCGAATCCGCCGGTGCGGCCGGTAAGCCGGCCGTGACGACCATCGAAGATCCGCCCGGCGACTGGTCCGAGGCGGCCAAGGATGACGATCGGTCCTGAAGTCGGCTGGGAGAGCTGACATTCGGTGTGACCGCCGCCCGTGCACCCGGGCGGCGGTCCGCATCCGGGACCGGGGAGTGAGAAGGGGCGGCACCATGCGGCTACGGGATCGATTCGGCGCGCTACTGCTCGATCTGGACGGCACGCTGTATCGCGGGCACGACGTGATTCCCGGTGCGCCACAGGCGCTTTCGGGTGATCCTGCGGCGAACACCGGGGATGTCCCGGCGCAGCGGCTCATGTACGTGACCAACAACGCCAGTCGTTCGGCCGCCGCGGTGGCCGCGCATCTGCGCGAACTCGATTACCCCGCAACCGAAGACGACGTGGTGACCAGCGCCCAGGCCGCCGCCGGTCTGCTCGCGACCCGGCTGGACCCGGGCGCGACCGTCCTGGTGGTCGGCACCGACGATCTGGTGGCCGAGGTGCGCGCGGTCGGCCTGGAGCCGATCCGCCGTTTCAACGGCGTGGCCCCGGCCGCGGTGGTACAGGGCCACAACCCGCAGACCGCCTGGGCCGATCTGGCCGAGGCCGCCTACGCGCTGCGCGCCGGCGCGCTCTGGGTGGCCGCCAACACCGACGCCACCCTGCCCAACGAACGCGGGCTCGCGCCCGGCAACGGTTCCATGGTCGCCGCGCTGCGCACCGCCTCGGACCGGCAGCCGATCGTCGCGGGCAAGCCGTACGCCCCGCTGATCGAGGACGCCCTGCTGCGCGCGGGCACCCGCGACGCCCTGGTGGTCGGCGACCGCCTGGACACCGACATCGACGGCGGCCACAGCGTCGGCCTGCCCTCCCTGCTCGTCCTGACCGGCGTCAGCACCCTGGCGGACCTGGATCGCCAGCCCGCCGACCGTCTCCCCACCTACGTGGCCGAGTCCCTCGACGCCCTGAACCACCCGATCGCAGACGTCGCACCCCCGCCCTCGGGCGATATCGCCGCGACCCTCACCAAGCTCTTCGCCGAGCACCCCGGCCGCGCGATCCCGGTCGCCGCGCCCCCGTCCGGGAACTGAGGCGCCGCCCTCGGGATCCCCGGCGCGGTCTCCACCGGGCACGCGCCGGGAGTCGGCGAAGCATCCCGAGGCCATCGACCACAGGGGCATACCGGCCGCGTTTCGCCGGGCGAAGATGCTCTGCGCCGCAAGCACAGTCGCCGGCATGCGGCACGCTGATCACCGAATCGTCCCGTGGCGGTCTACCCGCGGAGGGGGCGCCTCGGGCCGGGACATTCGCCGAAGCGGGTTCGCGCGAACCCGCTTTGCCGATTAGCGCGTCGGCCAGGGGCGGCAGCCTCCCGGCCGGCGTCGTGACACGGGGCTTCGGCGTCGCGGAGATCGTCGCGCATCCGGGACGGGGCGAGCGCAACGAGGCGGCCGCGCCCGAATGGTCTGTCACACTTCGCCCGAAGTGGCTCTCGGACCGTGCTCGCGGGCTGAACTACCGTCGAGCCATGAGCGAACTACGGGAGATCTTCGCGGGTGAGACCGGGCTGGGCGGGCCCGCGCTGCTGGAGTTGCGGCCGCGGTGGGGGAGCGCCGAGGCGATCACCCAGCTCGTCGACGAGCAGTTGCGGCCCGCCGGGTACCGGTTGATCGGGGTATTCGACGACGCCTCCGAACACGCTCGCTCGATCCTGGGCTTCCGGGTCACCCATTCGACCGCGTGGGGCCGGTTCGTGTACGTCGACGACGTCAGCACCGTGCCGGACGCGCGCGGCAACGGTTACGCCGATCAGCTCGTGAGCTGGGTGAAGGGTGAGGCCGAGCGGCTCGATTGTGAAGCGGTGCACCTGGATTCCGGTGTCGCGGCGAGCCGTGCGGCGGCGCATCGGCTGTACATGCGCCATCACCTGGCGATTACCTCGCACCACTTCTCGGTCGAGGTCTGAGCCTCGCCGGGCGCGTGCACGGCGCCGACGCCAAGGTTCCGGCGCCGATCCGCGATACGGTCGATGCCCCGCGCCCAGGGGAGTTCGGTGCGGCCGGCCGGGTTAGCGTCGCGGTGGCCGGCGGATTACCCCTGCGCTACAGGGGTTTGCGCGCCTCGACCAGGGTCCGCGCGGAGTACGCGACGAACGGTCCTTCGGCCTCGATCAGCGCGTGCAACTCGGCCAGCCGATCCCGGTACTGCTCGACCGTGAACCCGGGCACCATCCAGATCACCTTGCGCAGGAAGTACACGACGGCCCCGATGTCGTTGAACTCCATGCGAAGCCGCTCGGTCCGGGACTCGACGATCTCCAGCCCGGCCGCGCGCGCCTCGGCGGCCTCCCGTTCCGGATCGCGGCCCTTGCGCGCCTCGGGCTGGGGTCCCAGGAAGTACTCGACGAGTTCGAACACGCTCGCCGGCCCGACGTGCTGCGCGAAGTAGACGCCACCGGGTTCGAGCACCCGGGCGATCTCCGCCCACCAGATCGTGGCTGGGTGGCGGCTGGTGACCAGGTCGAACGCCGAGTCGGCGAACGGCAGCGGCGGTTCGTCCGGATCGGCGACCACCACCGCCCCGCGCGGGTGCAGCAGCCGGGTGGCCTTGGCCAGGTTCGGCGGCCAGGATTCGGTGGCGACCATCGTGGGCGGGAACTTCTCGGCTTCGGCGAGCACCTCGCCGCCTCCGGTCTGGATGTCCAGCGCCGCCCGGGCCGTCGCCAGCCTGCCCGCCTGTTGCCGCTGATAGCCCCAGGACGGCCGCTCCTCGGTGGCCCGGCCCGCCAGCCAGGAGAAATCCCAGCCGGCCACCGAGACCGCGTCCGCTTCCGCGATCAGGTCCTCGAAGTCGCGTTCCATGGGGTCGATTCTCACCGATAGCTGCCGGGCCCCCGGACCCGGCAGGGTACGTGTGTTCGAATGCGGGTTCGGGTAGCGTTGTCGCCACCATGAGTACGCCAAGCCCTGTCCCGTACGGCGCTGCCGCCGCGCAGCCCGCCCGGCCGCTACCCGGCCAGGGGCCCCGCCCGGGGGCTCCGCTGCCCGGTCAGCACCTGCCGGGTACGAATCAGGAATTCGCCGACCCGCAGCGGGTCCGCGCGGAGGTCGACGCCCTGCTGGCCGAATTGTCGGCCGGGGCACGGGAATCCACGGCCGAGGGCACCGATATCGTTCGGCGCGCCCGCATTCTGGAGCAGGCGCACGATGTGCTGGTGCAGGCGCTGGCCACGGTGGACAAGGTCTGACGGTGGTCAAACGCGCACGGGTGGACGCGGAACTGGTTCGCCGCGGACTGGCGCGATCGCGGGAGCACGCGGTCGAGCTGATCAACGCGGGTCGCGTCCTGATCAACGGCAGTGTCGCCACGAAGGCGGCGACGGGTGTGGAGGCCAGTGCCCCGCTGCTGGTTCGCGACGAGCCCGACGAGGTGCAGTGGGCGTCGCGCGGCGCGCACAAACTGCTGGGCGCGCTCGAGGCGTTCGAACCGCTCGGGGTCTCGGTCGACGGGAAGCGCTGCCTGGACGCGGGCGCGTCCACCGGTGGTTTCACCGATGTACTGCTCAGCAGGGGCGCGAAACAGGTCGTTGCCGCCGATGTCGGGTATGGCCAGCTCATCTGGCGTCTGCAGAACGACGATCGGGTGCTGGTGCACGACCGCACCAACGTTCGCGCGCTGAACCCCGAACTGATCGGCGGGACAGTCGAATTGGTCGTCGCCGATCTCTCGTTCATCTCCCTGGGCCTGGTGCTGCCCGCGCTGGCCTCCTGCTGCGCGCCCGGCGCCGATCTGCTGCCCATGGTCAAACCGCAGTTCGAGGTCGGCAAGGACCGGCTCGGATCCGGTGGCGTGGTGCGCGACCCGGCGCTGCGCGCGGAGACGGTGCTGGAGGTCGCGGCCGCCGCGGCGAAGCTGGGCCTGCGGACCCGGGGCGTGGTGGCGAGCCCGCTGCCCGGCCCGTCCGGGAATGTGGAGTACTTCCTGTGGTTGCGTAATGAGGCGGCGGGAGCTCCGGCCGCGGGAGAAAATACTGTCGCGCAGCACGATGCCGATCAATCCGCCGGTGGCGATACCGTGTCGGTCGTAACCGATACGGTATCGGCCGCAGCGGATTCGGCCGTTGCCGCGGACCTCGCGTTCACCGCCTTCGGGCCGGCGGAGCGGGATCGCGTGCAGGGGTTGATCGATCGGGCGGTTCAGGAGGGACCACAGTGAATTCGCCGGGCACCGGACGGGAAGTCCTGCTGGTCGCGCATCCCGGGCGGTCGGAGATCACCGAGACCGCGCACCGGGCGGCCAAGATCTTTTCCGAGGCGGGCATCGGGTTGCGGGTCCTCGAGGACGAGGCCTACAGCACCCGTTTCGATCTCGACGAGCAGGGCGAGCCCGACGGCGGCTATCCCGTGCGCGTCATGGCGCACACACCCGACGCCGCGGTGGGCGCGGAAATGGTGCTCGCCCTCGGCGGCGACGGCACCTTCCTGCGCGCGGCCGAACTGGCCCGCAACGCCTCGGTGCCGGTGCTGGGAATCAATCTGGGCCGCATCGGTTTTCTCACCGAGGCCGAGGCCGAGCACCTGGACGAGGCGCTATCGCAGGTCGTGCGCCGCGATTACACCATCGAAGAGCGCATGACCATCGATGTGAGCGTGCGGGTCGACGATGTGCTCGTCGATTCCGGCTGGGCCCTGAACGAGGCCAGTATCGAGAACGCCGCGCGCATGGGCGTTCTCGAGGTGGTGCTCGAGGTGGACGGCCGCCCGGTGTCGTCGTTCGGCTGTGACGGTGTGCTGGTGGCCACTCCGACGGGGTCCACCGCATACGCCTTCTCCGCCGGCGGGCCGGTGGTGTGGCCGCAACTCGAAGCGCTGCTGGTGATTCCGAGTAACGCCCATGCCCTGTTCGCCCGGCCCCTGGTGACCAGCCCCGATTCCCGGATCGCGGTGGAAACCGTTGCCACGGGCCATGATGCGATAGTTTTCCTCGACGGCCGTCGCACCCTCGCATTGCCGCGGGGCGGCCGGGTGGAGGCGGTCCGCGGGACCGAATCGGTGCGGTGGGTGCGGCTCGATTCCGCGCCGTTCGCCGACCGGATGGTGCGCAAATTCCAGTTGCCCGTGACAGGCTGGCGAGGCCGAGCGTCTGCGCGAACGGAGAGCACGAGTGCTGACAGAGATCAGGATTGACGGGCTGGGCGTAATTTCCACGGCCACCGCGCAATTCCACGAAGGACTGACCGTACTGACCGGTGAGACCGGTGCGGGCAAGACCATGGTGGTCACCAGCCTGCATCTGCTCAGCGGCGCGCGCGCCGATCCGGGACGGGTGCGCCTGGGCGCCTCGCGGGCGGTGGTCGAGGGGCGCTTCACCGTCGACGCGGTGCACGACGGCGCGATCCTCGAGGTCAAGGAGGTACTCGAATCCTCCGGCGCGGAAACCGATGACGACGGCAGCATCATCGCCGTGCGCACGGTCGGCAGCGATGGCCGCTCGCGCGCGCATCTGGGCGGGCGCAGCGTTCCGGCCTCGGTCCTCTCGGATTTCACCACCCCGTTGCTGACCGTGCACGGGCAGAACGATCAGTTGCGCCTGCAGCGGCCGGATCAGCAGCTGCACGCGCTGGATCAGTTCGCGGCCGACGCCGTCGCCCCGCTGCTGCGCAAGTACCAGAAGGTGCGCCGCACCTGGCTCGAGGCGCGCAACCAGTTGCTCGAGCGCACCGCGCGCAGTCGCGAACTGGCGCTGGAAGCCGATCATCTGACCCAGTCGCTCAACGAGATCGACGCCATCGCGCCCGAACCCGACGAGGACGCGCGGATCGTCGTCGAGGTGCGCAGGCTCTCGGATCTGGATTCGCTGCGCGAGGCCGCCGCGGCCGCGCACGACGCCCTGGCCGGGCCCTCGGATACCCCGGGGGAGGGTTCGGGCGCGCTGGATCTGCTGGGCACCGCCCGTGCGCGCCTGGAGGCCGCCGACGATCCGGCCCTGACCGCGCTGGGCCCTCGGCTGGGCGAGGCGCTGTCGGTGGTGGTGGATCTGACCACCGAGCTCAGCTCCTACCTGTCGGATCTGCCGTCGGATCCCGGCGCGCTGGACTCCCTGCTCACCCGGCAGGCCGAGCTCAAGACCCTGACCCGCAAGTACGCCCCGGACATCGACGGCGTCATCGCCTGGGCCGACGAGTCCAGAACGCGCCTGCAGTCGCTCGACGTCTCGGACGAGGCGCTGGCGGCCCTGGCCGCGGAGGTGGAGACCGCTGCGGACAAGGTGCGCGAGGCAGCCCGCAAGCTGACCGTGGCCCGCGGCAAGGCGGCGGGCAAGCTGGCCACCGCGGTCAGCGCCGAACTGAGCGGTCTGGCCATGGGCCGGGCCCGGCTCGAGGTCGGGGTGCGCCCGGTTCCGGCCGGTGCGCAGGATTCCGCGCCGCTGCTGGTGGACGGGCAGGAGCTGCACGCCGGTTCCACCGGGGTGGACGAGGTGGAATTCCGGCTCGCCGCGCACTCGGGCGCGCAGCCGCTGCCCCTGAGCCGCAGCGCTTCCGGCGGTGAGCTCTCGCGCATCATGCTCGCGCTCGAGGTGGTGCTCGCCAGTTCCGAGCACGGCACGACCATGGTCTTCGACGAGGTCGACGCCGGTGTCGGCGGCCGGGCCGCGGTCGAGATCGGCCGTCGCCTGGCGCAATTGGCGCGCACCCACCAGGTCATCGTGGTGACCCACCTGCCGCAGGTGGCAGCGTTCGCCGACACCCACCTGATGGTGGACAAGGTCGACGACGGCAAGGGCGTCAACTCCGGGGTGCGGTCGCTGACCCGGGACGAGCGGGTCGTGGAACTGGCCCGCATGCTCGCCGGTTTGGACGACACCGAGACCGGTCGCGCGCACGCCTGGGAGTTGCTGACCACGGCCGACGCCGAAAAAGTCACCGCCGCACACTGATCCGACCGAGTGACAGCGAACGGCCCCCGAACACATCGTGTTCGGGGGCCGTGTCGTTCGATTCACCTGATCCGGCGTGCTGCGGAACACCTCTCGCGCCGCGCCGCCGCGAGCCGCGGGGGACTCGGTGCGGTGTGCGGCGGTGTGGCTCGCGCCGGATCAGCCGATCGGGTTGCCGCCCGGCCTATTTGACGGCCTTGCGCGCACCGGCCAGGAACTGGTTGATCAGGGCGCGCAGCCCGATCTCGAGGACCTTGGCCGGCACCGGCAGGCTCGGGTCGGAGTCCATGGTGTAGACCACGCGGGTGCCGCCGGGGGCGTCGGCGAAGGTCACGGTGCCGTAGTGCCGCTTGACCGGCGCGCCCTTGACGATCTTGTAGACGAAGCGCTCGTTGGGGACCAGTTCGACGGTCTCCTCCGTGACGCCGACCGGGCCCAGACCCAGCTGGTACTGCGCGCCGACGCCGGACGGGCTGCCGGCTCCGGGCTTCTTGAGCACGATCTGGATCGGCATGTAGCTCGCAATGCTGTCGCGGTCGGTGAACAGCTTGTAGACGACGTCGCGCGGGGCGTTCAGGACAGTATCGACGGTGGTGCTGGCCATAACGGTGGTGTCTCCTCTCGAACCGTTGCCCGGAGCATATCTGTACCGGATGTTCACGGATACCGGCATCACTGTGACCGGCGTGGCATCACAGTGACGAATGCGGCAGCCCGGCGCGCCTCCACCACAGGTTGAGACTTTCGGATAATCATCGGTTGCTATGAAGATGCTGGGACTGCTGTCGCGCAACTCCGAAACGCTCCCCGGAATCGTGGGGCCGGCCCGGGTGGACCGCAACACCAGGCGTCTGCTGCAGCGCGTGGGACCGGGCGACATCGTCTTCCTGGACGAGATGGACCTGGACCGGCTCACCGCCGACCGCCTGGTGCAGGCCCGGGTCGCCGCGGTGGTGAACGCCTCGCCCTCCATCTCCGGCCGCTACCCGAATCTGGGTCCGGAGGTGCTGGTGGCCAACGGCGTCCTGCTGCTCGACGCGGTCAGCTCCGATGTCTTCACCCGGATCAAGGACGGCACGCGGGTACGCGTCGACGGCGGCGTGGTGTACGCCGACAAGTCGAGCAAGAAGGAACCCGAAGCGCTCGTGGACGGCATCGAGCTCACCGAACTCGGTATCGCCGAGCGCATGATCGAGGCCCGCAACGGGCTGGCCGATCACCTGGAAGCCTTCGCGGGCAACACCATCGAGTTCATCCGCACCGAAAGCTCGCTGCTGATAGACGGAATCGGCGTCCCCGAGGTCGCGGTCGACATGCGCAAGAAGCACGTCGTCGTCGTGGCCGACGGACCCGACCACGCCGATGATCTCAAGCGCATCAAGCCTTTCATCAAGGAATACGCGCCCATCCTCATCGGCGTCGGCCGCGGCGCGGACACCCTCATCCGGCACGGCTACCGCCCCGACCTCATCGTCGGCGACCCCGAGGAGATCACCGCCAACACCCTCAAGTGCGGGGCCGAGGTGATCCTGCCCGCCGACACCGACGGGCACGCAAAGGGTTTGGAGCGAATCCAGGATCTCGGCATCGGCGCGACCACCTTCCCGTCCTCGGGCGCGCCCGCCGATCTGGCGCTGCTGCTGGCCGATCACCACGGCGCGAGCCTGATCGTCACCGCGGGCGCGGCGGTCTCGCTCGACGAGTTCTTCGATCGCGGCCGCCGCGATTCCAACCCGGCCACCTTCCTCACCAGATTGAAGATCGGCACCAAGCTCATGGACGCGAAAGCCGTTGCGGTGCTGTACCGCCAGCGCGGTTCGGGCTGGGCGATCGCCCTGGTGGTGCTGGCCGCGCTGGTGGCGCTCATCGTCGCGATGCTGGCCACCCACATGGGCGCCGAAGTCCTGGACTGGACCACCAACGCCTGGGATCGCACCTGGCTGTGGATACAGAACACGATCGACGGAATCAGGTAGGGGAGTCGTGCTTTCCTTTCGCCACCACGCTGTTTCGATCGCCGCCGTCTTCCTGGCCCTCGCGGTCGGGGTGGTGCTCGGCAGCCAGACCCGCTCGGACGGGTTCATCCCCGGGAAGGGCGACCGGCCCGCGAGCGACGCGCTGATCGCCGAGAACGACCGGCTCACAGCGCAATTGCGCGCCGCCGACGACTTCCTGTCCGGCGCGGCGGGCAAACTGCTCGCGGGCAATCTGGCCGGGCGCAGCGTCCTGGTGATCGCCGCCCCGGACGCCGACGCCGCCGACGTCGACGCGGTGAGCGCGGCGCTGCTGGCCGCGGGCGCCGCCGTCACCGGCCGCGTCACCCTCGCCGAGGCGTTCACCGACTCCGGCGAGAGCGATCGGCTGCGCACCGCGCTCACCAACGTGGTGCCCGCAGGCGGGCAACTGCGCGTCGACGCACCCGATCAGGGCAGCCTGGCCGGCGATCTGCTCGGGCAGGTCCTGCTCACCGATCCGGCCACCGGTCAGCCGCGCGGTACCGACCCCGAACGCGGGCTCGCCCTGGAGACCCTGCGCGGCGGCGGCTTCCTGACCTCCGATGTGCAGGGCCCGGCGCAGCTTTCGGTCGTGGTGGCCGGGGACGGCGCCCGCGCGCCCGAGAGCAATCGCGGCACCATCCTGGCGCGCTTCGCCGCGGGCCTGCGCGCGCATTCGGCCGGCGTGGTGCTGGCGGGTCGCTACGGGGCCGCCGAGGGGCCCGGCGCGATCGCCGTGGCACGCTCGGAGGCGCCGCTGGCAACGATCACGACGGTGGACAACGTCGACCACCAGATCGGCCGCATCACCACCGTGCTCGGACTCACCGAACAGCTGAACGGCGGCACCGGGCGATACGGCACCGGGGCGTCCGCGACCTCGCTCACAGTCGTGGCCCTGCCGCACTGACCGGAACCGGCCGCCGACGGGCAATATTCGCGTTAACGACGGGGGCCGGGCCGGAATCGCGGGGATGTCCGCCGCGTGGCATTCGATCGGCATCCGGGGTTCGTGTTACCGTGAAGTCCCGTGGGTCAATCACGGATTCCGGCGCGCGCGGCCACGAAACACATCTTCGTCAGCGGTGGCGTTGCCTCTTCACTCGGTAAGGGTCTGACCGCCTCCAGCCTCGGTCAGCTGCTCACGTCGCGCGGTTTGCGCGTGACGATGCAGAAGTTGGATCCGTACCTCAACGTCGATCCAGGCACGATGAATCCTTTCCAGCACGGAGAGGTGTTCGTGACCGAGGACGGCGCGGAAACGGACCTCGACGTGGGTCACTACGAACGCTTCCTCGATCGCGATCTCTCCGGGATCGCGAATGTCACCACCGGTCAGATCTATTCGACCGTGATCGCCAAGGAGCGCCGCGGCGAATACCTCGGCGACACCGTGCAGGTCATCCCGCACATCACCGACGCCATCAAGGCCCGGATCACCGCCATGGCGGAGCCGGACCTGCACGGCCAGGTGCCCGACGTGGTCATCACCGAAATCGGCGGCACCGTCGGCGATATCGAGTCGCAGCCGTTCCTCGAGGCGGCTCGGCAGATCCGCCACGAGGTGGGCCGGGACAACTGCTTCTTCCTGCACGTCACGCTGGTGCCCTACCTGGGTCCCTCGGGCGAGCTGAAGACCAAGCCGACCCAGCACTCGGTGGCGGCGCTGCGCAACATCGGCATCCAGCCCGATGCCCTGATCCTGCGCTGCGATCGCGATGTGCCGGAACCGCTCAAGAACAAGATCGCCCTCATGTGCGACGTGGACGTGGATGCCTGCATCTCGACCCCCGACGCGCCGTCGATCTACGACATCCCCAAGGTGCTGCACCGCGAGGGCCTGGACGCGTACGTCGTGCGCCGCCTGGGCCTGCCGTTCCGCGATGTGGACTGGACCGTGTGGGGCGATCTGCTCGATCGGGTGCACAACCCGCGCGAGCACGTCACCGTGGCGCTGGTCGGCAAGTACGTCGACCTGCCCGACGCCTACCTCTCGGTCACCGAGGCGCTGCGCGCCGGCGGTTTCGCCTCGCACGCCAAGGTGAACATCCGCTGGGTGCAGTCCGACGAGTGCGAGACCGAGGCCGGTGCGCGCACGCACCTGGCCGACGTGGACGCCGTGCTCATCCCGGGCGGCTTCGGCATTCGCGGTATCGAGGGCAAGGTCGGGGCGATCAAGTTCACCCGCACCCGCGGCATTCCCACCCTGGGCCTGTGTCTGGGCCTGCAGTGCATGGTGATCGAATCCGCGCGGTCGGTGGGCCTGGACGACGCCAACTCGACCGAGTTCGAGCCGGACGTCAAGTACCCGGTCATCTCCACCATGGCCGATCAGGAACAGGCCGTGGCCGGTGAGGCGGATCTGGGCGGCACCATGCGCCTGGGCGCGTATCCGGCGGTGCTGGAGCAGGATTCGGTGGTGGCGCAGGCCTACGGCAGCACGGAGGTGTCCGAGCGGCACCGCCATCGCTTCGAGGTCAACAACACCTACCGGGACAAGATCGCCAAGAGCGGTCTGCGTTTCAGCGGCACCTCCCCGGACGGCCACCTGGTCGAGTTCGTGGAGCTGCCGCAGGACAAGCATCCGTTCTTCGTCGCCACCCAGGCGCACCCGGAGCTCAAGTCCCGTCCGACGCGCCCGCACCCGCTGTTCGCGGCGCTCATCTCGGCCGCGCTGAAGTACAAGGCGGCCGAACAGCTTCCGGTCGAGCTCACCCCCGAGCCCGCCGCCGAAGCGGTCAAGCCCGCGGCGGCCGCCAAGGCCGCGAAGGGCGACAAGGTCAAGAGCTGACGGCCGCGGGCGCTGTGCCGCCCGCGGTCCTCGGACCCGGTTTCTCCCGAGGCCCGGCCTCGAACACCCCGCCTTCACGGTGGTGTTCGGGGCCGGGCCTTCGGCGTTCGGTGTCCCGGGCCCAGGCCCGAGCTGGTCGCGCACCCGGCCCGATAAGGTTGGCTCATGGCTGACTCCGCGCCCGGCACGCATGACTTCGACACCGTTTCGAGCCGCACCGTGTACGAGGGCGCGATTCTGGCGCTCCGGCTGGATCAGGTGGCCATGCCCGGCGGGCGGGTCGCCGAGCGCGAGGTGATCGAGCATCACGCGGCCGTGGCGGTGGCCGCGGTGGACGAGGACGACAATCTGGTGCTGATCAACCAGTACCGCCATCCCATCGGGCGGCGGCTGCTCGAGCTGCCCGCGGGCCTGCTGGACGCGCCGGGGGAGGACCCGCTGCACGCGGCCCAGCGCGAATTGGCCGAGGAGACCGGGCTCGCCGCGCGCGAGTGGTCGGTGCTGGTGGACATCGAGCTCTCACCCGGCTTCACCGACGAGGCGCTGCGCATCTACCTGGCCTCGGACCTGTACGAGACCGAGCAGCCCGAACCCGAGCACGAGGAAGCCGACCTGCAGGTGCTGCGGGTGCCGGTCGCCGAGGCCGCACGCCGGGCCCTCGCGGGCGAGATCACCAACGCCACCGCGGTCGCGGGCGTCACCGCGCTGCTGGCCGCCCGAGCCGCGGGCCTCGAGCCCCGCCCCGCCGACGCGCCCTGGCCCGGCCTGCCCACGAAGTTCCTGGATCGCAAAGCCGCCGAGAAATAGCGGGTATCGCCGCCGCCTCGGGTATCCGTGCTGGTCAAGGCTTTTCGACCGGACCGGTTCCATCGGCCACGCGCCGGGCGCGCGTGCGTGCCCGCCGTTGTCGGTCACCGGTGCCATGATGGCAGCGTGCTGAGCCGCCGAATCGACGCCTACCTGGACCATTTGACGGTCGAGCGCGGTATGGCGCGCAACACGCTCGGTGCGTATCGGCGGGATCTGGGGCGGTATCTGGATTTTCTGACCGAGCGCGGGGTGGCGGATCTCACCGAGGTACGGGAGTCCGATATATCCGATTTCGTGGTGTGGCTGCGCGCGGGTGACGCGGATCATGCCGCGCTGGCGGCGAGTTCGGCCGCACGGGCACTGGTCGCGGTGCGGGGCCTGCACCGATTCTCGGTCGCCGAGGGCGTCACCGAGGCGGACGTGGCGCATCCGGTCAAGCCGCCGACGCCCCCGCGCCGCCTGCCCAAAGCGCTGCCCTACGACCAGATTTCGCGTTTGCTGGACGCCGCCGGCGCGGAGGGGCCCGACGCCCCGCGCGGTCTGCGCGACCGCGCCCTGCTGGAACTGCTGTACTCCACGGGCGCGCGCATCTCCGAGATCACCGCACTCGATGTGGACGACATCGACGCCGGCGACCGCGCTGTCGTGCTGCGCGGCAAGGGCGGTAAGCAACGGATGGTCCCGATCGGGCGGCCCGCGCTGGCCGCGGTGGACGCGTACCTGGTGCGCGGCCGGCCCGGGCTGTCCGGTCGCGGCCGATCGACCCCCGCGCTCTTCCTCAATCACCGCGGCGGCCGGCTCACCCGCCAAACCGCTTGGCAGGTACTGCATTCCGCGGCCGATCGGGCCGGAATCGCCGCCAAGGTATCCCCGCACACGCTGCGACATTCGTTCGCCACGCATCTGCTGGACGGTGGCGCGGATGTACGCGTGGTGCAGGAGTTACTCGGTCACGCCTCCGTAACCACCACGCAGATCTACACTCTGGTGACTGTCGGCACGCTCCACGAGGTCTGGGCAACAGCCCATCCGCGTGCCCGCTAGCGGGGCTGAAGTGCAGCTTCAGGGTGCGTGTCCGAACAGGGGTCTGACGCCGACAGGCGGTAGCGTCTAGAGGTGACCCGTCCGCACACGCGGTCGGGCGCGCCCCCACCGGCACTTTCGGTCCGGCGGGTAAGGGCAGGTACGTCGAAGGAGTAGCGGACGTGACGAAAGCCGGTGGTGCGGGCCAGCGGATCGAGACCGCCGCGCAAACCCTGTGGGAAGCCGCAGATGTGGCCAGCAGCCCGGAGCTCGGTCCCACCGGGCGCCCGCTGCGCGATATCCCGGATCCGCCGGAGCCCGACCACACGGGGGACGCGCTGGTCGTGGCGATGTGCAATCAGAAGGGCGGGGTGGGCAAGACCACCTCGACCATCAATCTCGGTGCGGCGCTGGCCGAATACGGTCGCCGCGTGCTGCTGGTGGATCTGGATCCGCAGGGTGCGCTCTCGGCCGGGCTCGGGGTGGCCCATCACGATCTCGATCTGACCGTGCACAACCTGCTGGTCGGGCCGGGCAAGATCAGCGTCGACCAGGTGCGGATGAACACCAAGGTGGACGGCATGGATCTGCTGCCGTCCAATATCGATCTGTCGGCGGCGGAGATCCAGCTCGTCAACGAGGTCGGCCGCGAGCACACCCTGGGCCGGGCGCTGGCGCCGTTGCGCAGTCAGTACGACTACATCCTCATCGACTGCCAGCCCTCGCTGGGTCTGCTCACCGTGAACGCGCTCGCCTGCGCGGACGGTGTGATCATTCCCATGGAGTGCGAGTACTTCTCGCTACGCGGGCTGGCGCTGCTCAACGACACCGTGGAGAAGGTGCGGGACCGGCTGAATCCCTCGCTCATCCTGTACGGCATCGTTGTCACCATGTTCGATGCCCGTCTGCTGCATTCGCGCCAGGTCATGACGCGCGTGGTCGAGGTGTTCGGTGACCTGGTCTACGACACCGTGATCTCGCGTACCGTGCGTTTCCCCGACGCCAGCGTCGCGGGTGAGCCGATCACCACCTGGGCGCCGAAATCCGGTGGTGCGGAAGCGTATCGGGCGATGGCGCGGGAAGTCATTCACCGGTCGGGCCGTTGAGCGATGCGGCTGAGCCGTTCGCGACCGATACCGCGGACGGAGATTCCGGCGTGTTCGACGCCGAGCGCGAGGGTGAACCGGGCGACGTCCTCGACGAGGTGATCGCCGGCGCGGTCGTGTCCGAGCCGTCGGACGCCGCTCCGGAGAGCACGGGCGAGTCCGGCGACGCGGGCTCGAAAACCGGATTTCACCTGCGGCTCACCAATTTCCAGGGGCCTTTCGACCTGCTGCTGCAGCTGATCTCCTCGCGCCGGCTCGATGTCACCGAGGTGGCGCTGCACAAGGTCACCGACGAGTTCATCGCCTACACCAAGGCGCTGACCGCCAGCATGTCCGGCGAACAGGGCCTGCGCGCGGACAAGATCCTGGACGTGACCACCGAGTTCCTGGTGGTCGCCGCGACCCTGCTCGATCTCAAGGCCGCGCGCCTGCTGCCCTCGGGCGAGGTCTCGGACGAGGACGATCTGGAGTTGCTGGAGGCTCGCGACCTGCTCTTCGCGCGCCTGCTGCAGTACCGCGCCTTCAAACAGGTCGCGGAATTGCTGGGCGAGCTCGAGGCCGCTGCGCTGCAACGCTATCCGCGCGCGGTCTCGCTGGAGGAGCGCTACCTCGAGCTGTTGCCGGACGTTACCCTGGGAGTGGATGCCGCGGGTTTCGCGGAGGTCGCCGCGACCGCGTTCACCCCGCGCCCGGTGCCCACCGTCGGGCTCGATCACATTCATCAGCATTCGGTCTCGGTCGCCGAGCAGGCCGCCCTGGTTCTGGAGATGCTGAAGAGCCGCGGCGCCGGCGGCTGGACGAGCTTCACCGAGCTCTGCGCCGACTGCGAGGTGGCGGTGCAGATCGTCGCCCGCTTCCTGGCGCTGCTCGAGCTCTACCGCGGCAAGACGATCGAGTTCGACCAGCCCGATCCGCTGGGCCCGCTCGCGATCAGCTGGATCGGCGAGCTCGCGGACCAACCGGCCGAGCCGGTGACCATCGAGGAGGACTACGGGTGATCGAGTCAGTGCGCGCCGACGACGACGGTGATGCCGACCCCGTCGCGACCACCGCGCAATCGGATTCGAGCGAGCCCGCGTCTGCGGCCGGGGCCGAGTCGGCCGATTCGGCGGATGCGGATGGCTCGGCCGGCGTCGCGGACGACGGCCCGGCGCCCACTGACGCGGATATCACAGGTGAATCCGCACACGCTCCGGACTCGGCGGACGAGGAGCCGGGGCAGGGGCGGCTGGACTTCGGGGACGAGGGGGAGGCGGGGGAGTTCGACGCGCTCGACGAGGACGAGCTGCGGTCGGCGCTCGAGGCGATGCTGCTGGTCGTGGACGCCCCGGCGCCCGTCGAACTGCTCGCGGCGGCGGTCAACGACACCCCGCGGCGGGTGGAGACCCTGCTGCGGGAGATGTCGGCGGAGCTGACCGTGCGGCGCAGTGGCATGGATCTCAGGTTCGTGGGGGACGGGTGGCGGTACTACACGCGCACGGAGTTCGCGCCCTACGTGGAACGTATGCTGTTGGATGGCGCGCGCTCGAAACTGACCCGCGCCGCTTTGGAAACACTGGCGGTCATCGCGTACCGTCAACCGGTTACCCGAGCCCGTGTGAGTGCGGTGCGCGGAGTGAACGTGGACGGCGTGATCCGCACCCTGCTGGCGCGGGGGCTGATCGCGGAGAGTGGTGCGGACCCGGATACCAACGGCACCCGGTATGCCACCACCGAACTGTTCCTGGAACGGATCGGGCTCCCGTCCCTGGCGGAATTGCCGCCGTTGGCGCCCTTGCTCCCGGGCGTCGACCTGATCGACGAGATCAACGAGAGCCTGGAGACCGACCCCCGGTACACCAGGCTGAAAAAACCAGCCGAGTCGGACATCGACCTCGGCGCCGAGGATTGAAACAAGGACATCGTGAATACTCCCGCTCGCCGAGATGGCACACCGGAACGCAGTAAGGGTTACGAACCCAGAGGGTCTCAGCCGACCCGCGGCAGGGCCGACAGGTCCGCCCGAAGTGGCGATTCTTATGGCTCGCGCGGTGCGAGCGCACCACGCGGCGGAGCCCGCGGCGACGCGCAGTCCTGGGGCGGCGGCTCCGGCCGCGGCGATTCCCGGGGCGGCTCGCGCGGCGGCGCCGGCTCCTATGAGGGTTCGCGCGGCAATTCGCGCGGCGCCGGTTCGTCCTACGAGGGCTCGCGGGGCGGCTCGGGTTCGTACGGTTCGCGCGGCGGTTCCGACTCGCGTGGCGGCTCCCGCGGCGGTTCGGGCTACGGCGAATCGCGGTCGTTCGGCGGCAACTCCGGTCGCGGCGGCTACGAGGGTTCGCGCGGCGGAAACACCTCACGCGGCGGCGGTTACGAGGGCGCACGGGGCGGCAATTCGCGCGGCGGCTACGACGGCTCGCGTGACGGAAACGCTTCGCGCGGCGGCGGTTACGACGGTTCGCGCGGCGGGAACTCCGCCCGCGGCGGCTCCTACGAAGGCGCGCGCGGCACTTCGCGCGGCGCGGCCCCGTCCGCCCGCACCAATTCCTCCGCGCCGCGCGGCGGCGACGCCCGGGGCGCCCAGGGCCGCAGCGGTTTCGGCCGCCCGGCCACGCCCGCGGCCCAGCCCGCCGCCAAGAAGGTGCATCGGCCCTCGCCCGATGTGTCGGTCCTGCTGAGCAACGCCAAGCCCGCCCGGCACCAGCACGTGGATCAGCCCGAGGCCGGCGGCCCGAAGAAGCTGCCGTGGGGTGAGGGCGAGCGGCTGCAGAAGGTGCTCGCCAAGGCGGGTGTGGCCTCGCGCCGCGCCGCCGAGGAGATGATCGACGCCGGTCGCATCGAGGTCGACGGCAAGATCGTGCGCGAGCAGGGCCTGCGCATCGACCCGCAGAACGCGGTGGTCCGCGTGGACGGCGTCCGCGTCGTGGTGCGGTCCGAGCAGGTCTACCTGGCGCTGAACAAGCCCAAGGGCTGGCAGTCCACCATGAGCGACGAGATGGGCCGCCCGTGCGTGGGCGACATCGTCGCCGAGCGGGTCGCCGCCGGGCAGCGCCTGTTCCACGTCGGCCGCCTGGACGCCGACACCGAGGGCCTGCTGCTGCTCACCAACGACGGCGATCTGGCGCACCGCCTGATGCACCCGTCGTTCGAGGTGTCCAAGACCTACCTGGCCACGGTCAACGGCGAGGTCAAGGAACGTCAGGTCGCCAAGCTGCTGCGCGAGGGCGTGGAGCTGGAGGACGGCCCGGCCAAGGTCGACAAGTTCGTCGTGCTCGAGGTCGGTCAGGGCCGTTCGCTGGTCAAGGTGGTCCTGCACGAGGGTCGCAAGCACATCGTTCGCCGCCTGCTGGCCGCGGTCGATCACCCGGTCATCGCGCTGGTGCGCACCCATATCGGCCCGGTCGCCCTCGGCGATCAGCGGCCGGGTGCGCTGCGGGTGCTGGGCCGGGACGAAATCGGGAAGCTCTACGAGGCGGTGTCGTTGTGAATGGTGTGAGTTCGCTGATCGAGGAGACCGGTGAGGTGACGGGTACGTCGTCGCTCGTCGTTGCCATGGACGGACCGTCCGGCACCGGCAAGTCCAGTGTTTCGCGTCTGCTCGCCACGCGGCTGGGCGCGAGCTATCTCGATACCGGCGCCATGTACCGGGTCGCGACGCTGCGCGTGCTGCGCGGCGGCGTCGATCTGGACGATGCCGCCGCGATCGCGGTGGCGGTCAAGGAGTTGCCGCTGACGATCGGCAACGATCCCAGCCGCGAGGTGATTCTGCTCGACGGTGAGGACGTGTCCTCGGAGATCCGCGGCGACGCGGTGACCAAGGCCGTGTCCGCGGTGTCGGCCGTGCCCGAGGTGCGTGAGCTGCTGGTCGCCATGCAGCGCGATATCGCCGCGGCCGCGGGCCGAATCGTGGTGGAGGGCCGCGACATCGGCACGGTGGTGCTGACCGGCGCCGACGTGAAGATCTATCTGACCGCGTCCGCGCAGGCCCGCGCGCAGCGCCGCAACGCGCAGAACATCGCCGAGGGCCGGGGCGACGATTACGAGGCGGTGCTGGCCGATGTCCAGCGCCGCGACAACCTCGATTCCACCCGCAAGGTGTCCCCGCTGCGTCCGGCCGCGGACGCGATCCTGGTGGACACCAGCGACCTGAACAAGGACGAGGTTATCGACGAGCTGTATCGCGTTGTGCGGCAGCAGATTTCGGCAGGAGGCGCGCAGTGACGCAGGACACCTTCGCCGGTGACGGCATCTGGTCGGACGAATCCGACTGGGAGATCGCCGAACTCGAAGGCGAGGAGAGTGGCGAGTACCTCGCCATGCCCACCCTGGCCATTGTCGGCCGGCCGAACGTCGGCAAATCGACTCTGGTGAACCGTATTCTGGGCCGTCGCGAAGCGGTGGTCGAGGACGTTCCGGGCGTCACCCGCGACCGCATCTCGTACGAGGCCAACTGGGCCGGGCGGCGATTCCTGGTGCAGGACACCGGCGGCTGGGAGCCCGACGCCAAGGGACTGCAGCAGTCGGTGGCCCGCCAGGCCGAGGTCGCCATGAACACCGCGGACGCGATCCTGGTGGTCGTGGACGCCACGGTCGGCGCGACCTCCACCGACGAAGCGGTGGCCAAGGTGCTGCGCCGCTCCAAGACCCCGGTCATCCTGGTGGCCAACAAGGTCGACAACCAGAAGATCGAATCCGACGCGGCCGAGCTGTGGTCGCTGGGTCTGGGCGAGCCGAAGATGATCTCCGCCGCGCACGGTCGCGGCACCGGTGATCTGCTCGACGACATCCTGTCGGTGCTGCCCGAGACCCCGCGCGAGGGCACCGGGCAGATCGGCGGCCCGCGCCGCGTGACGCTGGTCGGCAAGCCGAACGTCGGCAAGTCCAGTCTGCTGAACAAGCTGTCGGGTGCCGAGCGTTCGGTGGTGCACGATGTCGCGGGCACCACGGTCGACCCGGTCGACTCGCTGGTCCAATTGGGCGGCAAGACCTGGAATTTCGTCGACACCGCCGGTCTGCGCCGCAAGGTGGCCAACGCCAGCGGCACGGAGTTCTACGCCTCGCTGCGCACCAAGTCGGCCATGGAGGCCGCCGAGGTCGTGGTCATGCTGATCGACGCCTCGCAGCCGGTGACCGAACAGGATCTGCGCGTGATCTCCATGGTGGCCGAGACCGGCCGCGCGCTGGTGATCGCCTACAACAAGTGGGATCTGGTCGACGAGGACCGCCGCGAGCAGCTCGAGCGGGAGATCGACCGCGAGATGGTGCAGGTCCGCTGGGCGCAGCGGGTCAACATCTCCGCGCACACCGGCCGTGCCGTGCAGAAGCTGGTTCCCGCCATGGAAACCGCGCTGGAGTCGTGGGACAAGCGCATTTCCACGGGCCGCCTGAACAATTGGCTCAAGGAGGTCGTGGCCGCGACCCCGCCGCCGATGCGCGGCGGCCGCCTGCCCCGCGTGCTGTTCGCGACCCAGGCCTCGACCCGCCCGCCGACGTTCGTGCTCTTCACCACCGGCTTCCTCGAGGCGGGCTACCGCCGCTTCATCGAGCGAAAGCTGCGCGAGGAGTTCAACTTCGACGGCTCCCCGGTGCGCGTGAACGTGCGCGTGCGCGAGAAGCGCGACCGGAGCAAGAAGTAGCGGCACCTCGACAGGCCCTCGATCGTGAGTGAATCCACTTGCCTTCGAGGGCCTTTCGTATTCTCGCTTGGCTGTCCGATCGCGCCCGGCTATGGTTGACCGCATGATCGAGAGAATCGAGACCACCCTTTCCCGGTGAGTGCACACGGCGAGCGCAGTGCGCTCGAGCACCCGGATTCCCTGTTCGACCAGATCACCGCGCTGCATCTGCGCAGCCCGGACACTCCGTTGCCCGGCAGCGGCGACCCGCTCATGGACGCGCTCGAACACGCTGTGCGCGAACGTGGTTCACGGAGCGGACCGCAGAGCCGCGCCGATGTATCCGAGATCCTGACCTCGTTTTTCACCGAGCACGACGGATCCCACGCCCGCCTGCACGACGCTCTCGTGGATCCCGCCATCGGAATTTCCGCGCTGCGCTACACCCGTCAATTGATTCCCCTGACCGCCGTCGGCGCACCGGCTCCGGCCCGGGCCCGCGAGGTGGGCGCCTGGCTGGTGCGCCACGGCAGTGATCCTCGCCCCGTCCTGGTCGGCCTGCGCCTGCTCGAATCCTGCGCCGCCCCGGCCGATATTCCCCTGCTGCGCACGATGGCCCTGCTGCCGTGGTGCGCCGAACGCGCCATATCGATACTGGGCACCGTGCCCGGCGCGGCCTTCGATCTCGTGTGGCTGAGTGAGCGCACCCGTCGCCGCGAGCGCATCTATGTCATGAACGCCCTGGTGAAACAGGCGGATCCCGCCGCGCGGCAATGGCTGCTGCGCAACGCTTTCATCGCCGAGGGGCCCGGCGGCAGCGTTCAGGCCCGCGAGATCGCCCGGGTGACCCGGCTGCCCGACGCCCTGGCCGAGGACGGTCGCGACGATCGGCTGCGCGATCAGGCGCTGGCGATCATGGTGCAGTTGATCTCCCATCGGGACTACCGCACCGAGATCGAGAACTACCCCGACGCCCGCCGGGTGCTCGCGCTGCTGGCGGACGAGCTGCCCGCCATGGAACCCTCGCTGACGCGCATGGGCGCTTTCGCGGCGCTCGTCCAGGACCTGCGCACCGGCGCCGCGGCGGGCATGGAATGGCCGGCGGGGGAGCGGGAGTCGCTGCTGGAGCGTATTCGGGCCGGACTGAGTTCGGAGCCGTGGGAGTCGTATCTGCGGGTCGCCCTCGAATTGGCCCAGGAGCGGAACGACGAGCACACGCTCTGGCGTGCGCGCTGGATTCGCGATCAGCTCGCCGCGCCGCCCGTCCCGCCCCTTCAGGCGGACCTTCGAGAAGGGCAGAGCCGCTTCGAGATCCGCATCGTCAGCCCGGCGCAACCCGGTCGGGACGTCTGCGGAAACGCCGAGGTCAGAGTTCTGATTGATGGCCACCCCGTCATCGCCACCGCCTTCCCCCACGGCCACTCCGAACCGCCGGAGAACCTGCTCGAAGGTCAGTTGCGGGCCACCGTGGAGCGGCGCAGGGTGCGCCTCGCGGTCGCGTACAGCACCGAAGCGTCCGGCGGCGCACTGTATGTCACCGTCGTTCGAGAGGGCGACGAGGTCGTCTGGTGCGACTGGGTCAACACGGGTGAGGGTGACCCGCCACCCGAGATGCGTTTTCCCGCATCCGAATACGACCGTGAACTCGATTCTGCCGAGCGGAACACCGACTGGGAGTGGCCCGCCCGCACCCTGAGTCGCGCGCTGCTGCGCGGCCTCCGTGCCGATCCGGGCATCCTGGACCGCTGGAACTGCTCCATCAGCTGGATCTCGGCGTGGGTGCAGGACCTGGACCACGCGCGTGTCTACCTGTTCTCGACAACCGAACCGCGATCGAACCAATTCGGCTTCAGCGTCCGAGCCGACCCCGCCGATCCCGAGGCCCAGGCCCACGCCCTGCTCGAGGCCTTCCGTACCACCGACCCCCGCGAGGTTTCCAGGTCCCACGGCGGTACGGCCCCGCCCGATCCGATGTGATCGCGCTCGGGCGACGGTCAGTCCTCCGGCTCCTCGAAGGTCGCGATGAACTGGGCGTACCCGTCCAGTAGCCGATCCAGGGCGAACGTGAAATCCGCTTCCTCCCAATTGATTTCCTCGTCGTCGAACGCGCGGTGGGCGATCGCGCTGGCGACGGCGGGGAAGCGGGCGGGGTCCAGGACCAGGCTCAGGGCGGCGGAGTAGTCGAGTTCGTTCTCGACGCTCTTGACGGTGTCGCGCAGGAACCGGGTGCGGCCGATGACGTACAGCGACAGGTTCACCACCAGTTGCAGGCGCACCGGCTCGGGGGCGGCGATGCCGGACAGCGCCGTCATGCCCGCCTCGAGCCAGCCCATGTTGTTCGGGCCCACGGGGGGAGTGGTGAGCGGGATGTCGAGCCACCAGTCGTGCCGCCGTATGGCGTGGAACTCGCCCCAGGCCCAGGCTTCGAGGCCGGCGCGCCAGTCCGCGCCCGGCGGGATCACCGGCGGATCGCCGATGGCCCGGTCCGAGAGCAGCTCGACCAGGGTTTCCTTGCTGTCCACGTAGCGGTAGAGCGACATGGTGGTGAATCCGAGCTCCTTGGCGAGCTTGCCCATGGAGAGTCCGGCGTAGCCGTCGGCATCCGCGATCCTGATGGCGGCGTCGAGGATCTGGTCCAGGCTGAGCCCGCGTTTGGGCCCGCGGGTGCCCGCGCCGTCCGTGTCCCACATGAGCTTCATCGCCGGGGGTAGGACCTGCTCCTCGTTCGCCACCGGGCCTCCTGTTCGTATCCGCCGCGCACATCCTGCGTCACCATCTTGCGCCATGCCAAGAACTGTGTACGCTATAAACACAGTGTATGACATACACAGTTTCGGATCGCATTCGGATTCAGAGGACCCCATGACAGCAGTCAGCCGACGGCCCGCCATCGAAGTCTCCGGGCTCGTCAAATCGTTCGGCCACCACCACGTTCTGCGCGGCATCGACGTGAATGTCCCTGCGGGAACGGTCTTCTCGCTACTCGGCCCGAACGGTGCGGGCAAGTCCACCATGCTCCGCATCCTCACCACGCTCGGCACGCGCGACGGGGGAGAGGTGCTGGTCGGCGGCCACGATCCGGCCCGCGAGGGCGACAAGGTGCGCGCGGCCATCGGCGTCACGGGGCAGAACTCCTCGGTGGACGAGGTGCTCACCGGCGCGGAGAACCTCCGCCTGGCCGGGCGGCTCCTGCATCTGGGTGCGGCGGAAACAGCAAGGCGCACAACGACTCTGCTGAAGCAGTTCGACCTGGTCGAGGCAGCGTCGAAACGCGTCGGCACCTATTCGGGCGGTATGGTGCGCCGACTCGACCTGGCCATGAGCCTGATGGGCGACCCGCGCATCGTCTTCCTCGACGAGCCGACCACGGGCCTGGATCCGCGCAGCCGCCGCGAACTCTGGGACGTCATTCGCGGCCTGGTCGGCCAGGGCGTCACCATCTTCCTCACCACGCAGTACCTCGAGGAGGCCGATCAGCTCGCCGACCGGATCGCCGTGCTCGACGGCGGCCGCATCGTCGCCGAGGGCACCGCCGCCGAGCTGAAACAGCTGGTGCCGGGCGGACATCTGCGCCTGACCTTCGCCGACGCCGACGGCCTCGCCGCGGCGGCGCGGGTGGTGCCGGCCGGCGAGGTCGACGCCGAGCAACTGGCTCTGGACGTGCCCTCGGACGGCTCGGTCGGCGATATCCGCGGCCTGCTCGACCGTTTCGACGATCACGATCTCACCATCGACCGTCTCGCCATTCACACCCCGGATCTCGACGATGTCTTCTTCGCGCTGACCGGAACCGACCGGAAAGGCTCTCAGTCGTGACCACTCTCGTTCGCGCGGCGCAGGATTCGACCACCATGCTCGGCCGGAGTGCGCGCCACACCCTGCGTAGTCCGGACACGCTGTTGATGACCGTCGCCATTCCGGTCGTCATTCTGCTCATGTTCGTCTACGTATTCGGCGGCGCGATGAGCGTCGGCACCGGCGAATACATCGATTACGTGGTGCCCGGGATCATTCTGCTGTGCGCGGGTTTCGGCGCCGCGCTGACCGCGCCCCGGGTGGCGACCGATATGCACAACGGCATCGTCGATCGCTTCCGCGCGATGGCCATCTCCCGCTCGTCGGTGCTCTCGGGCCATGTGGTGGAGAGCGTCATCCGCAATCTCCTCACCACCGGCCTGGTCATTCTGGTGGCGGTGGCGCTGGGTTTCCGGCCGACGGGTGATCCGCTGCGCTGGCTCGCGGTGGCCGGGTTGCTCGCGTTCTACATCCTGGCGCTGTCCTGGCTGGCGGCGGCGCTGGGCCTGCTGGCCCCTAATCCGGAGGCGGCCAACGGTTTCACCTTCAGTTTCATGTTCCTGCCCTACATCAGCAGCGCGTTCGTCCCGGTGCACACCCTGCCGAGCTGGCTGCGCGGTTTCGCCGAGCACCAGCCCGTCACCTCGATCACCGAAACCACCCGGGGCCTGCTCATGGGCACGCCGATAGGTGACAGCGCCGCCATCGCCCTGGCCTGGTGCGCGGGGATCGCGCTGGTGGGCTACGTCGCCGCCGGGGTCCTGTACCGCCGCCGCGGCCGGGACTGATCCGCACCCGAACCGTCGATGTGGGTGGGGCGCGCGGGGGGCCCCCCGGGCCCCCCCCGCCCAGAGACCGCCATTGGCGGGATGGGGGGTTTCATACGCCGGGCCGGGTTACCGAGGAGGTTGGGGGGGGGCCCCCCA
>NZ_JBSHMS010000001.1:27904-483350 GCF_053645575.1 Nocardia sp. NPDC055321
GGCGGTGGCGGGGTGGGGGGGGAGGGCGGTGGTGGGCTCCGGGGCCGGGGGGGGCGTTGCCGCCGGCCGGGGCGGGGACTTACCCCCCCCCCAAGCGTCTATGGGGGGGCCGCCGGGGGGCCCCCGCGCGCCCACGACATTCCTTTACCCGGATATGCGCATCTGGGCATGTGAATCCGGCGTGCCGTATTCGCGATCGAGTTCCGGTGCGCCGCACAAAAACCGCCCGGACCTCCTGGGCAGCGGCCGTCGGACATCCCAAGCCGCACCCGGATTCGCCGGGTGGCCGTTTCCATCGGCTGTTGGGTTTCGCACACTTCCTACCAAGCAAATGCTTGGGTTGGTAACGTCGAAGGGGCAGGAGGACGGTGACGGGCAACCAGTCGCAACGCAGCGACAATCGCACTGCCATACCGGACCGCGCGGGCGCGGCCGTCGGAATATCAATGGGGATGTGACCGGGGGCAATTCTTTCGGCTCGCAGCTGGATCAAGTGTCGGCGTATGTCGTCGCGTACAGCCCGTCACCGGCAACGCAATACGACAGGACAATTTCATGGACAAGACACCCGTACTGCCCGATCCCAACCACCCGCTGCTGCCGTTCGCGCGGGCCTACACGAGTTACTTCACGCCCAAGGTCACCGGTATCGAGAATCTGCCGGCCTCGGGTCCCGCGCTGATCATCGGCAACCATTCCTCGATCTACTGGGCGCCGGAGGTGTGGATCACCTTCATGGCCGCCCTGGATCGCAGGCCGAACGAGCCGACCTACGGTGTGGCGCACGAAATCCTTTTGCGCGCACCGGGAATCGGCGACGGCCTGCGCGGCTTCGGTGTGATTCCGGCCTCGCAGGAGGCCGCCGCGGCCGGGCTCAAGGACGGCGGCGCGGTCATGGTCTACCCCGGCGGGGACTGGGAAGCCTGCCGGCCGTGGACCGAGCGCGGCAAGGTGGATTTCGCCAATCGCAAGGGCTTCATCCGGCTCGCGCTCAAGCTCGGGGTGCCGGTGATTCCGGCGGTCGCGAACGGCGGGCACGACTCGATCTTCATCCTCAGCCGCGGGGAGAGCACCGCGCGTGCGCTGGGCATCGACAAGATGTTGCGCGCCAAGGTGTTTCCGTACACCGTCGGCCTGCCTTTCGGTGTCGCGCCGATCGTGCCGCAGATTCCGCTGCCCTCGCACGTGGACGTCAGCTTCCTGCCCGCCCTGGACTGGTCCACCCAGCCGGGTGATCCGGAGGACGCCGAGTTGGTGGACGGGCTCTACGACGAGACGCTCGGCGTCATGCAGGCCGAGCTCGATCGGCTGCGCGCCGCGACGCCCAACCCGGTGCTGACCGGATTGAAGAACCACGTGGCCGGGCTGCCCGGTCCGCTGTCGGGGCTGGCGAACCTGCTGTAACCGCACCGCCCCGCGCGGGGCGGTCGAGAGCGGCTCCCGGAGATGGCCTCCGGGAGCCGTTTTTGTCGCCTCTCGATTTCCCGGCGTTTATGCC
This sequence comes from Nocardia sp. NPDC055321, assembly GCF_053645575.1. NCBI lineage: Bacteria > Bacillati > Actinomycetota > Actinomycetes > Mycobacteriales > Nocardiaceae > Nocardia > Nocardia sp. NPDC055321. The sequence goes on from NZ_JBSHMS010000001.1 coordinate 29,403, forward strand.
AGGCGATTTGTCTGTTTTGTGGTTAACTTTCGGCAAGCTTTGGCGGACGGCTTTTCGGCGAGCGGCCCGGTGACGGGCACGGACCGTGGCGCTCGCGCCGCCCGGACCGAGAGGCTGGAAAGCATGACGCGCCTTCTGGATTCGCTGCATTCGGTGGGTCCCGCGATAGCGACGGTGGGCGCGCTCGCGGCCATTCTGATCGTTCCGGTCATCGTCGATCACGCGGTCCCGACGCGGGAGACTCCCGTCTCGAAGGGTGACACCATCACCCTGTCCGCGAGCGGTGTCGGCGCGATCAACGGCGGCGTGGATCCGGCCAACGCCATCACCTTCGCGGTGCCCGAGGCCATGGCGCGCGTCGCCACCGGCAGCGAGTCCACCGCGGTGCTCAGATCCGAGATCGGCGAACAGCGCATGATCATCTCGGTGGTCGACGGCATCACCGATTTCGACACCGCAGCGCCCCGGTTGCTGTTGCCGATCAAGGCCTCCGGTCAGGCCGCCGATTTCGACGGCGGCCGCATCGACGACGGTTCGTTCCGCGGCCTCACCTGTGTACTGCCGGGGACGGCGGGCGCGGTGTGCGCGGTGGCCAACAGCGGCGACATCGGGGTGACGATCACCGTGTCCGGCCCGACCCGGGAGGCGGGCCGGGCCCTGATCGACATGGTGCTCGCGAGCACGAAGGCGGTGGAACTGTGAGCTGGGTGCAGCCGCGGTCGGCGCTGTTCTGGGTGTACTGCGCGGCCCTGGTGTACGGGCCGCTGCTGTTCCTGATCCAGGCGCTCGGCCTGGTGGTCTACGGCGGCGGACCGGCCCTGGCCGCGCTGCCGATCACCGCGCTGACGTTCCTGGTGTTCGGCGGAATCCTGTTCTGGCTGGACATGTTCCGGGCCCGGACCCGGCTGCTCGCGCCGATCGTGATGGGTTTCGCCTGGGGTGCGCTGGTGTGGCCGGGTACCGCGCTGTGGGCCAACGACCGGGTGACGCGGGTGGTCACGAACCTGGGCGGCGACGAGTTCGCCTCGAACTGGCAGGCCGCCATCGCCGCGCCCATCGACGAGGAGTTCATCAAGGCGATCGGCATCGCGGTGGTGGCGGTGCTGTTCCGGTCGCGGCTGAGTCGCCCGATGCACGGCTTCCTGATCGGCGGCGCGGTCGGTCTGGGCGCGCAGATCTCCGAGGACATGCTGTACAGCCTGCAGACGGCGGTGGCCTCGCCGCAGCACCCGGTGCTCGACGTGTTCGTGGTGGCGCTGCTGCGGCTGCTCACCGCGTTCACCTCGCACTGGGCCATGTCGGCGCTGGTGGGTGTCGGCATCGTCGTGCTGCTGACGCGCACCGACCGGTCGTGGGTGTGGCGGATCGCGACCTTCACGCTGTTCTATCTGCTCGCGGTGTCCATGCACGCGATCTTCGACGCGCCGCGCGCGGCCGGCCCCGGTGTGCTGGTGCTGTTCCTGCCGGTGGTGATCGACCTGGCGATCTTCCTGCTCGCCTACCGCTGGGTGCTGGGCGAGGAGCGGAAGTGGTTCCGCGCCACCATCTCCCAGCCGGCCGCGCGGGAGCTGGGCCCACTGTCGGCGCTGGAGTCGCTGCTGACGCACGGCCGGCGGCGCAAGGCGCGAGAGGCGTTGCGCACGTCGTTCCACTACACGCGCCCGCAGGCCAAACAGTACGAGTGGGATCTGCTGACCCGGATCTCCGCGCTCGCGGACGAGCCGCCGCGGCCCGTGCGCCCGGCTCCGTCGGATGTCCTGTGGACCGACCAGCAAACCGTTCCCCGGTAGCGCGCAGGCAGCGGTTTTTGCATCGAATGAAATCTCGAGCGCGCCGATAACCTGCCTCTTGTGACCCTGGCGCTAGCTTGTTGGGTATGAGTGAGGCCGAATCACTACCCGCGGATCCGGGATTGGAGCGCAGAAGCGAGCTGCTGGAGAGACGTCAGCAAGCGCTGCGCAACTACCTCGATGCCAGCGGTGATGTGGCGGCCGTCCGGATTCGCGCCAATCTCACCGGCTGGCGGCGCTGGATGGCCCGGCTGCCCGGTGCGTCCATCGCCAACGCGGCCGGTCGGCGCGACGCGCTGCTGCGCGAACTGGCCCATCACGGGGTGGGGGCGGACGACCACGACTGGGGTGTGTTGTCCGGGGGCCGTATTCGCAGTCTCGGGCGCTCGATCTGTCTCGAACACACCCTGCGGGACCTGATCGCGGAGTACGAGGCGACCGCGCCGCAGTGGGCGCGGCAGTTGCAGGTCGTGTTCGAGACCGCCGAGCGCACGCGCCCGCCGGCCGCGCACGGGGACCGGGCCGCGGTGTCGGAGCTGACCGAGCTGGTGGTCGCGGTGACCCGGGCCGCGCCGGACGAGGACGCCGCGCGCCGGCTCGCCGATCATCTGCCGGGCGAGCTGCGCCCGCTGCCGCCGGACGTGCTGGCCCTGCGCCGCGCCGACGCGCTGGCCGAGGTGGTGTTCGACCTGTACGCCGACACGATCAAACTCGACAACATCACCGTCACTCCGGAGCTGCGCGGGTCGGGTTTCGGCTCGGCGCTGCTGGGTCAGCTGTGCCGGGCCGCGGACGCCCAGCACCTGTACATCGTCGGCCAGCTCGTGCCGACCTTCCGCGACGACGATTCCGCGGTGCCGACGCTGGCGGCGTGGTGCCGACGACACGGGTTCGCGGTCAACGAACGCCTCGGCGGGCGCATCGTGCGCACGCCCGTCAGCGTCTCGGCCTGAGGACTCTCAGAGCCACTTCCAGTCGGCGACGACCGGGATGTCCTCGCCGTGTTCGCGGGTCCACGCCCGGGCCCGCCAGCGCGCGTCGACCATGTCTTGGCGCAGTTCGGCGGCGTGTTCGCGCAGTGACTCCACCCGGTCGATGACGTCCATGACCAGGTGATAGCGGTCCAGGTCGTTGAGCATGACCATGTCGAAAGGCGTTGTGGTGGTGCCTTTCTCCTTGTAGCCGCGCACGTGGAACCCGGAGTGGTTGGTGCGCCGGTAGGTCAGGCGGTGTACGAGCCAGGGGTAGCCGTGGAAGGCGAAGACGACCGGGCGATCGCGGGTGAACAGGGTGTCGAATTCGCTGTCGGGCAGGCCGTGCGGGTGATCGTCGCGCGGGAGCAGGCGCATGAGGTCGACCACGTTCACCACCCGGACCCGGAGTTCGGGCAGCCGCTCGCGCAGAATCGACGCCGCGGCAAGGGTTTCCAGGGTCGGGACGTCACCGGCGCAGGCCAGCACCACGTCGGGGGCGGTGCCGGGTTCGCCGTGGTTGCCCGCCCACGGCCAGATGCCGATGCCCCGTGCGCAGTGTTCGGCGGCGGCTTCGACCGAGAGCCAGCTCTCCTGCGGCTGTTTGCCCGCCACCACCACGTTCACGTAGTGCCGTGAGCGCAGGCAGTGATCGAAGGTGGACAGCAGGGTGTTGGCGTCCGGCGGCAGGTAGATGCGCACGATCTCGGGGCTCTTGTTCAGCACCACGTCCAGGAAGCCGGGGTCCTGGTGGGTGAAGCCGTTGTGGTCCTGGCGCCAGACATGGGAGGACAGCAGGTAGTTGAGGCTGGCGATGGGCCGCCGCCACGGGACGGCGGCGCTGGCGTCGAGCCATTTCGCGTGCTGGTTGAACATGGCGTCGACGATGTGGATGAACGCCTCGTAGCAGGTGAAGGTGCCGTGCCTGCCGGTGAGCAGGTAGCCCTCGAGCAGTCCCTGGCAGATGTGTTCGGACAGCACCTCGACGACCCGGCCGGTGCGGTCGAGATCGACGTCGAATTCGCCGATCTCGCCCTGCCAGTCGCGGCCGGTGACCGCGAGGATGTCCTGGAGCCGGTTGCTGGCGAGCTCGTCCGGGGCGAAGGTCAGATAGTTGTCGGGGTTGCGCCGGGTGACCTCGGCCAGCCAGCCGCCCAGCACGCGGGTGGCCTCGTGCTTGACCGCGCCGGGGGTGACGACCTCGACGCCGAAGTCCCGCCAGCGCGGCAGGGTCAGATCCCGCAGCAGCGCACCGCCGTTGGCCACCGGGTTGGCGCTCATGCGCCGGTCGCCGGCCGGGGACAGGGCCAGTAGTTCGGGCACGGGCGTGCCGTCGGCGTCGAAGAGTTCGCGCGGTCGATACGACTCGAGCCACCGCTCGAGCACCGCCCGGTGTTCGGCGTTCTGGCGCGCGGCCGGCAGCGGTACCTGATGCGCGCGGAAGGTGCCCTCGACGGGTTCGCCGTCGACGACCGGGGGACAGGTCCAGCCCTTGGGGGTGTGCAGCACGATCATCGGCCACGCCGGGCGCTCGGTGCTGCCGTCGGCGCGGGCGGCGCGCTGGGCCGCGGCGATGGCGTCGAGACTCGCGTCGAGGGCCGCGGCCATGGCCTGGTGCACCGCGCCGGGATCGCTGCCGGAGACGAAGTGCGGATCGTAACCGTAACCGCGCAGCAGGGATTCGAGTTCGTCCCGGGGAATCCGGGCCAGGATGGTCGGATTGGCGATCTTGTATTCGTTGAGCGCCAGGATCGGCAGCACCGCGCCGTCGCGGGCGGGGCTCAGGAATTTGTTGGCGTGCCAGCTGCCCGCGAGCGGCCCGGTCTCGGCCTCACCGTCGCCGATGACGCAGAACACCGTCAGATCCGGATTGTCCAGTGCCGCACCGAAAGCGTGCAGCAGCGAGTAGCCGAGTTCGCCGCCCTCGTGGAACGAGCCGGGGGTTTCGGGGGCGCAGTGGCTGGGAACGCCGCCGGGAAAGGAGAACTGGGCGAACAGCGCGCGCATGCCCTCCGCGTTCTGCGGGATGTCGCTGTACAGCTCGGAATAGGTGCCTTCGAGCCAGCCGCAGGCGTTGGGGCCGGGTCCGCCGTGCCCCGGGCCGGCCACGAAGACGGCGTCGAGATCGCGGGCGCGAATGGCCCGATTCGCGTGCGCCCACACCAGATTCAGGCCGGGGACGGTGCCGAAGTGCCCGAGCAGGCGGGGTTTGATGTGCCGTGGTTCGAGCGGGGTGCGCACCAGCGGGTTGTCCATGAGGTAGATCTGCCCGACCGCGAGATAGTTCGCCGCGCGCCACCAGGCGTCCAGGGCGGTGAGTTCGCCGGGGCTCAGCGGGCCGGGGGCGTCGGTGAGCCGGTAGGGCTCGGGGGCGATGGTGTCGCCCTCGCCGGTGTCGAGATTGTCGGCGGAAGTGTCGCTCGCAGTGCTCACGGATCGCCTCTCACGGGTCGGGACGGTCCGGTGGATCGTCCGGTTCGTGCTGTTCGGGCTGGTGCTCGTGCGTCGGTGTCGAGCGTACGGGAATCGATTCGGCGAAGTCGGTAGCGTTTGTGAACTGACTGGCTTACGCTGGGCCGATGAGTGAGTGGAAGCCCACGGCCTGCATCCTGTGCGAGTGCAACTGCGGTATCCAGGTCCTCCTCGGGCCGGACGGGCGCTCGTTCGAGAAGATCCGCGGTGACAAACTGCACCCGGCCTCGGCGGGCTACACCTGCAACAAGGCGCTGCAGCTGGACCACTACCAGAACGGGCGCACCGGGCGGATCACCACGCCACTGCGCCGCCGCGCGGACGGCGAGTACGAGGAAATCGATTGGGACACCGCGATTTCCGATATCACCGCGCGACTGCAAGAGGTCGCGCTGCGCTACGGCGGCGAATCGATCTTCTACTACGGCGGCGGCGGGCAGGGCAATCACCTGGGCGGGGCCTACGCTCCGGCGACCATGGCCGCCTTCGGCATGCGCTACCGCTCGAGCGCCCTGGCCCAGGAGAAGACCGGCGACTTCTGGGTGGGCGCCCGGATGTTCGGCTACCCGATGCGCGCCGATGTCGAGCACGCCGAGGTGGCGTTCTTCGTCGGCAAGAATCCCTATCAGTCGCACGGGTTTCCGCGAGCGCGCACGGTCCTGAAGGAGATCGCGCGGGATCCGGAGCGGTCGATGATCGTGCTGGATCCGGTGCGCACCGAGACCGCCGAACTGGCCGACTTCCACCTGCAGCTGCGCCCCGGCACCGATGTATACCTGCTCTCGGCCATGGCCGCGATCCTGGTGCGCGACGACCTGCTGGACCGCGCCTGGCTCGCCGAACGGGCCGAGGGCCTGGACGAGGTGCTGGCCGTGCTGCGCGCGGTCCCCATCGAGAAGTACTGCGCCACCGCCGATGTCGACCTCGAGCTGGTGACCGCGGCCACGCACCGGCTGGCGCGGGCGCGGTCGGTGGCCGCGCTCGAGGATCTCGGGGTGCAGATGAACCGCTACTCCACCGTGGTCAGCTACGTGGAGAAGCTGGTGTGGCTGCTGACCGGCAACGTCGGCAAGCCCGGCACCCAGTACGCCTTCACCGGTATGGCCGCGCTCGGCCACGATCGCGGCCACCCGGCCGGGGAGGGTCCCCGGTCCCCGGTCGCGGGCGCGCCGATCATCAGCGGCCTGGTGCCGTGCAATGTGATCACCGAGGAGATCCTCACCGACCATCCCGCGCGCTACCGGGCCATGGTCGTGGAGAGCAGCAATCCGGTGCACTCGCTGGCGGATTCGGCGCGCATGCGCGCGGCGCTGCGCTCGCTCGAGCTGGTGGTGGTCATCGACGTGGCCATGACCGAGACCGCGCGCGAGGCCGACTACGTGCTGCCCGCGGCGACGCAGTTCGAGAAGTACGAGGCGACCTTCTTCAACTTCGACTTCCCGCGCAACATCTTCCACCTGCGCCACCCGGTGCTGCCCGCGCCCGCGGGCGTGCTGGCCGAACCCGAGATCCACGCCCGGCTGGTCGAAGCGGCCGGGGCGCTGTCCGAGGACGATTACGCGCCGCTGCGCGCCGCGCTCGAGCAGGGCCGCGAGGCGTTCGCCATGGCCTTCCTCGGCGTGCTGGCGGATCCGCGCCGCGCGAAACTCGCACCCGTGCTGCTGTATCGGACCCTCGGGCCCACCCTGCCCGACGGCGCGGCGGGTGCGGCGCTGCTGTGGGCCGCGGCCTACAACTGCGTGCGCAAGTTCCCCGAGAGCGTCGAACGCGCCGGGTACGGAACGGGTCTGGGAGCGGGCGAGCGGCTCTTCGAGGCCATCCTCGCCGGTGAGCACGGCATCGTCATCACCGAGGACGACTACGAGGTGACCTGGAACCGGCTGCGCGACAGCACGATTCGCCTGGTCGTCCCCGAACTGCTGGCGGTGCTGGCCGATCTGCCTGAGGTCGACGGGGATTCCGCGGACTGGCCGTTCGTCCTGTCCGCGGGCGAGCGCCGCGCCTTCACCGCCAACACGATCGTGCGCGATCCGCGCTGGCGCAAACGCGACGGCGGCGGCACCCTGCGCCTGAGCGTCGTCGATGCCGACGCCCTGGGCCTGCGTGCCGGCGATCTGGTGCGGGTCACCACCCGGCGCGGCAGCACCGAGGTTCCGGTCGAGCCCACCGACCGCATGCGGCCCGGGCATCTGTCGCTGCCGAACGGCTTCGGGCTCTCGGTCACCGGCCCCGACGGGGTATCGGTGACGACCGGGGTCGCGCCCAACGAACTCACCGAGTTCGACTCGCGCGACGAATGGGTCGGCACCCCGTGGCACAAGTACGTGCCCGCCCGTTTGGATATGGTGCCGGTATGAGTCCGGACAGCGTGCCCGAATGAAACGCACGACCTTCGCGAATTGGCCGTGCACGGTGGCGCGTACCGTCGACCTCATCGGGGACTGGTGGACGCCGCTGATCCTGCGCGAATCCTTCTACGGGGCCACGCGTTTCGACGACTTCGAGCGCACGCTGGGCTTGAGCCGCAACATCCTGACCCAGCGCCTGACCCGGCTGGTGCAGGAGAATCTGCTCGAGCGCGTCCGCTATCAGGAGCGGCCGCCGCGCTACGAGTACCGGCTCACCGAGCAGGGCCGCGACTTCTTCCCCGTCATCGCGGCCATGATGCGCTGGGGTGATCGCTGGCTGGCCCCCGAGGCCGGGCCGCCGGTCATCCTGCATCACACCGCCTGCGCGCACGACACCCACGCCGAGGTGGTGTGCGCGCACTGCCGCGAACCGCTGCAACATGCCGACATGTCCGTGCGCCTGGGCCCGGGCTTTCCCACCCGCCATCGCGACTCGGCCCTGGCCACTGGGCGGTTCGACGATCCCGGCCGGGTGGACGACGCCGCACCCGCCTGAGCGCGGCGCGCGGAGACCGGTCAGGAATCGAGAAGCGCCGGCGGCGGTGCCGCTCCTAGCGTTGTCGGCATGACACTCACCATTCAATCCAGCTTCCTGCCCCACGACGACGCGGACGCCGCGATCGCCTTCTACCGGGACCAGCTCGGCTTCGAGGTGCGCCAGGACGTGGGCTACAACGGCCTGCGGTGGATCACCGTCGGCCCGCCCGATCAGCCCGCCACCTCGATCGTGCTGCACCCGGTGAACGGCGATCCCGGCATCACCGACGCCGAGCGCGGCACCATCGCCGAGATGATGGCCAAGGGCACCTTCGCCACGATCGTGCTGGCGGCCAAGGATCTCGACGCGGTGTTCGAGCGGGTGCAGGCCACCGGCGCCGAGGTCGTGCAGGAACCCACCGAGCAGCCCTACGGGATTCGCGACTGCGCGTTCCGCGACCCGGCGGGCAATCAGGTTCGTATCAACGAATTGGCCTGAGCGCGAACGCTGTTCGCTCCGGAGTGCGCCGCGGTGGCCGGGACCGCGGCGCGTCCGGCGTCGTTCCCGACCGGCCCGCTCAGCGGCGCACGAGCGCCGGGGCGACCCACTCGTGCAGGTAGCGGCGCAGTTCCGCGCCGTGCCGGGGCGGGCGGCCCGGGTCGATGACGAACGACTGCACCACGCGCAGCATGTGTTCGGCGAGTTCGTCCAGCGCCGGGCCGGACAGGCCGGCGGCCGCCCAGTCCACCGCGTACCGGTCCAGGATGGACCGTCCGAAGGTCAGGGCGACATCGGAGGTCACGCCCGCGGAGAACGCGCTCGCGCGGCCCGGGGTGAGCAGCAGGTTGAGGTACTTCTCGTGCGGCAGCCGTTCCAGGGTGTAGGCGATGCCCTCCACCACGGCCTCGGCGGGATCGCGGATCTCGCGCAGATGGTCGGCCAGCACGTCCAGGAACTCGCCGGTGTGCGCGATGGCCGTCGCGGTGAGCAGCGCTTCGGCGCCGGGGAAGTAGCGGTAGACCGTCTGGCGGGTGACGCCGAGATCGCGGGCCACCTCGGCGATGCTGATGTCGCTGCCCGAGACGTCGATGGCCCGCCGGGCCGAGGCGAGGATGCGGGCGACGGCCTCGTCGTCGTCGACGGGCGCCGCTCCCGACCAACCGTGCGTGCGCACCGGACGCTGCCTCCCTAGTCGTCGGAACGATCGTGGTCGACGGTACCGGGTCACCGCCGCTCCCGTCTTGACCATACACATGGTTACCGATGTATGGTCATCGTGCTTCGACGGAAGGAAGACCATGGCCGGTACCCCGCCCCCGCGTCCCAAACAACTCGATCACCCCTCGCTCCCGACCATGTTCCGGATCATGGGCCGGGCCCAGGTGTGGGTCTTCAAACGCACCGGCGGCCGGATCGGCGGCAAATGGCGGATCGGCGCGGGCTTCCGCAAACCGGTCGACACCCTGCTGCTCGAACATCGCGGCGCCAAGTCCGGCCGGGACTACACCTCGCCCCTGCTCTACCTGCGCGACGGCGACGACATCGTCATCGTGGCGTCCCAGGGCGGCCTGACCAAGAACCCGAACTGGTATCACAACCTGCGCGCCAACCCCGAGGCGCACATTCGCATCGGCCGCGAGCATCGCGCGGTCCGCGCGGACCTGGCCACCGCCGCCGAACGCGCGCGCCTGTGGCCGCTGCTGGTGGAGATCTACGCCGACTTCGACACCTACCAGTCCTGGACCACCCGAGAGATCCCGGTCTTCGTCCTGCGCCGCCGCGCGGCGTAGGCGCCGAATCCGTTGCGGCCGTGCCCCGGTCGCACGGTAGCGGACCCCGGCTACGGGCGGCCGGGGTGCGCGGTGACCGCCCGAATCACGCTGTCACGCTTCAGAACTTGCCGCTCTGGCGCGCGACGGGACGGCCGAGTCGCGCCGCGCACTCGGCGACGAACGCGTCGGTGAGCGGCGGCCAGCCCCAGAAGTCGAAAGCCAGTGTCGCCAGCGCCATCTCGTCGGCCCACCGCCACTCGGTGATGGGGCTCGACGCGCCGCAGGCGGGGCAGGTCGCCGCCCCCTCGCCGGTGTGCTCCCACGCCTCGATGGCCTCGGAGAAGGGTTGCCACACCGCGGGATCGGCCTCCCACTGCTGCGGGTAGTCGATGATCACGGTCCTGGCTTCGCACCGCGGGCATAGCGCCGCGGCCGGCTCGATCTCCCCCTGCCCGCCGTAGTGGGCGTGCCTGCCCGTGATCACCGCGACCGGCCCCGGAATCCAGTCCGCGCCCCAGTCCCCGGCGATCTCGGCCCACCCCGGCCCCGCGACGAACCCCTCCTCGGCATGCCGGCTGTACATGGCCTCACCCGAGGTCTCCCGCGTCAGCCACCCCCGGGACACCATCCACTCGATCACGCCCGCGCCGGCGGCCGCGGCCTCGCCCGCGCTCACCTCGAGATCGACGATCCGTTCGAAGAAGTCACCCACACCCGCATCCTGCCACCGTCGCGACCCGATCGATATTGCGATCACGTGTCGTGATTCCGGAACATCCGGCGGGCGGGCGGGAATCGCCCCGCCCGCCGGATGCGCGGGGTCAGAAGCCGAGGTACACCGGCAGGGCGTCGTGGCCGTTGGAGATGAACGAGCTCGTCGTGCCGAGCTCGGCGGGGTCCTTGGCCAGGCGCATGTCCGGGAAGCGCTCGAAGAGCGCGGACAGGGCGATGTGCGCCTCCAGGCGGGCCAGCGGAGCTCCCAGGCACAGGTGGGCTCCGTAGCCGAAGGACATGTGCGCCTTCAGTTCTCGTGCGACATCGAACTCGTCGGCGGTGTCGCCGTGCACCTTGGGATCGCGGCCCGCGGCGGCGTAGGCGGCCAGGATGGGTTCGCCCTGAGCGATGCGGACCGGGCCGGCGGGGGTGTCGATATCCAGGTCCTCGACGGCGTAGCGCAGCGGCAGATGTGCCACCGGGGCCTCGAATCGCAGCGCCTCTTCCACGACATCGCTCCACGACACGGTTCCCGCGGCGACCTTGGCGTACTGCTCGGGCTGGGTCAGCAGCAGGTAGATGGCCTGGTCGAGCAGGTTGACGGTGGTCTCGTGGCCCGCGCTGATGACCAGCAGCAGGGTGTCCACCAGCTCCTGCTCGGTCAGCATGGAGCCGTCGTCCTCGTCCCGATGGGTGATCAGGACGCTGGTCATGTCGTCGCCGGGATTGTCGCGGCGGTACGCCACCAGCTCGTGCAGGATCCGTTGCATCTCACCGAAATTGGCGTACGCCTGTTCCGCGGTCAGCGAGGTGTCGAAGATGCCGTCGACGCACACCCGCAGACCCGCGTGCAGGGATTCGGGCACGCCCATCAGCTCGGAGATCACCGCGATCGGCAGCGGGTAGCAGAACGCCTCGCGCAGGTCGACCGGCTGACCGGGCGGGGTCTGCGCGAGCTGGTCCAGCAGCTCCGCCGCCAGGGCTTCCACCCGGGGGCGCAGGGCCTGGGTGCGCCGTCCGGTGAAGGCCGGCTGCACGAGTTTGCGCAGGCGGGTGTGGTCTTTTCCATACGCGGTGAACATGTTCGAGACCGCGACCCAGGTGTAGAGCGGCCAGTCCGGGCCCACCTCGCCGGAGATGAACGCGGGCCAGTGCTGGCGGGCATCCTTGGACACCCGCGGATCGCGCAGCAGCGAGTGCAGGATGTCCTGATCGGTGATCGACCACGCGCGCACCTCGCCGGGCAGCTCGACGAGGGTGACCGGGCCGCGGGCGCGGATGCGCGCGGATTCGCCCTGGATGTCTCTGCCGGTCGGATCCAGAACCAGCGGTGTCTCGGTCATCGTATTCCTCACTCGTTGAACTAATTCGGATGCGTGGATCGGGGGAAGGTGACCGGCAGCGCGGTCAGCGCCCGGTGGAACGGGCCGGGCCGCCAGTTCAATTCGGCGGTGGCGACCGCCAGCCGCAGGTCCGGCAGGACATCGAGCAGGTGGTCGATCGCGTCGACGGCGATCTGATAGCCCAGGTGCTGGGCCGGGCATCGATGCGGCCCGGCGCTCCACGCCAGGTGGGAGCGATTACCGATGTGCTGGGTGCGGTCGGTGTGAATGCTCGGGTCGGCGTTGCACGCGGCCATGCTGATCACCACCGGCTGATGTGCCGGCAGCCAGGTGTCGTCGATCAGGGTCGGCTGCGGGGGATAGGTAGTGCAGAAATTGGCCAGCGGCGGATTGGTGAACAGCACCTCGTCGAGCGCGTCGCGGGTGAGCAGACTGCCGCCGATGAGATCGCCGGCGAACCGCTCGTCGGTCATCATCAGCAGCAGCGTGTTGGCGATCAGGTGTACCTGCGGTTCGCTGCCTGCCCCGTGCAGGGTCACCAGCTGGTGGATGAGCTCCTCGGTGTCCAGGTCGGCCGCACCGAGCATGCGCGAGGTGACGTCGGCGCCCGGGCACGCGCGTTTGCGCTCGAGGTGCTCCACGAGCGCGGCGATGAGCATGGCGTTGCCCGCGGCGGAGTCGGCGGTGGCGTCGAACATCAATGCCATTCCGGCACTGACCTGTTCGTTGGTGTCGTCGTCGAAACCGAGCACGTACGCCAGCACCTGATGGATGAGCGGATAGATGTAGCGGCCCAGCAGATCCGCGGTGGCCTGCGGGCCGGGCGCCTCCCCGCTGTCGAGCTGCGCGATCAGCGGATCGGCGAACTTCTCGATGACCGCACGCATGCCGTGCAGGTCGACCGTGCCGAGCGCCGCGACGTTGGCGGCTCGGTAGCGGGCGTGTTCGTGCCCGCTGCTGCGCAGCGCGTTGGGCCGCCACTCCATCATCGGCAGGATCGGGCAGCCCGGGTCCACCGAGGTCTGCCAGCCCCGCGGATCCGCGGGAAAGTGCGCGGGGTCGTTGAGGATTCGCAATGCGGTGGCGTACCCGACCACCAGGGTGGCCGGGACGCCCGGTGCGAGTTCGACCGGTACGAGTGACCCGTGGTTCGCACGCCACCGCGTGTACGCCGCGTGCGGGTCCTGCGCGAATTCGCTGGTGTACATCGGCTCCGGGGACCGCTGCGGAGGTCCGGACGGATAGGAAGGGGTCACGGTGGGATTCCCAAGGTGGTCGTGGGCGGATGGCGGGTGCGGTCAACCGGGACGATTCATTCCCCTTGTCCCGGAAGGGCTTCACGATATCGTTAGCTACCGTACGCATAGACCGATTGCCCCGCAGCGCAATCCGCGTCATGAAGACCCACGCCGCGAGACAGCGCGAGATGCCTTGCGCGCGTGGTACTTCGGTGTGCCTAGGCGGCAGCGCCGGGCAGTGCGCGCCGCGGGTCGATGCCCTGGAACGCCAGCCCGATGGCGAAACCCGCGACCTCTTCGAGCTGGCGCGCTCGCGCGAGCGAGCCCAGGACCGCCGGCGTCGCGCCGACATCGCGGATCAAAGTCCCGGCGGTGTCCAGCGCTCGCGGGTCGTCACCGCAGATCGCCACCGTGACAGGCGAATCGGCTGGATCGGTCCACTGGCTCGCGGGAAACAGATGGAATGCCTTCACCACTCGCGCCCCGGGCGCGAGAGCGGCGATGTGCTGCGCGCCCGAGCCGCCCGGCGGGGTGAGCAGCGCCCCGACGCCGTGATCGATGGCGTTGGTCGGATCGATCAGCGCTGTGCCGCCGAGGCTTCCGCTCTCGGCCCGCACGCTCGCCAGCATCTGTGCCACCCCGCTCCACGCGACCGCCAGCAGCACCGCGTCCGCCCCGGCGACCGCGGCGCCGGGGGCGATCGCCCGCGCACCCAGCCGCCGGGCCAGTTCCCCGGCCCGGTCGGCCGATCGTCCCGTCACCGTCACCTCGTGCCCGGCCCGCACCCAGCGGCCCCCCAGCGCCCCGGCCAGTGTCCCCGTACCCAAAATGGTGATTCGCATCGCCCGCTCCTTCGCTCGTGATCGGCGTCGGCCACGCTAGGCACTCCGAAGCGCACCGATCGGTGCGCGCGCGATGCGCGATCATGGACTCGTGACCCGCCCCGACGACCGCTGCGAACCCGTAGCCGACTGCCGCATGCGCGCGGCCACCGACCTGTTCGCGCACACCTGGGACCCGGTGATCCTGGCGGCCCTGCACGAGGGGCCGCGCCGGCGCGCCGAATTGCGCACGGCCATCGGCGGACTCCGCGACAAACCCCTCACCGAGGCGCTGCTGCGCCTGCTGGCCAACGGTCTCGTCCGCCGCCGCGCCGTCCCCGCCGCTCCGCCCCGGGTCGACTACGAGCTGACCGCCCTCGGAACGTCTCTCGTGGACGGCCCCCTGCGCGCCCTGGCGGCCTGGGCCACCGCCCACGGCGACGAACTCCTCGACGCCCAGGACGCCGCGGTCGAATCGCTGCGCCGCTACGGCGGGTAGGTCCGCGCACCACGCCGACGGTCCCGTGTCACCGAGCCGTCGGCGCGCGCCCGGTATCGCTCAGGGCTGCACGAGATTCCAGTCGGAGGGCAGGCCCTCGACCGTGACCGCGCTGCCCTCGGCCTCGATGGTGACCGTCGCCGTCCCCAGCCGCAGATCCGCCAGCCGGACCCGGCCCGCGCGCTCGGGCAGTCGCGGCAGCACGATCAGCGTCCGCCGCGGCACGTTCGGGGACAACCCCAGGAACGAGCGCAGCAGCAGCAACGGCGCCGCACTGGCCCACGCCTGCGGGGAGCACGAGGTGGGATACGGTACGGGCGAACGGAACTCGCCGCGATCGAAGCCGCAGAACAGCTCCGGCGGCCGGGATCCGAAATCGCGAATCGCCTCGAGCAGCCCGCCCGCGAGCCGTTCGGCCAGCTCCCACGCGCCCGGAACGTGTTCGTAGCGCAGCAGACCCGCGACCGCGATGGCGGTGTCGTGCGGCCACACCGAACCGTTGTGGTAGCCCATGGGATTGAAGCGCCCCATCGCCGCGGACAGGGTCCGCAACCCGAAACCGCTGTCCATGTCGGCGCTCGCGAGTCGCTCGATGAGCACCGCGGCGCGCTCGTCGGGAACGATGCCGGTCCACAGCAGCTGCGCGACATTGCTGCCGAGGGCGTCCACCGGGCGTTTGGCCGCGTCCAGCGCCATCGCGTACCAGCCGCGCTCGGGCAGCCAGAACGCTTCGTCGAAGCGGGTTCTCAGCTCCCGCGCCTGCTCGCGCAGCCGATCCGCGGTCGCGGTGTCGCCCGCGTCCTCGGCGATCTCGGCCCGGCCCAGCCGCGCGGCGTACACGTAGCCCTGGACCTCGCACAGCGCGATCGGCGGATCGGCCAGGTGCCCGTCCGCGAAACTGATGGCGTCCCAGCTGTCCTTCCAGCCCTGGTTGGCCAGCCCGCGATCGGTCTTGCGCTGGTACTCCACGAACCCGTCGCCGTCGGCGTCGCCGTAGTCGTCGATCCACGCCAGCGCCGCGTCCGCGGCCGGGAGCAGTTCGGCGATCGCGGCCTGATCGACACCCCAGCGCCGGCACTCGGCCAGCAGCATGACGAACAGCGGCGTCGCGTCGGAGGTGCCGTAGTAGACCGACCCGCCCAGCACCTGGTCACCGCCGGGCCCGTGCCGCATCTCGTGCATGATCTTGCCGGGCTCCTCCTCGGTGAGCGGATTCACCCCCGTGCCTTGCAGTTTCGCGAGCTGGCGCAGTGTGCCCAGCGCCAGATCGGAGTCGAGCAGCAGCGCCATCCACGAGGTGAGCAGGCTGTCGCGCCCGAACAGCGCCATGAACCAGGGCGCGCCCGCCGCGACGTAGGCGGTCCCGTCGGCGGGATCGTCCATGCGCAGCGCGCCCAGATCGCTCTCGGTGCGCTGCAGGATCGCGGTCAGCCCGGGCCCGGTAGCGGCCAGTGACGTCGCGGTGGAACGCCACTGGCGGATCTTGTTCGACGGGTTGCCCTCGTCCTCGCAGGCCAGGTTCATCGCCACCGCGCGGTGGTCCAGAATCGGCTGGCACTGCACCGTCGTCTCCCAGACCCCGCGTCGCGGCACCACGATCTGCCACGTCAGCGTGCCGGGCTGGATGACCGGATCCTCGGTCGCGGTGATCGTCAGTCCGCGCCCGGACTCGTTCCGATCACTCAGGTGCAGAACATGATCCACGGCCCGCAGCTCGCAGCCGCCGCTGTTCACCCGGCCCTCCTTGACCGCGAACAGGTCCGCGAAATCGGAGTCCGCGTGCAGGGTGACCGTCATGGCCGTGTCCTCGTCGCCGAGGTTGCGCACCACGATGATCTCGCGCATGCCGTCGCCGATCATGCGCCGGCGCAGCACCAGCACCGTGGCATCGGCCACGCCGGGGTTCGGCGGTTTGCGCGCGACGAACCGGGCCCGGAACGCCTCCGGCATCATCACCGAAAGCTGTTCCGGCGCACGGCCGTCCAGTCGCAGTTCCCAGCGGGCCAGGACGCGGGCATCGCGATAGAACAGTCCCTGCGCGGTGCCCGCGTGCATATCGCCGAGCGCGTCCGACAGACAGAACGTGCTCGCCTCGACCATGGTCACGATGCCGCCGCGATCGTCGGTGACCGGCGGCTGACCGGCGTTGAAGATCGTCATGTCCGGCTGGGCACCATCTCGTCCGCCAGCCCGGCCACCGCGGGCACCATGATGCGATGGGCGCGCGCGGGCGAAACCCGTTGCGGCCCCGTGCTCACGGCTCGCCGGTACGCCGCCTCGTAGCCCTGAGCCAGGCGATCGGCGGCGAACAGTTCCTCCACCCGCGCGCGGCAGGCGTGCGGATCGATCTCGTCGATCCGCGCGAGCGCGACCGGGAGCTCCTCGGGGTCGTCACAGATGAAGCCGGTGACCCCGTCCTCGACGACCTCGGCGACCGCGCCGCCGCGCAGGGCGACCACCGGGGTGCCGCACACCATCGCCTCGATCATCACGATGCCGAACGGCTCCTCCCAGGAGATCGGGAACAGCAGGCAGCGCGCGCCCGCGAGCAGCTGGCGTTTGGCGGTGGCGTCGGCTTCGCCGAACACGTCGTCGGAATCGGTGAGCAAGGGTCGCACGGCCTCCTCGAAGTACGCCTTCTCCGGTGGTTCGTTGCACTTGCCCGCGAGGATGAGGCGCATTCCGGCGGCGTGCGCGGCGCGCAGCGCCAGATCCGGGCCCTTGTAGGGCGCGTAGCGGCCCAGGAACAGCGCGTAATCCATTTTCTGGGTCCGGAAGGGCCATTCCTCCGGGCAGATCGCATTGTGTACCCGGGCGATCCAATTCAAATCGGGGGCCAGGGCCTGCTGCCTGTCGCTGATCGCCACGAGTTGCACGCTGTGGTCGAAGGACCGGTAATAGTCGTCCATATCGGCGTCGACCGGCCCGTGCACGGTGACGACCGTGGGGATTCCCATCATTCGATAGGCCGCGGCATTGCCGGGACCGGCGAACGTGTGATCGTGGACGATATCGATCGGATCCTCGGCGTGTAATTTCTCGATCACCCGCATTGCCTTGAGCGCGTTCACGATCTCCGGATACGGCTCGCCGAGCCGATGGGTGAGTACCTCGTCCCACACCCGGATGAACCGGGCGCGGGTGCCTTCACGGCCCGCCCCGAGCAGGGTGACGCGGTGTCCGCGGTCGACCAGTTCGTCGGCCAGGGTGGCCACGATGGCCTCCACGCCGCCGTAGCCGGCCGGTGGAATATCGAAGTAGGGCGGAGCGACCATAACGATGTGCAGGGGCCGTTCGGTCGTGTTCTCCGAACGGGTCGAACGCCATGCGGACGAGCGAGGAAAAAGGGAGAGAACCGGATCAGATAATTCGTTTTCGGATTCGGGCCCTTCGAAACTCATTCCGTGCCTCCTCGTTGAGGTGAATGGCAATCGAAAGCATCATTCCACCGATATCGGCGATCCAAACATTAGCAAGGCCAGCGGGCTGGAAAACGTTTCGAGCGGTGGGGCACGCGCACCGATCGTATCCACCTCGCGCGCACCGCGGTAGGGCCGGTGCGCGAAATTACCGATCTGGACATCCGACCGCCGAAGCGCCGCGGCCGCCGGATCGGCAGGCCGGAGCCGGGATTCGCGCGGGGGACGACCGCGGCGAGAGCGGGCGAAATCCCGACGGCGGGCCCGGCGTCGCGGATAGGCTGACCGCCCGTCCAGTCCGTCCGGGGCCGGCGGTCGCTGATGGAAGTGGTCGGGATGAACAAGGATTCGCGTTCGGCGCGAACGGGCGCCGGAGTGCTCGCCGCGCTGACGGTCGCGGGGGTCGTCGGCGCGGGGCCGGCGCGAGCCGACGCCGGGGACGGCGCCTGCGCGGGGGAGCGTTGGGTGGGGGCGTGGTCGGCCAGCCCCTCGGACGCGCTGGGACTGGTGGATCCGCTGCTGCGTCCCATCGCCGCGGTCGGCGAACAGACCTATCGCGTCGTGGTGACCCCGCATCGGGGCGGGGACCGGGTGCGCGTCAAGCTGACGAACAGATTCCGGCCGTTCCCGCTCACCGTCGGCCGGGTCACCGTCGCCGAGCGGGGTGCGGGCGCGGCCGTCGCGGCGGAATCGCTGCGGCCCATCACCTTCGGCGGCCGCACCGCGGTGACCCTGGACGCCGGACAGGAACTGCTCAGCGACCCGATCGACTTCGCCGCCACGGCATGGGAATCGCTCGCGGTGAGTGTGTACCTGCCCGGCGCCGCACCGCTGCTGAGCGGTCACTTCAACGCCAACGCCACCAGCTGGTACACCCCGCCCGGCAGCGGTGACAGCACCGCCGACGTCACCGGCGCGGCCTACGGTCTCACCACCACCTCGGCGCCCCTGGTGTCGGCGCTGGAGGTCACCGCGTCGCCCGCGGTCTCGGCCGTTGTGGCCCTGGGGGATTCGATCACCGACGGCTACGTCTCGGCCGATTACGTGGGCGTGCCCCAGCATCCGGGCATCCTCGACGCCGACGCCCGCTATCCGGACTTCCTGCAGCGCCGCATCGACGCGGCGGGGCTGCCGCTGGTCGTGCTGAACGCGGGCATCTCCGGCAACGAACTGGTCGACGACGGCATCATTCCCATGTTCGGGCCCAGCCTGCTGTCCCGCCTGGACTCCGATGTCCTTGCCCAGGCGGCTGTTTCGGATGTCATCGTGCTGGCGGGCATCAACGATCTGGACTCGCCGCTGGGCGCGGATTACGACGGCCTGGTGGCCGGATACACCGCCCTCATCGCGCGCCTGCACGCCGCCGGGGTCCGCGTACACCTGGGCACCCTCACCCCGACGGGGAACTCGCTCATCGGCGACACCCTCGCACCCCGCCAGAACCCGATTCGCCTGCGCGTCAACGACTGGATTCGCGCCCAGCGCCTCTCGGACTCGGTCATCGACTTCGCCGCGGCCCTGCAGGACCCCGCCGACCCCGACCGCCTCGACCCGCGGTACGCCGGACCCGATCTGCTGCACCCGAATCCGGCGGGCTACCACGCCATGGCCGAGCTCATCGAGCTGTCGACGCTGGGCGCAAACGGCTGCGGCGCGAACTAGCCCGCGACCACGCGAACGACAACGCGGGCGGGGTCCGATATCGGACCCCGCCCGCGTCGCGGGTGTGAGAGTGGCTCTCGCCCTTAGATACCCATGCCCTGGGCCAGCAGCGGCCAGGACTCGTGCAGCGCCTGCTCCCAGTACGGCCAGTAGTGCGTGCCGACCGGGTTGAACTGGTAGGTGGCCGGGATGCCCAGGCCGTCCAGGCGGTTCTTGAGGTTGGCGGTGCAGCCGTTGACCGCGGCCTCGATGATGACGCCGAGGCTCAGGTTGACCACGCCGCTGATGCCGGGCGCGCTGTCCAGGTAGTACTGCACGTCCTCCATGACCGGGATGCCGCTACCGGTGGAGATGTACAGGTGCGTGCCGCGCAGCTTCTCGGCGTTGAGAACCGGGTCGTTCTCCTTCCACAGCGGGCTGTCGGAAGGTCCGTACATGTTCTCGGTCTTACCGCCCGCCCAGGTCTCGGCGGAGAGCTTGACGAACTGCTGCCCGACCGGGTCGGCGATCTGCGCGCAGCCGCTGTAGGCCGCGACGGTCTTCCACAGGCCCGGCTTGGCCTCGGCCAGCTGCAGCACCGAGGTGCCCGAGGTGGACAGGCCGGTCAGCGCGTTGAGACCGGTGGAGTTCAGCTCCGCGTCCAGCAGCGGCGGCAGCTCCTGGGTGAAGAAGGTGGTCCACTTGTTCACACCGAGTCGCGGATCCTCCTTGATCCAGTCGGTGTAGTAGCTGCCCATGCCGCCGATCGGCTGAATCACGTTGACCGGCTTGTCCGAGAGCCACTGCAGCGCGTCGGTGCGGGCCTTCCAGTTCGCGGTGCCCTCACCGCCGTCGAGACCGTTGAGCATGTAGAGGTTGGGCGCGGAAACCGACTCGTCGGCCGGGCGCTGCACGTCGACCGTGATCTCCTTGGCCATCGCGGCCGAGTACACCTTCAGGTGCCAGGTGCGGCCGTCCTTCTTGACGGAGGTGATGGAGGAGGGCTTCTGCGGCTCCGCCGAGGAGACACCGCTGAACGTCGCCACCGAGAGTGCGGCGGTCAGCGCTATCGCGGTCATCCGGAGAGCGGCCGCGCCGCGTCGAGCAGAGAACTTCATCGAACAGTCAATTCCAATCCAAAGGGTCAACGTCGGCCACGTCGTCGGTCTGCACCGTACATCCTCACCTAAGTCTTCGATCCAGGTGAAATTGTTACTCGACATTCCTTTTCGGGGCTGGCGCGAGTCCCTGTCAGTGGTGCAGTCGTCGCTATCGTTTACCCGGCCAGTAGTACCGCCGTCAATGCCAGAGCGCCCGGCAACGCCTGAACATAGAGAATTCGCTTGCTGGCGGTGGTGCCGCCGTAGACCCCCGCGACGACCACGCAGATGCAGAAGAAGATCTGGGCCGCCCGCCCGACCGGGTCGCCGGCGACCAGGCCCCAGATCAGTCCGGCCGCCAGAAATCCGTTGTACAGGCCCTGATTGCCGGCCAGCACCTTGGTGTCCTCGGCGAATTCCGCGGTCATTCCGAATGCCGCGCGCACGCGGGGCGTGGTCCACAGGAACATCTCCATCACCAGGATGTAGATGTGCAGCAGCGCGAGCAATCCCACCAGAATCTCAGCCGCAACCCGCATGTCGAACCGCCTTCCGTCCGTGCGCACCGACGCCGAAGAATCCCCCCATCGTAAATTCCGGGACCGCGCGCGCCCGGCGCGCCGCGCCAGAACCGGTCGGTCTGCTTCAGGGGTGCCGCGCGCCCGCCGGGCAGTGCTGTCGGTGGGCTCGTCTACGGTCGACGGGCCGGATATCGCGGGCACCGGGCCGCGCCGATCGAATCGAGGGAGCCGCATGTCGCGGGAGTTGGTCGACCTGCCGTTCGCACGTCATCTGGAACCGCACACCGAGGTCGGCATCGAGGGCGAATACGACTGCGGCCACTTCGACGGCCTCGACCTCGACGACGTCAACATGCGTGGCGCCAGTTTCACCGAATGCGCCATCTCCGGCACCACCGTCTCCGGCGGCACCCTGTCCTTCGCCCGCTTCAACGACGTGTGGATCCACAGCACCCAGTGGATCCGCGCCGACCTGACCGAATCCTCCTGGCTGGACGCGGAATTGGTGATGAACGCCCTGTCCGGCGTGGAAGCCTTCGGCGCGCGGCTGCGGCGGGTGAAGTTCTACAACTGCAAGTTCGATTCGGTGAATCTGCGCGGCGCGACCCTCACCGACGTCTCGTTCGTGGATTGCCTGCTGCGCCACGTGGATATCGGCGAGGCCAAACTGACCTCGGTCACCTTCCCCGGGTCGGAGATCGAGGCGCTGTCCATGCGCAAGGCGGTGCTGAAGAAGGTGGATCTGCGCGGGGCCCGTTCGCTGGGCATCTACGAGGGCGTGGAGTCGCTGGCGGGCGCGACCATCGCCCAGGCCCAGCTGTTCGATCTGGCCCCGACGTTGGCGCACGCCCTGGGCATCGTCGTCTCGGACCGCTAGACCCCCCGCTAGACCCCGTAGCCGCCGTCGATGTCGAGCTTCTGGCCGCTGATGAAGTCCGCGCGGTCCGAGGCCAGGAAGCACACCGCCTCGGCGATGTCCTGCGCGTCGCCGAAGCGCCGCAGCGGAATGTTGTTGCGCGCCACCTCGAGTGCGTGGTCGTCCAATTCGCCCGCGGCGATGAGCCTTTCGGCCATGCCGTCGGTCGTCATGCCCGGCCCGACGCAGTTCGCGCGCACCCCGAACCGGCCCTCCTCGGCCGCGATGCCGCGAATCAGCGCCTCCACCGCGGCCTTCGGCGCGCTGGACAGCCCGTCGCGCACGGGGAACCGCACGGTGGCGGCCGTGGTGACCGCGACGATGTTGCCGCCGCTTTCCCGCAGGAACGGCAGCGCGGCGTGCGCGGCGGCGAAGAAGCCCGCGGTGTCGTCCAGGAGCTGCGCCCGGAAGTCCGCGGGCGCGACCCGGCTCAGGTGCCGCATGGGAATGTGCGGGCCCGCGGCGTAGACCAGGGTGTGTATGCCCCCGAACTCGGCGGCGGCCTGCTCGATCACCCGCGCGACCAGGTCGGCGTCCGACAGATCGAGTTGCCAGCCCCGCGCGCGCCGTCCCGCCTGTTCGGCCGCGGCCAGCACCGGGTCCAGCTTGCTCGCCGAACGGAACCAGGTCAGCGCGACGTCGCTGCCGCGGTCCAGGAACATCCGCGCGATGGCGCCACCCAGGCCGCCGCTGGCGCCCAGCACCACGGTGGCGCCGGACCGGTGAGCGAAGTCGTCCATGGTGTCCTTCGGGTGCGGGTCGCGGCGGGCGCGACGATCGGATCTCTTCATTGGTAGCCCACGGCAGAAAAACAAGCAACTGCTTGGTTCTGCTCGTGGGATGGGTGCGTGCCGGCGACCGGGCAATCTGGACGTCTGACCACAAACTGTCCGACTTGCCCCTTTCTGGGGGTCGGTCTGTGCGATAGTCGTGCGCAAACGTGTTGCCGGGTTCGGTCTGAGCGAGTGGTGGTCCAGTGAGTGAATCGGTTCTGATCGTCGGCGCCGGCCCGGGCGGACTCGCCGTGGCGGCCTGTCTGCGCGACAGCGGCTACGACGTGACGATCGTCGACAAGGCGTACACGGTCGGCTCGGCCTGGCGCGGGCACTACGAGCGCCTGCACCTGCACACCATTCGCGCGCACTCGCATCTGCCCGGGTTCAAGATCCCACGCGCGTACGGCGATTGGGTCGCGCGCGCGAACGTCGTGCGCTATCTCGACGACTACGCGCGCCACCACCGCATCGAATTGCGTTCGGGCACAACGATCGACCGGCTCGACCGGGTGGACGGCCGCTGGATCGCGCGCAGCGCCCAGGGCGACATCACCGCCGATCGGGTCGTGGTGGCCACCGGCTACAACCACACCCCGCTGATCCCGGATTGGCCCGGCCGCCAGGACTTTCCGGGCGAGATCGTGCACTCCTCGAAGTACCGCAACGCCGCGCCCTACATCGGCCGCGAGGTCCTGGTCGTCGGCACCGGCAACACCGGCGCCGAGATCGCGGTCGATCTCGTCGAGGGCGGCGCCTCCCGGGTGCTGCTCGCGGTGCGGACCGTGCCGACGTTCGTGCGCCGCCAGGTCGCGCCCAAGATCGGCCAGAGCTCGGCGGGCATCGTGCTGCGCCACCTGCCGGTGCCCCTGGTCAACCGGATCATCGCGCTGTCGAGCCGGATGACCACCCCCGACCTGTCCGCTTTCGGCCTGCCCCGCCCCGCGCCCGACGCCTACACCCGGCTGCTCGCCGACGGCGCGGTGCCGATCATCGACGTCGGCCTCATCGACCTGATTCGCGCGGGCAAGGTCGAAACCGTCTCGGCGGTAACCGGTTTCGAGAACGGGAAGGTGCTGCTGGCCGGCGGCGCGAGCATCGCGCCCGAGGCCGTCATCGCCGCCACCGGGTTCGATCACGGCCTCACCGATCTGGTCGGGCACCTCGATCTGCTCGACGCCCAGGGCAGGCCGACCGTCCATGGCGGACAGACGCATCCGAACGCGCCCGGCCTGTATTTCACCGGCTTCACCAACCCGATCAGCGGCATGTTCCGCGAACTCGCCCGCGACGCCCGCCGCATCGCGCGGGCGCTGGGAAAGGCGCGCTGACCGGCGATTGTTCCCGGCTACGTTTGCGAGTCCGGATTCCGGTAACTGCGTGAAGGTCTACGCACCCCTCGGGAAGGACCTCACACCATGGCTATGCGACGCCTTGCCCGGCCACTGCTGGCGACCGCGTTCGTCGTCGACGGGCTGGACGCCCTCACCGATCCGCAGGAGCGCGCGAAGGCCGCCGCCGATCGCGTGACCCAGATCCAGCGCCGGTTGCCCGAACAGTACGCGGCCAAGGTGCCCGACGCCGGGCGCATCGTGCGGGTGAACGCGGCCGCGCAGATCGGCGGCGGCCTGCTGCTGGCGCTGGGCCGCGCACCGCGACTGGCCGCGGCCATCCTGGCGGTCACCGTCATTCCCGCCACGGTCACCGAACAGGACTTCTGGGCCGAGCAGAACCCCGAGCTGCGCTCGGCCAAACGCACGGCCTTCCTCAAGGATCTGAGCCTGCTCGGTGGTCTGCTCATCGCCTCCACCGACCACGGCGGCCGGCCCCCGCTGCTGCGCACCCTCGCCGAAAAGGCCGCCGCCGGAGCGGGTTCCGCGGCCACCGCCGCCGAGATCCGCGGCGCGCAGCTGGCCGAAGTCGCCAAGGAACGCGGCTCCGACGTCGCCGAGGTGGTCAAGGAGCGGGGCTCCGAAGTAGCCGAGGTGGTGAAGGACCGCGGGTCGGAGGTCGCGCGAACCGTCAAGGATCGCGCGCCCGAGGTGGCCGAAGTGGTCAAGGAACGTGGCGCCGAACTCGGCGGGGTACTCAAGGAGCGCGGCGCGGAACTGGGCGAGACGCTCAAGGATCGTGGCGCGGAGTGGGGCGGGGTGCTCAAGCATCGCGGCTCCGACTTCGGCGATGTGGCCCGCGAACGCGGCGGCGAACTGGCCGGGGTGGCCAAGGTCCGCGGCGCGGAATGGGCGGACCTGGCCCGCGAGCGCGGCGCCGAACTCGCCGAGGCCGCCAAGGATCGCGGCGCCGAACTGGCCGAGGCGGCGCGCGATCGTGGTTCGGAACTGAGCACGGTCGCCAAACGTCGCGGCACCCGCGCCGCCCGCAAGACCCGCCGCCGCGCGCGTCGCAGCCGTTGGTGAGCGCCCCCGCGTCAGCGGGATCCGGCGGGCCGCGGTCCGGGCGGATCGGCGCCGCGTCGGCGGCCGTGCTCGGCTCGCGCGCGCCGGTGCTGCTCGGCTGGGGCACGTGCGAACGGCTCGGCCGGGCACGGCTGCGATGCGGCCCCGCCGCACCGGAGTGGCCCGGTTCGGGACCCGCCGGGCCGCTCAGCGCAGCAGCGCCCGCACTATGCGGTCCACCTCGGCGCGGGGATCGAAATTCACTGCGGGGCTGGTCAATTCATGCAGTGCGGCACCGTCCAGGTAATCGACGAGCAGCTTGGCGTCGGTACTGCCGGGTGCGACATTGCTGATCATGCCGGCGATCCACGCGGTCAGCCGTTCGCGCCCGCGCCGCACGCTCTCCCCGAGCGCGGGGACGCTGCCCGCCTCGAGGAACAGTGCGTAGCGAGCCAGGGTGCGGGTGCGGTCGGTGGTGACCGCGTGGGTGAGCAGGATGGCGAAGCCGTCGACGAGTTGGGTGACCGTGGTGGGTGCGGGCGCCCGGCTCAGGGCGTTCCAGTCGGCGTAGTCGCGTTCCTCCAGGCGTTCGGCGATGCCGCACAGCAGGGCCTCGCGGGTGCGGAAGTAGTTGGACGCCGATCCGGCGGGCATCTCGGCGGCGGTGTCCACCGCCCGGTGCGTGAGCGCGCGCGGACCGCTGGCGCCGAGCACCTCGATCGCGCCGTCGAGGATCAGTTCCCGCTTGGTAGGCATACCGGGACACTACATCAGTAGTGAATTCCACTACATCCGTAGTTTTCAAACTACGCCTGTAGTAACTTCCTCGTATCGGGCTCCCCAGTGCGGAGCCGAGATTCGAAGGGAAGTGCGCCATGTCGAAAGCGCTCATCGTCGGCGGCGGAATCGCCGGTCTCGCATCGGCCATCGCGTTCGATCGCCGGGGCTGGGAGGTCGAGGTGCTCGAGCGGGCCCCGCGCCTGACCGCGGTCGGCGCGGGAATCTCGCTGTGGTCCAACGCCCTTCGGGCCCTCGACGACATCGGCATCGGTGATCGGGTGCGGGAGCGGGCCATCGAGGACGGCGCCGCCGGTATCCGCGACGCCCGGGGGCGATGGCTCTCGCGCACCGATACCGCTGCCCTGCGCGCCCGGTACGGTGCCCCCGTCGTCCTGCACCGGGCGGATCTGCTGGACATCCTGCGCGCGGCGGTCCCCGAATCCGCCCTGCGCACCGGCATTTCCGTGGCCGAGGCCGGTACCGACGGTTCGGTGCGCCATTCGGCGGGAACCTCGCGCGGCGACGTCGTCGTCGGCGCGGACGGCATTCACAGCGTGGTTCGCCGTGCCGTCTGCGGTGCGGTCGAACCCCGCTACAGCGGCTACACCGCCTGGCGCGTGGTGGTCACCCCCACCGAACCGATCGGCGATCTGGGCGAAAGCTGGGGTCGCGGTGAACGTTTCGGCTACGCCGCCCTCGCCGACGGCCGGGTGTACTGCTTCGCCGCGGCGAACATCGCCGCCGGAGCCCCCGACGGCGGCCTCCCCGAACTCCGCCGCCGCTTCCGCGACTGGCACGCGCCGATTCCCGCGCTGCTGGCCGCGGCGGATCCGGACGCGGTGCTGCGCAACGACATCTACGAACTACCGCCCCTGCCGACCTACGTCCGCGGGCGGCTGGCGCTGATCGGGGACGCTGCGCACGCCATGACCCCCAACCTCGGGCAGGGCGCCTGCCAGGCGCTCGAGGACGCGGTGGTGCTCGCCCGCGTCGCCGACTCGGGCGGTGCGCTCGACGCCTACGACGCCGAACGCCGCCCGCGCACCCGGATGATCGCCGCCCGATCCGCGCGCATCGGCACGGTCGCGCAGACGGCGAACCCGGTACTGGCCACACTGCGCGACACCCTCATGCGCGCGCTGCCCGCGTCGGCGCAGCTGCGGGCGCTGGCCCCGATCCTGGACTGGACGCCCGAACCCGCCGGGGTGGCATCCCGTTCGCGCTGATCCGGTGTCCGGCCACCCGCTGCCGATTCAGCGCCCGCGGACCGGCGGCGATGTCCGATCGCAGACGAAAACCTGATTCCCGCCCCCGCGTTTGGCCCGGTACATGGCGGTGTCCGCCCGCCGAAGCAGCTCGTCGGGGGTGGGCCGGCGATGCCCGGTGCGCCCGTCGTAGGCCGCGATGCCGATGCTCACCGTCACCGGGATGTCCGGATCCGAGGCCACCGCGTTCCGCACGGTCTCGGCCTGCGCCAGCGCCGCCTCCGGGTCGAGATACCCGACCAGCGCGAACTCCTCACCGCCGGTGCGGGAGACCACCAGCCCCTCCCCGGCGAGCGCGGAGAGCAGTTCGGCGGTGCGGATGAGCACCCGATCGCCCGCGGGATGGCCGAGCAGATCGTTCACACCCTTGAACTGGTCGAGGTCCGCGACCATGACGCAGATGCCGGGTTGATCCTGCACCCCGAACATCCCCGATAGATGGAACTCCAGTCCGCGCCGATTGAGCAGCCGGGTCAGCGGATCGGACAGCGATTCCATCCGCACGAGCCAGAACATGAACTGCAGCGACGGCAGCGTCACCACGACCGCGCTCACCATGGTCAGCACGATGGCGACCGCGAGCGGGAGATCCTCGGGGCCCGCGGCCATCCGCGCGGACAGCACCAGCACCGAGGCCAGGGACCAGGCCGCATGCGCGGCAAGCACTTTCGGACTGTGGAAGAAGGTCAGATAGCCGCCGGTGACCACCAGCAGCATCGCGCCCAGCGCCCCGTACACCCGATTGGAATCCAGCAGGCAGGCCAGGGTGATCATGCCGTCGGCAGCGGCGAACAGCAGCAGCGATTCCCGCTCGCTCGGCCACGGCAGCAACCACCAGCGCAGCGCCCACAGCAGCGCGCCGGCCGCTATGCCCCACATGGTCACCGTTCCGGCGGTGTGCTGCGGCCCGGCGGTGGATATCGCGGCCGCCCCGGCGATGAACGCCAGCAGCAGTCCGCCCATGCCGACGACGGCGCGTTGCAGCGGCAACATCGAATGTGCGGCAAGCACATGAGTTAGCCAGCGGTGGTCGACCGGATCTCGCCACCACGCTTTGAGCAGTGCAGCGGTATTACCCATGGGTCCCGTTCGGTGTGGACACTGGTGCCGCGCTCCACGGTATACGCCGCTTCTGGCAGACGGAAATATCGTGTGGCATTGCCCATAGCCGCAGGTCGGGCCGGGGCGTGCGGTGTCCGTGTCTACTTCGCGCCCACCGCGGCGGCGATGAAGCGCCACAGTTCGGCGGTCGACCGGTCCACCGTCGGGCGGGGATCGCGGCGAAGTTGCTCGGCGATGCCGTGCCGGAGCGCGCCCATGACGCAGGCCCCGGCCAGGCCGGGATCGATGGTCGCGTCGAGTTCACCGCTGCGCTGGCCGAGCTCGATATTGCGGCCCGCGGATTCGATGATGCGCTCGAGGGCCGCGGCCTCGAGTTCGGCGACCTCCGGTGCGGTGCCGATCCGCCCGAGCAGCAATTCCGAGAGCGGGTCGGCGAAGTGGTAGGCCACGAAATTGCGAGTGCGGGCGTGTTCGCGCACGGCCCAGCCCGCGCCCTCGGGGAGGGTCTCGTCGGCGATGGCGGCCACGAGTCCGGCGTGGAACTCCTCGTAGATGGCCACCAGCAGACCGGCTTTGGAGCCGAAATGGTGATAGAGCGCGCCGGTACTCAGCCCGGATCGGCGTTTGAGGGCGTTGAGATCCACCAGGCCGTTCCCGGCGAGAATCTCCGCGCGCGCGGCGTCCAATAGTTGTTGACGTCCCAGGGGAGCCCGTGCCATGCTCCGAACCATAACAGAACTCAGTTATGTAAAGGGGAACGCCGTGAGCGCCGAAGTCTCCTCCGTCACCGATCTGGCCGGTGACCTGGCCGGAAAGTACCGCCGTACGCACAGCAGCGGCCAGAGCGTGGATCCCGCCGTGGCCGACGCCGACATCGAGGCGGTCCTGCGCGACGGGTACGTCATCCTGCCGGACCTGCTCACCACGGCCGAGCTGCGCGCCATTCGCGCCGACGTGGACCCGCTGCTGGATCTCAAGGGCCGCAACAACTTCGAAGGCCACGCCACCCAGCGCGTGTACAGCGTCCTGAACAAGACCCGCACCTGCGATCGCATGGCCGCCCATCCGCGAGTGCTGGCGCTGCTCGACCGGCTGCTCATGCCCAACTACCTGCTGTCCATGCTGCAGATCATCAACATCCTGCCCGGTGAGGCGGCGCAGATGCTGCACACCGACGACGGCTTCTACCCGCTGCCGCGCCCGCGCCCCGCGCTCTCCGCCGCGACCATCTGGGCCCTCGACGATTTCACGGCCGAGAACGGCGCCACTGAAATCGTGCCCGGTAGTCACCTGTGGGGTTCGGAACTGCCGCAACCGAATTCGGTGGATCGGCGGCCGGTCGTGATGTCCGCGGGCTCGTGCGTGTTCTTCCTCGGCACGCTGTGGCACGGCGGCGGACCCAATCGCTCGGGCGCGCCCCGGCTCGCGGCCACGGCCCAGTACTGCGAACCCTGGTTGCGCCCGCAGGAGGCGTTCACGCTGTCCACCCCGCGCGAGATCGCCCGCGTGGTCGACGAGGACATCCGCCGCATGCTCGGCTACAGCATCCACCCGCCGTTCATCGGCCAGGTGGACGGCATGCATCCCAAGCGGCTGCTCGAGGACCCGGCGCCCGGAACCGGTAGTTAGCCGGTCGATTTCGTCCCGATTTCCGACTGCTCACCGCACTCGCAGGGCAATGGTGAGGAGTGTCTCCACCTGTGGGCCTCTCCATTGGGTACGGTCGAAGGGGATCGCGCACCGCGGTTCACTGGACGATTGCGACCGTACCCAGACCTGACAAGACGGTAGTTCCTGAAAGGGGATTGTTGTCATGGCGTGGTTGGTGCTCGTGATTTCCGGCGTATTCGAGGCCGTGTGGGCGACCGCTCTCGGAAAGTCCGAAGGATTCACCAAACTCGGACCCTCGGCGGTATTCGCGGCCGCACTCGTGGCTTCCATGGCCGGACTCGCCTATGCCATGCGCACCCTGCCGCCCGGCACCTCGTACGCCGTGTGGGTGGGCATCGGCGCGGTGCTGACGGTCACCTACGCGATGATCACCGGCGACGAGAGCGCGTCGGCGGTGAAGATCGCGCTGCTGGTCCTGATCGTGGGCGGCGTGGTCGGCCTCAAGCTCGCGCACTGACCGATGGTATGAATGCCGAATGTCTCGACACCTCTACCTGTGCCCGCTGCGGTGGTCCGACATGGATGCGGACGGGCATGTGCACAACGCCGTTCACCTGCGCTACCTGGAGGAAACCCGGATCGATGTCTTCCGGCAGCGCGGTGGACTGTCGGGATCGTGCGTGGTCGCGCAGATGGACATCGACTACCTGACGCCGCTGCGCTACCGGCCCGAGCCGGTGCGCGTGGAAACCTGGGTGTCCAAGCTCGGCGGATCGTCCTTCACGCTCATGCAGGAAATCCGGGACGAGGACGTGCTGTACTCCACCGCCACCTGCACCATGGTCGCCTTCGACACGGTCACCCAGCGCTCGCGCCCACTGCAGGACGAGGAGCGCGCCATGCTCGAGGAGTTGAGTGCCTGATGCACACCTATGCCATTCAACTGCGCCGAACCGACATGGACGCACTGCAGCACCTGAACAACGTGGTCTTCGCGCAGTACCTCGACGAAGCCCGCGCGGACCTGCTCGCGCGCCACGACTCGCGATCGTGGCGCGTGGTGGTCGCCAATCAGCGGCTGACCTACCGCATGCCGCTGGTCTTTCGTTCCGAACCGGTCACGGTGACCACCGCGGTCGAGCGCATCGGCACCACGTCGTTCACGCTCACCCACGAAATCCGCGACGAGCAATTCTCCTATCTCGCAGCGACTTCCACCCTCGTCACGATCGAGGACGGTGCCCCGCGAGCGCTCTCGCCCGCCGAACGCGACTACCTGGGCACGCTGGAGGCCGTGCGGAACTGAGACCTCGGGCCGCGCCGCGGCGCGGAATCGGCACCTATGATTGATGTACCGCCTGGTCAGCGCTGCAAGGGGTACATCATGGCCAAGATGACCATCGAAGAACTGCTGAATGTCTTCAAAGACATGACGCTGCTGGAGCTTTCCGAATTCCTGAAAGCCTTCGAGAATCAATTCGACGTGTCCGCCGCCATCCCGCTCGCGCCGATTCCCGGCGACAGCGCGGCCGCGGTGGCCGATGCGCCCGAGGAGAAGACCGAATTCGATCTCATCCTGGAATCCTTCGGAGACAAGAAGATCCAGGTCATCAAGGCGATGCGCGAACTCATCCCCGGCCTCGGTCTCAAGGAGGCGAAGGATCTGGTGGAATCCGCGCCCAAGCCCATCCTCGAAGCCGTCAGCCAGGACGCGGCCGAGAACGCCCGATACAAATTGGAAGCCGCGGGCGCGCGCGTCGCCATCCGCTGACGCGCCGCCGGCGATCCGGCGCGCGCGATCTGTCGGACTCGGCCGATACCGTGCTCACTCATGCGCGCCCTCACCGCCGCCGTAGCCGAGCTGGTCGCCGCCATCGAACCCTGGGACGATCGCGAAAAGCGCCATATCGGAGAAACTCTCACCTGGCTGGCAGCCACCGACGACATCCACCGCCGCATTCCGCCGGCGACTCCGTCACCGCACCTGGTCGTCTACACGGTCCTGATAGACCCGGATGCCCGAGCCATCTACCTCGGCCACCATCTGAAATCCGGCATGAACCTGCCCATGGGCGGACACGTGGATCCCGGTGAGCACCCGCTGTCGGCCGCGCGCCGCGAAGCTCGCGAAGAGCTGAACCTGATCCCCGCTTTCGACGTGGTCGGCGAAACGCCGTTCTTCCTGACGGTCACCCCCGTGAGCCTTCCCGCCCCGCACACCGACATCAGCCTCTGGCACGTTATCCGCGGCCGCCACACCACCCCCTACCCTCTCGACCCCTCCGAATTCGCCTCCGGTGCTTGGTATCCCATTGCCGGCGCCCCCGCCTCGGATCCCCACCTACCGCGCTTTCTGGCCAAGCTCACCCACACCCTCTCGACCCGCTGCGCCCGATGAGCGTGCTCGTGGTCATCCGCGGCAACTCGGGATCGGGAAAATCCACCGTGGCCGACGCGGTCCAGCGGCTCTTTCCGCGGGGCCGATGCCTGCTGGTGCCACAGGACGTGGTTCGTCGGCGCATGCTGCGGGAATACGACACCCCGTCGGCGAGCAATGTCGAATTGATCGGGCAGATAGCGACATTCGGCCTGACACGCGATCTGGTGGTCGTGGTTGAGGGCATTCTCAGTGTCGGCCACTACGGTCGCATGCTCGAAAGGCTGTCCGAGGTAGCCGATTACGCGTTCCACTACAGCTTCGACCTGACATTCGAGGAGACGCTGATTCGGCACGCGGGACGGGCGCAGGCGAGTGAGTTCGGCGCTGCGGAGATGGCGGGGTGGTATCACGGCTGGCAGCCGCTGGGGTTCGTTGATGAGGTGCGGATCGATTCGGGTTGGGAGATGGGGGAGATCGTGGGGCGGATTCAGCGGGATGTGATGGGGGTGGGGTAGGGGTTCGGTTGCGGTTCCAGCGGTGTGGGAGAAGATGCCTGGATAGCGGAGTACCGGCGGGGGCACGTCGGGAGACTCGATGGCGGTGGGGTGCCCTACCGGGGGAGAGACGCCTGGATAGCGGAGTACCGGCGGGGGCATGTCAGGAGACTCGATGGCGGTGGGGTGCCCTACCGGGGGAAAGATGCCAGGACAACGGAGTACCAGCGGGGCACCTTGGGAGACTCGGTAGCGGTCGCGTGACCTACCGCAGAAAACGAAGCCTCGAAAACGGAGTACCAGCATTGGTACGTCGGGTGCCTCGGCGGCGGTTGGGTGCCCTGCCGGGGAAAGGACGCCTGGATAACGGAGTACGAGCGGGGGCGGGTTGGGTGCCTCGGCGGCGGTTCCAGCCCTTCCGGGCCGATCAACGGGATCGAAGCCCTCGGATGCGTGGCCGAGTTCCCAACCCTGGACCAGGCACGGCAATCACCGCCATAGACATCACCAAATTGTGCTGATGACGAGTCTTTGTCTGTAGGTCTCGAGAAGGTTCCCACGGCCGGTCGACCCGGCTGGAAGGGTGAACGGGCTCCCGGCTGGGGAGCCGAAAGTCGGGTACGGCAGGCGAGGTGACCAGCACTGTCGCATCTGTTTTGCCTGCTCTCCCGAACCCCGCTGGAAGCCGCAGGGGTGGGTTCGGGTGTGGGCTACGTCGGCCACGGGCGTGAACACTGATTCGTGTGGCCGCACCGGCTGTCCGGGTGGGATGGCCGGGCCATAGCGAAGGCGGGTGGGCGCGTGCCCGTTCGGCGTCGAAGGCCGATGAAGCCGTGAACGAAAGTGCGTAGAGCAGTAGGACGGATATCAGGCCGGGGCTGTGGTCGCTTGCAGAGTCGCCG
Organism: Nocardia sp. NPDC055321; assembly: GCF_053645575.1. Classification (NCBI taxonomy): domain Bacteria; kingdom Bacillati; phylum Actinomycetota; class Actinomycetes; order Mycobacteriales; family Nocardiaceae; genus Nocardia; species Nocardia sp. NPDC055321. The sequence goes on from NZ_JBSHMS010000001.1 coordinate 63,169, forward strand.
TGTGGGATTGCCCGGTGCTGGTGGTGGAGTTCGGGTGGGTTCGACGCCAAGGGGGGTGGGGGTGTGTCGGCGCGCGAAAGCCTCTTCGGCATGGGAAAGCCGAAGAGGCAGCGTGGAAAGCAGTGAGCGGGGAGCTGCGACCGGGTGAGGTGGCTAGCAGCGCCATCGCGCGGGGATACCCGGAAACTGGGGATGATGACGGAAGTTCACACGAGGTCTCCGAGCCGGGTCGATATGTGGTGGTGGGATCCACCCCGTTTTGCCCGGATTCTCCGAATCCTCACCCATTACAACGGTTTCCCACCCGTTCGGGCCGTTGTTGACCTGTGCGTGGCAGGCATCGCACGCCAAGGTCAGGTTCTCGATGTCCGTTTCGCCGCCATCGGCCCATTCCTTGATGTGGTGCACGGCCGAGCGACTCGCTGGCGCATCGCATCCCGGGCGCGTGCACCCGCGTTCGGTGGCGGTGAGCGCCAACCGCTGGGCCGGGTTCGCGAGGCGCTGTCCCCGGGATAAATGAAGCGGTCGGCCATTGCGATCGAGCACGACCAGGTACGGGGTCGAATTCCTGGCGACTTGGAGGGCTTGGGTGATCGACATGGTGCCGCCGGTGGCGGTGGTGGCGACCCCTGCGCGCTTCTCGAGGTCGTCGATGCTCATGGTGATGATGGTCGAGACCGGAAGTCCGCGATGCGATCCCAGCTTCGTGGGTCCCATGTCCGGGCGGAAGAACACCAGCAGGGCGTCGTGGTTGCGCTGTTCGGCGTTGCGGTGATCGCGTTTGGCGGCGGCACGCAGTTTCGCGCGAAGGGCGGCGCGGGCACGCTGGGCCGGGGTCAGGGACGGGTCGTTCGCATCGGCGTCGTCGGTGTCGTTGCCGTCGTCGAGTTCGGTATCGAGCCCGAGTTCGGCGGTGGTCCAGGGACTTTCGGGGTCGTCGGGGTTGCACATGCCGGGGCGGCCGAATTTCTCGAACATCGGGATCATGACCGCCCCCAACTGCGGGGTCAGGAACCCGGAGATCGGGTACATGCCATCGATGCCCTGATGCCCGATCTTGATACTCCGGACCCGCTGCCGGTCCCTGTCCTCGGTCAAACGCCCATCAGGATCGACGTGGGCCAGGATATGCACGCCGAGCTTGGTCACACCCTTCGGATCACCCTCACGGGCATAGTCGGTCAGGTGCCGCTCGGCACGATCTCTCGCTTCCACACCGGCAGCATCAGGTATCCGCTTCATCGCATCGTCGATCGCCTTCACATGATCGGCGGAGACCTCCCCGGCCCGTTGCGCTGCGGCTACAAGCGGCAGCACCGGCGGCCGAGTGCTCGAACCCACGGACACCGTCGACAGCAGATCGGCGTTGCGAACGCGGGCAGCGGCCTCGGCGTACGACAGTCGCAAAGTTTGTTGCAGGAACAGGATCGGGCTCTTCACGCCGGCCTTGGAGGGCAGGTTACGCGCCCCGGCTTCGAGTGCGCACCGCTGTTTCACGGCTTCGAGTTTGCGGAAGCTGGTTTCGAGCTTCTGCATGAACTCGGTGAACTCGCCATCACCCAGCGAGTACATCGGCAATTCGAGCAGGTTCTCCACCGCGGCGGCGAGTGCGTCGGCACTCTGCGCGATTGTGGGTACCTCTCCCGAATCCATACCCCTATTCTACTCCTTCATAGCCGATATGAATAGCCCAATTCTATTGTCGTGCAACCGAATTCGTACTTTTCGCCCATTCTGAGCGACTGCTGATCTCCCAGGCATTGCGCAACCGAATCCCGCGATTCGAACCCCCCATCCGAGTCCCTATTCGGCCCTCCGACTCGCCCGAACAACCACATCCCGCAACGAAACCGATCGCCCACCCCCTGTCTCGACCATGCGTCCCAACTCCTCGGCCGTGACGATCTCCCAAGCTTCCGGATCCAACCGCCCAACGATCCCAGCGGCTGTAGCCGACGCCTCCTCGGGCGGCTGATGCCCGTGCGCGGAGTGCCCGTGTGCCCCGTGTCCAGCCTCCCCGCCATGCACGTGCCCAACGATCAACAGCGACCCGCCCGGTGCCACCCACTCCGCGATCCGCGCGTAGAAATCCAGCTGCGGCATCGCCGGATGTGCGTAGTTGGTCATGACGAGATCGAACCGGGTGCTGGGCTGCCAGCTGCTCAAGTCGGCTTCGACCCACCGCACATCCGCGACCCCGCTCGCCCCGGCCCGCTCCCGCGCCCCGGCCAGCGCGCGCGACGAGATGTCGGCTGCCGTCACCCGCCATCCCCGGCTCGCGAGCAGGATCGCCTCGGCCCCGCCGCCGCACCCGGCGTCCAGTGCCGTGCCGGGTGTCAGCCCATCGGTTTCGCGGGCCACATACGGGTTCGCCGGCGCGGTGGCCATCGAGCTGCCGGCCGGTCGCTGCTCCCAGTGTCGGTCCCAGAAGTCCCGGTCGAAGGTCTGCGTCATCGGGGCGTCCTCCTCGTTCTCGATGCCCGGCGGCGGTGCTGCCGGTGATATCGACATCGTGCGGAGCGGTGAGTCGGATGCGCAAACAATATTGCCGAATGGCAAAATTCTCGGGCATGAGTGACCCCGTGAACCGCACTCTCGACGCCGTCGGACCCAGGTTGAAGCGGTTGCGGCTGCGCCGGGACGTCACGCTCGCCGACCTTGCGGCGGAGACCGGGATCTCCACCAGCACGCTGTCGCGGCTCGAGGCGGGCCTGCGGCGGCCCACGCTCGAGCAGTTGCTGCCGCTCGCCCGCGCGCACGGTGTCACGCTCGACGAGCTCGTCGACGCGCCGCCGACGGGCGACCCGCGCATCAATCTGCGGCCGATTCCGGCGGGCGACGGCGCGGTCGTGCTGCCGCTCACCCGCAGGCCGGGTGGAATTCAGGCGTACAAGTTCGTGCTACCGGCCGGAGCCGACGACGCCGTCCCGGACATGCGCACCCACGACGGCTGCGACTGGGTCTACGTCCTCAACGGCACGTTGCGGCTGGTGCTGGGGGAGCATGATCTCCGGCTCGAACCGGGGGAGGCCGCCGAGTTCGATACCCGCACCCCGCACTGGTTCGGGGCCACCGCCGATGGGCCGGTCGAGTTCTTGAGTCTTGTTGGCAGGCAAGGGGAACGGGCTCACATTCGAGCGGCTCCCGCGCGGGGCTCGGACACGGCGCAGCCGTAGCCGCCGGGGTCCGCGCACCCCGTGCAGGGAACCGTCCGGCCACCGCGCCCGCGGCCCGGGAATCTCCGCGCACCGCGCCGTGAACCCCGGGTGCTCCCACCGGTTCGCCGGTCGTTCCGTAGACTGCCGAGGAATACCCCTTAGTGGTATTTCGCTCATTCACCACGCCAAGGAGATCATCGTGTGCCAGCGAATCGTCTGTCAGGGCTGCGGCAAGCCCTCCTTCCAGGGCTGCGGCGAGCACGTCGAGGAAGTGCTCGGCGACGTCCCGACCGCCCAGCGCTGCGCCTGCAACCCCGGCTCCGGCACCACCAGCCGAGGCCTCTTCAGCCGCCAGTAATGCCCTGACCCCCCAGGGTGCTGCAGCCCAGCCCAATCGCTGTCCCACCCTGGGCATGCCCCGCCCCGAGCCACCGCCCGTCGACGAGAGCGGGCAATCACCCTGCCCCGCACCGGAATCCGGTGTCAGCGCCTACCGGCCCGTCGACAGCGCTTTCGGTTCGTGGGATTGCACATCCGCCGCCGCCCGCGCGACGAACTCTTCGATCGCCTCGCTCGCCTTTTTCAGCAGAATGGCATGCTCCTCGGGACCGGCCGGTGCGACGCCGGCGCGCTGAATCGACCGAATGGCTTCGATCGCCTGGTCGGCCAGTTCTTGGATCCGGCGATCGCGATCAGTGCTGTTACCACAGCTCCAACTGGTCGCTGCACCCGAATGTGGTGTGGCGGCGAGTTTTTGACGCCCTTGGATCTCGTCAGACCAGATTGATCGAGTCCAGGAACCGGGCGGCGACCTCGGAGTCGCCGTCGATGGTGACGTCGCAGTCTCGCCACGCACGGCGGGTCGTACTCCACGCCGGGAAATCGAGGGACGCGGTGTAAACGTGGGCGGCGGGCGCCGGGGGAGCGGTGGGGTGGACCCGAAGAGCGGGGGCGGGGCCGACCGTCCAGGTCGAAGCCCCGGGGCCGGTGAAGGTCAGTGCTATCGGGGCGGTCAGCCAGGACAGCTGCTCACGGTGGGAATGTTCCAGCAGCGTCATCAGCCAGGCGATCAGGGCCCGCATGCGGGCGTCGTCGGTGGGCGGGGCCGGTCGGTCCAGGGCGGGGGCCAGGTCGTGGCGCAGGTGGGTGTGCCAGTCGAAGACGTACAGGCCGGGCAGATCCCGCAGGGGGTACCAGCCGAGTTCGCCTATGCGCAGCGGGATTCGGGTGAGGCCGGGTGCGGTGAACAGGGAGAGGCCGGCAATGCCCCGGGCGCTCCAGGTTTCGAAGTCGTGCAGGGTCTGCTGTGGTGTGCGGGAACGGCTTTCGGACAGCACGCGTTCGTTGGTGCGCTCGACGGCGCGGGAGAAGATCAGCCGCAACGCGGCGGGGGTGATCGACGCGCGGACCGCGCCGGTCATGTGGGTGACCACGTCCTGTACGGACCAGCCCGCGGCCGCGCTGGGGCGCGCCCAATCCGCTGCGCTCAGCGTGCGCAGGAAGTCGAGCACTGCCGCGCGCTCGGCGCGGATCGCCGCCAGGGATTCGGAACGCGTCATGGCGTCAGCCTAGTGCGGCTCCGGTACCGCCCGGCCGAGGAGCGGCCGGGGCTCGAATGAAACGGCGGTCGGCCCTCCGGCTACGGTCGAATCGTTCGTTCGAGTAACTGTGGAGGTAGTGGCATGGCTGGAATTCCCGCGGTACCGACCGCGCTGCTGGCGGTCGGCGGTCTCACCGGCGGCTTCGCGCTCGCGCAGGCCACCAAGCAGCGGCAGTTGGGCGGGGCGGTGTTCGCCGCCGGAACCGCCGCGGCCTTCCCGCGCTGGCGCCGGGCGGTCGGAACGCCCGGTGCGGCCGCGCTGACCGGGCTGTCCATCGGCGCCATGGGCGCCTCGCATCCGCTCGCCAAGAAGATCGGCGCCTGGCCGTCGGTGGCCGTGGTCTCCGGCGTCGTGGCGCTGGTGTCCTGGGCTGCGGTTGACCGTCGCGGCTGATCGGCTGCGCGACAGGGGATTTCGCGGGCGAACGCCGAGCCGCAACTAGCCGGGCACCCGGCCGGGTTCGGACTCGCCCGCGAACACCCTCGCCACCTCGTACGGCCGCGCCAGCGCCGTGGGCGTGAGCCGCCCGCGCAGGATCACCGACTCCCCGACGCTCCAGTTCGCGGCTTCGGCGGAATCCGCTGCGGCGACGGTGTTTCCGGACGTCAGAATCAAGCTGACCTCCTGCTTGGCGAGTTCGCACAGCCGCGCGGCCTCGTTCACCGCGTCACCGATGACGGTGAACTCGTAGCGCTGATCCGAACCCACGTTGCCCGCCACCACCCGCCCGGCCGCCACCCCGATGCTCGCGGTGAAATCCGAGGACTGGCAGATCAATTGGTCCTGGATCGCCCGCGCGCACGCCAGCGCCGCGCCGGCCGCGGAGTCGAGTTCCGCGGGGGTGCCGAACACCGCGAGCGCGGCATCGCCCTCGAACTTGTTGAGCAGCCCGCCGTGTCGCTCGACCTCGTCGACCACGATGCCGAAGAATCGATTCAGGATCTGCACCAGGTCGTTCGCGGGCAGCGTCGCCGCCATCGTCGTGGACCCGATGATGTCGATGAACAGCGCCGCCGCCTCGCATTCGGTCCCGCCCAGCGCCGATTCGCTCGCGATGGCCGCGACCGCAACCTCGTGCCCGACGTGCTTGCCGAACAGCTCGCGAATCTGCTCGCGCTCTCGCAGACCCTGCACCATGTGGTTGAAACCCGTTTGCAGTTCACCCAATTCGGTGCCGTCGTACACGGTGACCACGACGCCGAGATCGCCGTTCTCGACCTGGCGCAGCGCGCGCCGCACCCCGCGAATCGGCGCCACCGTCGCCGCGAGGGTCTGCATCATCATCAGCAGGCCGTAGACCAGGGTCACCCCGCCCAGCGTGAGCACGCACACCGCCAACCTGGCCTTGCTCACCTCCGGCAGCAGCAGCGCCTGCACCGCGACGATCATCGACAGCGCCACCGGCACCCCGGTGCCGAGTAGCCACACCAGCACCGAGCGGCCGAAGACGCCCATGCCGCGCCGCCGCCGCATGTGCCCGGCGTCCAGCACACGCGCGGTTACCGCCCGCAGCGCGAACTGCGACGCGAGATAGCTGTTGGCGCACACGCCGATGCCGGTGGCCCCGATGCCCAGGACGACCTTCGGGATCAGCGCCGGGTCCGCGCGCCCGTAGAGCGGCGTCAGCACGGCGATCGCGCCCACCCACAGCACGCCCTGCACGATCACCAGGTGCCGAGGCACCCGGACGGCGGACGCCTGCTCTTCCTCGGTGGGGATTCGATCGGGGTCCGAGGTCCAGCTCAACGTGCTCAGGGCCCACCGGGTGCCCCACAGCACCCCCACGACCAGGGCCACCGCCGCGTAGAGCGGTAGCGCGACGGCGTTGACGTACCGGAGCTCGCGCGTGAACAGCGACGGCCCGGGCAGCACGAACCCCACGAGCGCCACGACCAGCGCGATGCCGAAGAGATTGGACATGACAACCGCCGCGGTCAGCAGGATCTGGATGCGGATGCGCCGCACCCCGGAGTTCTCCTCCGCCGAGCCGAGCAACCGGCTGCCCCACGGTGCGTGGCTGTGTACAACGGTTCCCGAGCCGCTGTCGTCCATGGCGTTGCAGCGTACGCTCGGCAACCTCGCCCGTGAACCCCGGGGCGCAGTCGATAGAAATTCACTATCAACGCAGATGGGGGCAAGTTTCCCGGCGTACTCGCCGACCGCTCGATGCCGTGGACCTGCTGTCCCTATCGGGCTGTGATCGTTGCCGCACCGACCCCTCGATGAGAGCCGGGTCGCTGTGGCCTGCAGTGCGCCGAGCCACGACGGCCTCCAGCAAAGCCGTGGCGGGGCGCAGGCGCGAGATGAGGATGAACGGCCCGCGATGAAGATCCAGCGACGCGACGATCCTGTTTCGCGGTGCGTCCCCGGGGACAGCAGCGCGTCCGCCGGAGTCGCAGGGTGCGGGTCGATGCGGCGAACGGAATCCACGCCGACCCGGTGCGGTTCGAGCGGCCCCGTTGCCTCATCAGGCCGCCCAACCGCCCGGCCGCGGCGTTTGGTTGACTGGGACCGTGAGTGGGCCATTCGTCAAGATTTGCGGGTTGAAGACCGCGGAAGACGTCGCGGCGGCGGTCGAGGCCGGCGCCGACGCGGTGGGTTTCGTGTTCGCCCCGGGCAGTCCGCGCACGATCGACGCCGAGACCGCTCGGCGGTTGGTCGCGGGCGTGCCGGACCGGGTGCTCACCGTCGGGGTGTTCCGGGGGCAGTCGGTGGCCGAGGTCGCCGACATCGCCGCGGCGAGCGGGGTGCGGGCGGTGCAGTTGCACGGCGAGGAGGGGCCGGAGGACTTCGCGGCGCTGCGCGCGGCGGGGCGAACCCTGGTGCGCGCCACCGCGAATCGGGTCGAGAGCTGCGGTGAGTACGGCGAGGACCTGCTGCTGCTCGACGCGCCGGACCCGGGGTCGGGCAAGCCGTGGAACTGGGGCGCGGACGAATTCGTCGCGCCGCGCGGCCGGTGGCTGCTCGCGGGCGGGCTCGGCCCCGATACCGTGCACGAGGCGCTGCGGGTCACGGCCGCCTGGGGCGTGGACGTGTCCAGCGGCGTCGAGATCGAGCGCGGGGTCAAATCGCCGGAGCTGATCCGGGCGTTCGTCGCGGCCGCGCGCGCGTAGCCCGCACCCGATCACCGCGCGGGCAGCCGCGCCACCACGGTCCGCAGCATGGATTCGGCTATGGGACAGTTCGATTCGCGCGTGCCCTCGGTCCAGCGCACGGTGACCGCCACGGTGTCGGTGCCGCTGTTCGGGACGAGGTATTCGCGGGTGCAGGTGTCGGGTGCGGCGGCGGGGGTGTCGAGGAACATGCGGACGCCCTCCACCACGGCGGTGTCGGGACCGCCGGTGTAGCGCCCGGATTGGCTCGAGCGCACCGTCAATTCGAGTCCGCCGTCCCACACGCAGCTGTGCGCGTCCGCGACCGACGGCTGCGCCGGGGTCGGCCCGATGGCCTTGGTGACGACCTCCCGGGTGATCAGGTCGCAGGGGGCGAGCACCGCGAGCGCGGTGTCGGACCGCTTCGCGTCCGGCGCGGCGCCGAAGGTGCGGACCAGGTTCGTCGCCACGTATTCCAGTCCGCGGCAATCCTTCACCCCCGCGGGCAATCGCAGCTCGACGGTGATCCCGGCCGCGTCCTCGGGCGCGGGCGCGGCGATCGCCCGGGCGCAGCGCTCACCCGCGGCGTGCCGCAGGGGAATTCCGTCGAGCAGGGTCACCTCGGGGGTGAATCCGGTGAGCTGCGTACCGAGTTGGAGTTCGAGTTCGTACCCGGCCGCGGTGGCCTTGCAACCCCAGCCCGGGGTGCCGGCGGTTTTCCACGCCGCGGCGGGCTGCGGCGCGGGCGCGACCGGCACCGACCCGCCCAGCGCGTCGCCCAGCCACCGGCAGGCGTCGATCCGGCGCAGCCGGTCCAGCGAAAGACCGGTGGCCGCAACGGGTTCCGGACCGGAATCCGCCGCTTCGCCGCCGCCCCGCACGGCCAGGATCAGGGTCGCGATGGTCACCAGCACCAGGGTGATGCCCACCAGCGCCTGTATCTGCGCGGTGGTGTCCCCGGCCCGCTCCCGGATCGCGCGCAGTGAGCGATCGCCGAGTTCGGTGGTGGCGCCCGAGACGGCGGCCGCCGCCGATCGCCACGCGCGCGGCTCTCCGGCGGCGGCGGTGGTGGTCAGGGTGCCGGCCAGCTCCGATATCTCGCGCTCCTGCGCGTCGATCGCGTTGAGCACCGACACCGGCCAGGCCGGGGCGCTCGCCCCCGGCCCGAGGTAGTCCAGAATCTGTTCGGGCGTGGGCCGTCCCGCCGGATCCTCGCGCAGGCACGTGGCGATGACCGTGCGGATCGGCTCGGGCACGTCCCGCAGGTCGGGTCGCACATCGCGAACCGGCAGGCGGGCGAACGGATCCCGGCCGGACGCCGCCGCGGCCAGCACCACGCCGAGCGCGAACACGTCCGAGGCCACGGTGAGATCCGCTCCGCCGTTCAGTTCCGGTGCGGGACACACGGACTCGTCAGCGGTCGCGGGTACGGCCTCGACCAGCCGCACCCCCGCGCGCGTGAGCGCGACGGTATCGGTGCGCACGCGTCCGTGCACCAGGCCGGCCGCGTGCACCTCGCGCAGGGCAGCCGCCAGCCCGGTCGCCAGCGCCAGCACGGCGGGTTCCGGTAGCGACCGGTGTCGTTCGAGGACCCCGTCGAGCCGGGCCGAGGCCACGAAAACCGTGGAACGCCACGGGTACTCGTCGTCGGCGTCGACGTCGACCACGGTGGCGTTGCCCGGCCCAGTGACCCGCATGGCGGCGAGCGCGTCCCGGCGCCAGCGCAACCGGAAGCCGGGCACGGTCAGCTGCGGACCCCCGGCCTGGCGCACCACGTAGACGCCCTCGTCCGGGCCGACTCCCAGCACACAGCGGAATCCGGGCCCGGATTCCAGCACGCCCAGCAGCCGGTACGGCCCGATGCGCTGCGGTTCGCCGGCCGGAATCGATTCGATGCTCATAACCTCGGCAGTTTCTTCAGAATCGGGATCGCCACCGCGTCCGCGATATCGCACGCGTCCCGGTCGGTGGGCCGGCGGGCGGTGTAGTCGATGGCCGCGATCTCGGCGTTCTTGCCCGCCGAGGGCCGAACCATGACGACGTAGGCGCAGCGCCCGGGTGCGCGCTCGACGGTCCAGGTCTTGCGGCCCTCGACCGAACGGAACCCGAGCGTCCGGGCGCCCGACCACGCGGGCCGCGGGCGATCGTCGAACGTGATCGCGAAATCCCCGTCCCGGCCCGAGATTCGGCACCCGTGCGGTCCCGAAACCCGGGGTATCGCGGGATCACCGATGCCCGCCGGAATCGGCCCGGCCTCGACCAGCGCGCACGGATCGAGCCCCAGCAGCGAGGGCCCGGTCAGGGTGCGCAGCGGCGGGTTCACCGTGAGACGGTCGACGACCGCCCGCAGCGCGGATTCGGCTGCCGCGCAGGCATCGCCGGAGGCGACCTCGGCGCGCATGCCCAGGGCCAGCGGCAGCCCGCTCTGCGTCAGGATGTAGCGATCGCAGCGGGCGGCGGGCCCGGCCGCGCCCAGAACCGGCATCCATGCCACGGTCCTGCCCGTCGGCGCCTGCTCGGCGCGGATACGGTCCACCGGAGTCGCGAAACCGAGGGTGTACGAGGTTTTCCGGCCGCCGTCCGCGAGCGCCGTGGCGCACGACATGGCGCCGTCGGGCCGCAATTCCTCGACGTAGGTACCGAATCGGTGCATGACGGACGGTTCGAGCAGCGCGCAGGGATCCAGGGTGCGGGTTTCGATATCGGTGAGCGCCAACGGTGGATCCACCATCGCGATCGCGTGTCCCGGCACCGTCGTATCGACCAGCAGGGCGGCCGCGACCACGACCGCGCCGAGGGCCGCGGCGGCGATCAGCGCCCGCCCCCGGCGGGCTTCGCCGCGCCACGACTTCGTGTCCCCGGGCGCGGGTTGTTCCGCCCAGCGCAGCGCCTCGGCGCGGAACTCCTCGATCGTGCGTCGAATCGGTCCCGGCCAGATCGGGTCGCCCGGAATGGATTCCGCCGCGTCGAGCAGCTGGACCGGGGTCGGGCGGCGGGCGGGGTCGGGAGCCAGGCAGGCTTCGATCAGGCCCCGGATCTCCACCGGCACCCCGCCGAGCTCGGCCCGCCCGTGCAGCGGACCGGCGGTGCCGAACGGGATGGCGCCGGTCGCGGCCATCACCAGCACCGCGCCCAGCGCGAACACGTCCGAGGCCCGGGTGAGCGTGTGCCCGGCCGCCTGTTCCGGCGACATGTACGCGGGCGAGCCGATCCGCGCGCCCGCGATCGTCAGCGGCACATCGCTTTCGAGCGCCAGCGCGATGCCGAAGTCGATGACGCGCGGCCCCTCGGCGGTGAGCAGCACGTTGCCCGGCTTGAGATCGCGATGCACCAGCTCGGCGCGATGGATCTCCACCAGCGCCGAGGACAGCCCGATGGCGAGCAGCTTCAGCCCGGAGAGCGAGAGTTTGCCGTGCCGGTCGAGAACCTCCTGCAGCGTGGGGCCGGGAATGAATTCGGTGGCCAGCCAGGGGCGTTCGGAGTCGATGTCGTGATCGACGATCCCCGCCGTGTATGCCCCGGTGACCCGTTCGGACGCCTCGATCTCGCGCCGGAACCTGGCGTGGAAGGTCTCGTCACCGGCCAGCTCGTCGTGCACGAGCTTGATCGCCACCAGGCGCCCGTCCGGGGCCCGCCCGAGAAGTACCTCGCCCATCGCGCCGTGCCCGATCGTGGCGTGTATCCGGTAGCGGCCCAGCTGTTTCGGGATGTGGCGGCCGCGGGCTTTCATCGGTCCTGCCCGAGCAGTATGGACTGGGCGGCGGCCAGTCGGCGGACATCGGCTTCCTGATTGCTGTTGACCCGGACCGCGATGTCCGCGCGATGCAGCAGGCACGCGTACCGCCGGGCCTCGAGCACCAGCGGCTCGGGTTGTGTCGCGGCGTAGCAGGACACGCCGGTCACCCCGGGACCGGCATCGACGCGCACGTACCCCTGTCCGGTGAGCCGGTCGCCGATCACGCGCACCAGTCCCTCGGCGGTCTCCGCGTCCCGGGTGCGATAGAGCTGGTTGTTGTGCGACAACGCGATCGAGGTCACCCCCTGCTCGCGGAACTCGGCCAGCCGCGTGGCCGGCCGGTCGAGCAGCAGTGCGTGCGCGCGGGGGCCGTACACCGCGAAATCCAGTCTGTCCGGGGTATCCGCGCCGGTGCGCACCAGCCCGGTCAGGAGCCGATCGGGGTCGAGCTTCAGCTTCGGCAGGTCCGCGGGCGGTGTGGGCACGAAGTCGGTCAGTGCGCTCACCTGGGCGCGCACGGCGCGCGAGAGCACATCGGCGAGCTGATCGCCCGCGGCGCCGGTGAACTTCGCCGATACGCCGATGACGAGCGATTTCCAGGACAGCCACCCGCCCGCGGTCGCGGTGGCCGGACGCCAATACGCCTGTGCGGCAGGTGTTCCCGACAAACCCAGCGGCAGGGTGTCCACGGCGTCGGCGGCGGCGGCCGCCGCGCCCGCGGCCGCCGCGGCGAGTTCGACGCTGGGCAGCGCGAGGACCGCGACGGTCAGGGATTTGGCGGTCGACCCGCCGGTCTGCGCCGAGTCCGCGGCGACCGCGCCGAAGCCGCCGAGCACCTCGAACGGGGCCAGCGCCGTGCGGACCGCGGCGGGCAGCGGTCCCGAGGTTCCGGCGTGATCGACCAGTACGCCGCCCCCGCGCCCGTGGACGAGATCGGACTCGATCTGCTGCGCGGAGATCACCGTCTCGCCGATCCGCAAGGATTCCACCAGAATTCCGCGCGCGTAACCGGCCGCGTCGTCGTAGTCCGCCGGGGCGGCGACGGTCGGGTACGTCCCGGGATCCGGGTCGCCCGCGTCGCCGCCGCACCCGGCGCCGGTCAGCAGCGCGGGCAGCAGCGCCGCCAGCGCGATCGGCGTCCGCATTCGAGGACCCATGCCGCCTACCACCTCCGTACCGAAGACCGACCCCCGCTAGCGTCCGGGCAGCCGGGCGATGACGGAGGTCAGCAACGCGGCCGCCGCCCTGCACTGCGAACCGTCCTGCCTGTCCGAGATCACCAGTGCCGTCACGGTTTCGACGTAGGTCTCGTCGATGGCACGATAGCGGTACAGGCGCTTGCAGTGCATGGTGGAATCGAAGGTGCTCGGCCGTTCCAGTACGAGTCCGCCGCCCGCGTCGAAGGTCTCGGTCACCACGTCCACCTGTCGCGGCAGCTCCAGCAGCAGTTCCACCGAGACGTCCCCGCGCCATTCGCAGGTGTGCGCGGTGGCGATTCCGGGCCCCCGGGCCGCGGCCGCCTCGACCTCCGAATCGCGCAGCAGCGCACAGGGATCCACGGCGGCCAGGGACCGCTCAGCGTCCGGTTCGCGGGGCCGGTCGGTCAGCTCGGCGGTGAGTCGTTCGATGGTGTGCTCGGCCAGCGGACAGGACGCGCCGTCGCGGGTGACGACCGTGATGCCCCAGCGCGGCGCCGGGTCCCGGTCGCCCACCGCGTAGGCGCACTCGGCGCCCCGCCTGCTCAGCGCGAACCCGTTCACGGTGCGCTCGGCCGGCCCGAATCTGTCCAGCCCCGTGCCGATCTCGACACCCAGCTGTTCGGAGCCGGAGGTGCCCAGACAGCCCCACGCCTCGGTGCGTGACCAGCGCCAGGCGGCGATCTCCCGGATCGTCCCCGCCTCGCGTACGGCGTCGGCGGGCAGTGTGGGCCCCAGCGCTCGTCGCACCCAGGCGCAGGCGTCGGTGCCGCGCAGGTCCGCGAGCGGGGGCAGGGTGGCGGTGGTTGCGCCGGTGTCGACCCCGCGGCGGGCGAGTACCACCGTGATCGCCGCCAGGATCAGCACGAGCGCCAGCACCGCGGTTCGAATCAGCGGGCGCGACGGGCGCTTTCGCGCGCGCTCCGGCTCCGGTGCGGTCGCCCGCGGCGGCACGATCACCTGAGTGGCCTCCGGGTCCACGGTGAACGCGCGCAGCCGCCGACCCTGTTCCTCGATCGCGCCGTGCACGGGCGCGGGCCACGGCTGGGTTCGAATCGACTGCGGGCCCAGATGATCGAGGATCTGCGCCGGCGTCGGCCGGTTCGCGGGGTTCTTGTGCAGGCAGGCGCCCAGGAGCGCGCGCAATTCCGCGGGCACCCGGTCGAATCGGGGCGTTCGGTTCACCACGTTCGCCAGGACGAGTGTGGGATGCGCGGCGCTGAACGGGTTGGTCCCGGTGGCGGCCCAATAGAGCAGGGTACCCAGGGAGAACACGTCGCTCGCCGCGGTGAGCTGCTGTTCGGTGGCCTGCTCCGGCGACATGTACGACACGCTGCCCACCACACCGGCCCCGGTGAGCTCACCGGTCGCGCCGACCCGCTGGGCGATGCCGAAGTCGATCACCCGCGGGCCGTCGGCGGCGAGAATCACGTTGGCGGGCTTGAGATCCCGGTGCACGAGTCCGGCGCCGTGAATCGAGTGCAGCGCCGAGGCCAGGCCCGAGGCCAGGGTGCGCAGCGCCCACACCGGCAGCGGCCCGAAAGTGGACACGGCGCGATCGAGGGGCACGCCCGCGATGAAAACCGAAGCGAGCCAGGGCCGGTGGCCCGAGACGGAGTAGTCGATGACGGCGGCGGTGAACGCGCCCGATACCCGCGCCGAGATGCCCACCTCGTTCGCGAATCTGTCGCGGTATTCCTGATCGTCCAGCAGATCCGGATGTATCTGCTTGATGGCCACGAAGCGCCCGTCGGGGGCGGTGCCCAGCAGCACCCGGCCCATTCCGCCGCGACCGAGCACCCCCAGGAGTCGATAGCGCCCGATCATGGACGGTTCGGTTGCCGTCAGCGGCTCGATCAATGGCTCACTCCCCGGCCCCACTCCGCACCCACCCCGGATCGGCGAAAAATCCGCGTTCCCAGCGTATTCGATCGCTCACCGCCGGTCCGCCGGAACGTCGATTCCCGGCGTGAGGGCCGGGGCGTCCCGGAAGCGGTGGCTATTCGCCGGTTATCGTTGGTGTGTCGCGTCCCATCGCGGGTGTGTCGCGTCGCGGAATGGGCATCCGCCAGATCGTCGATCGAACAGTGGCGGCCGCGACGGGCCGGGATGAGCGGAGGATTCGGCGGTATGACCCAGATGCTGTTGCTCGGTGGTGCGGTACTGGCGGTGTTCGGGGCGCTGCGGATGCTGCGCGAGCCCCGGCACATCTCCACCGGACTCGTGTTGCTCGGCGCCGTGGCGCTGGTGGCGCTGTGGGCGGCCATCGAATTGGGCACCCGGTGGTACCCGTGGGGTGCGATCATCGGCGTCGTCGTCTTCCTGGTGCTGCCGCCGGTGTCGCTGGTGCTGGCGGGACTCGGCCTGGTGGCCAACGGCGTGATCGTCACCCGGCGTGAGGGTTTGCGCATTTCGACCGCCGTCGCCCCGGTGGTCGGGCTGGCGCTGCTCGCGTTGCCGTTCGCGGCGATCTGGGCGCTGAACGCGTGGCCGCACGCGCCCATCTGGGTGACGGCGACCGCTGTCATGGTGACGCTGCTGGGTCTGCTGCTACTCGCGCAGTTGCTCGCGTTCACCGTGTACGCGGTTCTGTACGCCGGACTGCCCTATCGGCCGGGCGCGGACGCGGTGGTCGTGCTGGGCTGCGGCCTCGTCGACGGCCGGGTGACCACCCTGCTCGCCGCGCGGCTGGATCGCGCGCTCGAGGTCTACCGCGACGAACTGGCCGGTGGCGCACGGCCGGTGCTGGTGGCCTCGGGTGGGGTGGGACCGGGCAAGACGGTGGCCGAGGCGGACGCGATGGGCGACTATCTGGAGGCGGCCGGCGTCGATCCGGCGGTGATCATCCGGGAACGGCGCTCGCGCAACACCGAGGAGAACCTGCGTTTCACCGCGGCCGAGCTGGCCGCGCGCGGCTTCGCCGAGGATGCGCGAATCACGGTGGTCACCAGTGATTTTCATGTGATGCGCACGGCGGCGCTGACGCGCAGGCAGGGACTGGACGCGCAGGCCGTCGGCGCGCACACCGCCCGCTATTTCGTGCCTGCGGCGTTCCTGCGCGAGTTCGCGGCGGTGGTCGACTCCCATCGCCGGGTGAATCTGATCGCCGGCGGAACACTGGTCGCGGTGGTGTGCGCCCTGGCCGTGTACGCCTACCTGCCGAACGGGCTCGATGCCGGCTCCTGAGCGGGAGCCGGCATCGAGCCCGAGGGAACGAAACCGGTGTTAAGGCAGGACGAGCGAGACGTAGTCGTCGTCCGTGTCCGTCGTCTGGCCGGTGACCACCTGCGCGCCGCCGGACAGGATGCCGAGCACCAGCATGACGATGAGCAGGATGCGCGCCGCCTGGGAGAGCAGCAGCGGGCGGGTGGGGGAGCTCGCGGGGAAGCCCGCGGCCGGGGTGGGGAAGGCGTCCGCCGCCGGGAAGCCCGTCGTCGCCGGGTAGGCCGGGGCGGGGGCGGGCTGCGGGGCGGCCTGGCCGTCGCCGAAGATGCCCTTCAGATAGGTGGGGGTGAGCAGGTAGAAGTAGGCGTCCAGCCGGACCTGCATGCGCAGCACGGCCGCGGTCGATTCGAACAGGGCCTGTGGGAGCCGCCCGGTGATCAGCACGATCAACCAGATCACGATGGCCATGACCGCCCATCCGGCCATGAACCAGTTGACCAGGATGAGGATGGGCAGGGCGAGGAAGAATCGGAACAGCACGGCGAGCCGATTGAGCGGCGTGGGCTGCGGGAACAGCACGCGCACGGGGTAATCCGGGGCGGTGTCGAGGGTGAACGGCGGGAACTGGTCCACCAGCAGCATCGTGTAGCCGTACACCCGGCCGGCGTAGGCCACGTAGGACCGCAGGTAGTCACCGGCCCAATCGGGCAGT
Source organism: Nocardia sp. NPDC055321 (assembly GCF_053645575.1). Taxonomy (NCBI): domain Bacteria; kingdom Bacillati; phylum Actinomycetota; class Actinomycetes; order Mycobacteriales; family Nocardiaceae; genus Nocardia; species Nocardia sp. NPDC055321. The sequence continues at coordinate 79,829 of NZ_JBSHMS010000001.1, forward strand.
CGGCCGGTGAACAGCGCGGCGAACCAGCCGATGATCACCACGACGAGCGCGCCGACGCTCAAGGCCCACATGACGATCAGGTGCGGAATGGCGAGAATGATGCGCAGCAGCACCGTCCAGCGGCGCTGCTGCGGGGGCGCGAAAACATCCAGATCGACCGAGGGCTCCCGGTCGCCTGCCCACGCGGTGGTCTGGTCCATGACGTCTCCTTCGCTCTGCCGAGCCGGCCGAAGATACGAATCGAGGTGACGATGTTGTGCTCCAGCGTCGCACATCACGGTCATCGGATACTGTCGAACTGCCGTTAACGGTTGCCGTGGTGGAAGGACGTTCTGCTGTGCGCAATATCGATCTCCTGCCGGTCGCGGCGCGGCTGCTTTATCCCGTGCCGCCCCCGATGCTCTATCACTACACCAATGCCGCGTCCTTGATCTCGATAATCCACAGCAGGCATTTCTGGGCCGGTCTGCCCGTGCAGATGAACGACGCCGAGGAACAGATCCGCGCTTTTCACTGGCTGGGGACGATCGCCCGGGACCGGCCCCTGGCCAGGACCGACCCGGCGGGGGAGGCGTTCGCGCAACGCGTCGCCGCGCGAATCTACGAGGGCCGGGCGCACGAGGGCAGTGCGCCGTATCTGGTGTCGCTGAGCGCGGACGGTGATTCGCTCTCGCAGTGGCGGGCGTACGGATCACGCGGCGGCGTATGCCTGGGGCTGCCGTTCGAGATGGTGCGCACCGCCGCCGAGGGCCAGGGGTGGTATCTCGCCAAATGCGTTTATGACGAAGACGATATGCACCTGATGGTGAGTGAACTCTTCGAGCGTCATCTCCGGCTGCTCGGCCCGGATTCCGTGCGGCCGGACGCGGAGTTGATCGAGGAACGCGCGAAGTTGTTGTTCGACGAATTGCGGTTGTACGGATTGTTCATCAAGAATCCGTCGTTTCACGCCGAAAATGAATGGCGTCTACTGAAATTCGACGCGGACCCGCCCGGCGAAGAGTTGCGTTTCGCGCCGGGAGCCGACGGCGTTCGCGTTTTCCTGCCGTTCCGGTTGCTGCCCGACGAGCACCCGGGTTTTCCGGACCAGCCGCGGCCGAGCGTGCATATCGGGCCGTCGCCGTTGCCGGGGATCTCCGAATACGCGACGACCCGGTTGCTGGAACGGTGGACCGGCGCGGGGAACGCCGACGTGTGGACCACGCGCAGCAGCTTCCGCTGACCGGGCGGACCGCTCAGCCGAGGGTGAGGTGCGCGAAGCCCGGGGGCACGAGCTCGCGGACGTCGGCCGAGACGTAGATCGCCTGCCCGTCGGGCACGGTGAGGGTCTTGCCCGCGATGGTCAGGATCGCCTCGGCCAGCGCGGCTTTGATCTCGCTGGTCCGGCCGGAGGCGATGTCCAGGAAGATCTGCACCCAGTCCGTGCCCGATTCGGAGCCGTCGAGACCGATCACCCAGTCGTCGATGCGGGTGAAGCGGGCCTTGAACGTGGCGGGGTCGGCGTCGAGGATGGCGGCGGCCGCGCCGAAGATGTCGCGCGCGAAGCCGGTGGTATCGAAGGTGCCCGCGAGGGCGGCGGTGTAGGAAACCGTCAGATGCGGCATGGCAGCGGCCCTCCTGGACAGGTGATGTGAAACAACCATAGTGCGCGAGCGGGCCGGCGTCGGGCACCGGAGCGCCGCGTGTGCGGCCGCGCGGCGGTTCCGGATTGCGTTCGTGCGGTGCGGAATAGGGCATGTGCCCGATACCCGTGGTGTCGCGATCCTCCTAGCCTCGGCGTCGGGTCGGTGGGTGAGCCGCTGTGGCGGCAGGAGGAGAGTGAGTTCGAATGAGGCGGATGGGGAGTCGGCCGCGCGCCGCGCTCGGCCTGCTGGTGGCGGTGCTGGCACTGATCGTGGTGCTGTCGGGATGCACGACCAAGGAATCCGGGTCCGGCGCGGCGGCGTCGAGTACGCCCGCGGCCACCTCGGTCTCGGTGACGAAGACGACCGCACCGGCGAGTTCGGCTGCGGTGCAGGACAATCCGGGAGGTGCGGGGTACCGGGCGGACCCCGCCGCGCCGGAGTCGTCGTACTACCACTCGCCCGAGGCGCCCGCGCCCGGCGGCGAACAACCGGGTACCGACACCTGCGGCGCGACCTACTGCGGCCCGCTCGGCACCGACAATTGCGGCGGCGAGGTCGTGTGCGGCGTCCCCGCGGAGAAGTGCACGGACCGCAACGACTACACCGGCGACGTGCGGTCGAACGAGGAGATCAACAGCATCGGTGAGCGGGACGGGCGGTGCCCCGCCATCCTGCGCGCCACGACCACCTCGCAGCTCCCGGCCACCACGACGGCGCCCACGACATCGCCCGCCGTGACGACGACGGTGGCGACCACCGAGGCCCCGCCCGCGACGACCGTTCCGGCGACGACCGCGGCGGCCGGCTAGGCGTCCGCGCGGGTCGCGGGCGGCGGCGCGCCGCCACCCACCGCGCGGCAACCCGACCGACTTGTCCGTTTCGCGTATATTCGCGGGGCACTTACTGTTTACTTCGGCGAGTTAAGTGAACCGTATCGGGGAGTCTCGTGCCGCTGTCTCGTCGTAGCCTCTTCGCCGCCTCCGCGCTCGGTACCGCGGCCGGCGTACTCGGACTCCCGGCCGCGCGAGCCGCCGAACCCGGAGTCGTCGGCCCGGGCGACCCCGACTACGCGGCGCTCACCCAGCGCGGATACAACCGCCGCTTCACCGCGCGCCCGCAGCGGATCTTCGTGCCCGCCGACGCCGACGGGGTGCGCGCGGCCGTCGAGCGATCGGTGCACGAGGGCCTGCGCACGGTGGTGCGTTCGGGCGGGCACGGGTTCGACGACTTCGTGGACAACGCCGACACCCGCTCAATCATCGATCTGCAGCGCCTGACCGCCGTCGACTGGGATGCCGAACACCGGGCGTTCTCGGTCGCGGCCGGGGCCGATCTGGGAGCGGTGTACGACAGGCTGCTCGGCTCGGGCGTGACCGTGCCCGCCGGCATCTGCAAGGGCGTCGGCGCGGGCGGCCACATCGGCGGCGGCGGTTACGGCCCGCTGTCGCGGCGCTTCGGGCTGGTGGCCGATCACCTGTACGGCGTGGAGCTCGTGACGGTCGGCGCGGACGGCCGGGCGAGTACGGTCCTGGCCACCAGGGAGGGCCCGAACGCCGACCTGTGGTGGGCCCACACCGGCGGTGGCGGCGGCAATTTCGGTGTGGTGACCCGGTACCTGCTGCGCTCGGCCGATTCCGACGGCTCCGATCCGGCCCGCGCGCTGCCCGCCGCGCCCGGCGCGCTGCTGAGCACGCGCGTGGTTCTGCCGCTGGCGACCGAGGACTCGTTCGTGCGCTTCGTCGGCAACTACATCGCCTTCTTCGAACAGCACGGCGCACCCGATGATCCCTTCGCCGGGCTGTACGCGCCGCTGCACCTCAAGCCCGGCATCACCGGCTCGGACATCCTGATCCTGCTGGACGCGGACCGCCCCGGCGCGCAGGAGCGGTTCGACGAATTCGTGGCCGCGATCTCCGCGGGCGTGACCCCGCCGCCGCTCGTGCTGCCGCCCGGTCGCGGCTCGTACGCGGACACCCTGTCGAACGTCTACTACCCCAAGGGCATGCCGGGTTTCCGGGTCAAGGTCAAATCCGGGTATCTGCGCCGGGCGTACTCGGCCGACCAGCTGCGCGTGCTGTACCGCTACCTGACCGATATCCGCTTCCTCGGCGAATCACAGGTGGAATTCCTGCCTTTCGGCGGCGCGGTCAACGCCGTCGCGCCCGATGCGACGGCGTCCGCCGAACGCGGCTCCTTCCTGAAGATGCTCATTCACGCGGCCTGGCGCAATCCCGCCGACGACGAGCGCTTCGTCACCTGGGCGCGGGAGATGTACCGCGAGGTGTACGCCGCGACCGGCGGCGTGCCGGTGCCGAACGAGGCGCAGGGCGGCAGCTACATCAACTACCCCGACGCGGATCTGGCCGACCCGCAATGGAATACGTCCGGGGTGCCCTGGCATTCGTGCTACTACGGCGCCAATTACGAACGGCTGCGGGCGATCAAGGCCACCTGGGACCCGGGAACCGTGTTCCGGCACGCGCTTTCGCTCGACCGGCCGGGCTGAGCCGGGGCGGTTCCGCTCAGGTGAGCGCCAGGACCCGGCAGGGCCCGCCGGTGCCGCCCGCGTGTGTGGGCGCTCCGACGACCACGGTCGCGCCGGACGGCGGCACTCGATCGAGCCGCGCGAGCATTTCCACCCCGTAGCGGCCCGCCCCGAGAATCGCGGTGTGCGCGCCGTATTCGGTGCTCGCGGCGCGGTCCAGGCTCAGCGTGTCCACGCCCGCGCCGACGATATCGCGCTGTGTCACCAGGAAATCGGCGGCCTCGGGCGCGAATCCCGGTGCGTGCGGGCGTCCGCCGGCGTCCAGGTTCAGGAAGGTGCCGGGGGCGCCGAGCCGGTGCTCCCAGCCCGAATACATGGCCACGAAGGCGCGTTCGGGAATCGCGCCGTGCGCGGCCTCCCAGTCGGTGATGTCCGAGATGGTCAGTACCGCATCGGCATCGGCGGCGGCCCGCGCCGAGATGTCGATGACGACCAGCGGCGCCACCAGATCCCGCTCGGCGATCCGGTCGACCGAGATCCCGTCGCGCACCCGGTGCAGCGGCGCGTCGACGTGGGTTCCGGTGTGCTCCCACAGCACCAGCGCCTGCTGTGCGAAGCCGCCGCGATCGTGCCAGGCCACCGGGATCGCCGAGAAGGCCGGATTGCCCGGCCACACCGGCAGTTCCGCGTTCAGGACATGGGTCAGATCGACCACCGCGCCGGTCCGCTCGGGAGCGGCCGCCGCGGTGCCGGCCGGCGCCAGTGCGGCGACCGCGCCCAGGCCGGCCGCGCCGAGCCAGGCCCGCCTGCTCCAGCGCGGGGTCTCGGCGGTCTCGTGGGCTACCTGGACGATTCGAGGTGAACACATCTGAACCAGCGACTCCCGCGCGCACCCTCGGAGGAAAGGAACCATCCGCCGGCGGTGGCGATCCGGGGAGTTCTCGGGCAGAGACTACCCGTGCGGGTCCGGTCCGATCGGGTGGTCCGGCACGGTATCTCGATCAGTTCATCCGGTCGGCGTATCCCGGGGGCAGTTTGCTCGGCGGGCAGTCGATGACGGTGTCGTCGTCGGGCTCGCGGCTCTCCAGGTACGTGATGCGCCCGCTCGAGGACACCAGCGTCAGCGGATAGGTCGGGCCGCGGTCGCGATCGGCGCGGATGGCGCCGAGATTGTCCTCGTAGTGGGTCAGCGTGCTCTCGGGGTAGTCGAGCATCCACTGCGGGAAGGTGGCCGTGGTGTGCACGCGGCGTTCGCCCGGCCAGACGATGGCGACCATGGTCGACCCGGTCGGTTCCACCCACGCCAGCTTGTACTGCTCGTCGGTGTACAGCCCGTCCCGGTGCATCGCCCCGCCCAGCGACACGATCTTGGCGGACTGATTCGTCGTCCATCGGCCGAACATCGGTCCCATGAGGCAGCGGGTCGCGACGGTGTCCGCGTTGCGGATGTAGAGCTCGTACTTCCAGCCGTTCTCGTAGGCGTAGATCATGTGCTTGCCCAGGAGACCGGCCAGCAGACCGGTGCAGTCGGAGTTGGGCGCGTCGGTCCCTGCGCTCATCGAATGTCCTCTCGGTCCGCCCCGTCGGTAAGGCCGGTGTTCCGCGAATGCCGCTTCGAGTTCGGCCAAAAGCGTAGCTGCTGTCCGGGGCCGGGGGGTGTACCTGCGGTTTTCGGGTGTCGCGGGCCCGATTCGCGGGCGCGCCGGATTCTTACACGGCTTTGCCTTTCGTCTGACGTCGCTTTGCCGGTCGCCCCGCAGGATTGCGCTCATCGGCTCGGGCGGACCGAGCCGGACACGGCGGAACGGAGTGCGGACATGCGTGCGGGAATGCGTTCGATAGCGGGGATCGCCGCGACGGCGGCCATCCTGGGTGGACTGATCACCGGGTGCGGAGCGGGGGAGTCCGCGGCGCCGCGGGCCGCGACGCCCGAGTGGTGCCCCACCGTCGAGGGATATCAGGTGGACTGCGGGACCGTGGAACGGCCGCTGGTCGCCGGGCAACCGGACCTGGGCGTGATCGACGTGGGCTACGCGCGGATTCGGCACAGCCGCAGCGACATTCCGGCGGCGGGCACCCTGCTGCCCAACCCCGGCGGGCCCGGCGTGCCGATGATCGCCCACGCCGCCGAGGCCGCGATGCTGTCCGGCCTGATGATGTCCGATCACGATGTGCTGCTCATCGATCCGCGCGGCACCGGGGTCTCGAGCCCCATGGACTGCGGTGTGGACGAGGACGAATTCCAGCTGGGCACAAGGGAACAGCAGCTGGCGGCGGTGCAGCGGTGCGGGGAGAGCCTGGGGCCGAAGGCCGCCGGCTACACCTCGGCGGCGACGGTCGACGACTTCGACGCGGTGCGCGAGCGGCTCGGCATCGACCAGGTGATTCCGTACGGCATCTCCTACGGCACCTATCTGCTGCCGATCTACGCCCAGCGGCATCCCGAGCACGTGCGGTCGATGATTCTCACCGGCGCGTACCCGCACGACGCCGATCCGCTGCAGCGGCCCAACGCCGACGCGGTGTCGCTGACGCTGCGGCGCATCTGCGAGCGCAGCGGCGCCTGCGACGGGCAGACCGCCGTGGACGACCTGCGCACGGTCGCCGCGCGCCTGCGGGACCGGCCGATCACGGTGCAGGGTAAGGGCGTTGTCGTCCTGGACGAGGGCAAGCTGGGCAACCTCATTTTCGAGGCCGCGACCTCCAACGTCGGCTCCGGCCCGGAAGCCGACGCCACCCTCGGCATGCTGCCCGCCGCCCTGCACGCCGCGGCCCGCGGGGACGACGCACTGCTGAGCGAGTTCACCCGCCGCGCCACCGCGGCCCCGGGGTACGAGAACATCGGGCTCTATCTGACGGTCGCCTGCAACGACTACCGGCCGCTGTGGTCGCCCGAAGCCGCACTGCCGCAACGGGAACAGCAGTATCGCGAGGCGCTGGCCCGGATCGGCACCAACGGCGCGTTCAGCGCCGAGGGCTTCGGCGCGGCGCAGCGCGACGGCGCGGACGCGTGCATCCGCTGGCCCGGGATCACCGGCCACCAGCGGCCCGACGAGGTGCGCACCCCCATGCCCGATGTCCCGGTCCTGGTGCTCTCGGGCGACCTCGACGCGATCACGCCCGACGCCAACGGGGTGCGGGCCGCGGCCCGGTTCCCCCGCTCGACCTTCCTGTCGGTGCCCAACACCGGGCATGTGCCGGACCTCGAGCCCACGGGCTGCGTCGTGAGCATCATCGACCGGTTCGTGCGAACCGGTGCGACCGGCTCGACCGAGTGCGTGGCGGCCATCCCGCCCATCGCCGTGGTCCCGGTCACGAACTGACCGGGCGCGAGAAATGACCGAATCCGGCACCGGCCAGACTGACCGCATGGCATCCGCAACCGTCCTCGTGGTCGAGGACGACCCCAGTGTGCGCAGTACCCTCGACCAGCTGCTGCGCTTCGAGGGCTACCGGGTGGTCCTGGCCGGTGACGGCCAGGAGGCGCTCGAACTGCTCGCGGCGGACCGCCCGGACCTGGCGGTCGTGGACGTGGTCATGCCCCGGCTGGACGGACTGTCGCTGTGCCGGGCGCTGCGCCGGCGCGGCGACCGGCTCCCGATCCTGGTGCTCACCGCGCGGCATCAGGTCGGGGACCGCGTGGCCGGGCTCGACGCGGGGGCCGACGACTACCTGGCCAAGCCGTTCGACACCGAGGAACTGCTGGCGCGCCTGCGAGCGCTGTTGCGCCGCAGCGCACCCGAGGCCGAGGCGGCGCCGGAGCTGCTCACCGTCGCGGATCTGACCCTGGATCCGGCGACCCGGGAGGTGCGCCGCGGCGACCGGCTCGTCGAACTGACCCGCACCGAGTTCGACGTGCTGGAACTGCTCATGCGCAACGAGCGGATCGTGCTCACCAGAAGTCAGATCTACGAACACATCTGGGGTTTCGACTTCGACACCGAATCCCGTTCGCTCGACGTCTACATCGGCTACCTGCGGCGCAAGACCGAGCTCGACGGCGCGCCCCGGCTCATCCACACCGCGCGCAACGTCGGCTACACCATCAGGACCGCGTGATGCTGCGGACCCGGCTCACCCTGGTCGCGGTCGCGGCCAGCATCGCGGCGATCGTGGTCGCCATTGTCACCGCCTACCAGAGTGTTTCGCCGCTGGTGGCCGATCAGGTCGATCGCGGCCTGGCCGATCGGGCGGACACGGTGCTCGCGCTGCTGGACGCGGGCGCCGCGCTGCCCGTGCGCCCCGACATGACCGAGCAGCTGCTGCTGCCGGACGGCACGGTCCGCCCGCTCACCCCGGGACGAGAGGCGTTGCCGGTCAACGACTCCGACCTGGCGGTGGCGCGCGCCGGCCGGGGGATGACCGAGACCGAGGTCGTGCTGGGCGAGGTGAGCTACGGGGTGCTCACCAAGGCGAGGCCCGGGGGCGGCGGCGCGGTCATGGTCGGCCAGAACTACGCCGAGGTCGAACGGGTCGATCACGCGTTCCTCTGGCGCACGGCCTCGATCACCGCCATCGCGGTCGCGGCGGCAGCGCTTTTCAGCTGGCTGGCCATCGGCCGGATTCTGCGGCCGATGCGCCGGCTGGCCGCGGCGACCCGGCGCATCAGCACCACCCAGGATCTGTCCACGCTGCTGCCCGAGCCCGGCCGGGACGAGGTCGGCGCCCTGACCCACAGCTTCAACACGATGCTCGCGGCCCTGCGTTTCTCCCGCGCGCAACAGCATCGCCTGGTCGAGGACGCCAGCCACGAGCTGCGCACCCCGCTGACCTCGATCCGCGGCAGCGCCGAACTCCTGCAGCGCGCCCGGGGCCGGCTCGAGCCCGCGGACGAGACCCAGGTGCTGGCCACCCTGGTGCAGGAGGCCAAGGCCCTGGACGCCCTGATCGCCGAACTGGTCGACCTCGCCACCGACCGGCACACCGCCGAGGATCCGGCCCCCGTCGACCTGACCGACCTGGCACGGGAGTGCGCGCAGCGCTTCCGCCGCCGCACCGGCCGCGTCATCACCGTCACCGTCGACGATCCGGCGCCGGTCACCGCCCGCCCCCAGGCCCTGGCCCGCTGCGTCGACAACCTCCTCGACAACGCCCTGAAGTACAGCCCGCCCGAAACCCCTGTCGCCGTGCACGTCCGGAACACCACGCTCACGGTCCGCGACCACGGCCCCGGCATCCCCGCCACCGACCACCGGGCCGTCTTCGACCGCTTCTACCGTGCCGACCGCACCCGCTCGACCCCCGGCTCCGGCCTCGGCCTGGCGATCGTCCACGACATCGTCACCGCCCACGGCGGCACTGTCGCGGCCGCGAATCACCCCGCCGGCGGCGCGGAAGTGGGGTTCGAACTCCCACGCGGATAACCGGTTCCGGCACCCGATGCCCGGGGGTCGTCCGGGGGCATGGGCACGCAGGCTACGTAGCCGATCCAGCCGGGGTGGTTGGTGGAGAGGGCGCCGAGGGACTGGGAATAGTAGGTGGTGACCGTGCCGGTCGTGAGATCGCGCAGGCGGACCGGAATCTCGGAGCGGCTGAAGGAGGCTGCGCTGTGCCGCCAGAGCTCGCGGAACCGCGGGAAGTCGCCGTAGTCGGCGATGAGATCGGCGGACCAGTCCGGATTTCCGGCGGCGCCCAGGACCCCGCGCAGGCGCGAGACCGTGATCGCGGTCTCCAGCTCCCACTCGACCATGACCTGTTTGGCGATGTCGGCGCCGAAGATCCAGCGCACCCAGTTCCCGGCCTCGGTGAGACCGGGCAGCGCGGTCGCGTACGGCTCGTTGCAGGCCAGCAGATTGAGCCGGATGTCGTAGTACGCGGCGGGATTCGGGGCGAACAGGGCCAGGCCGGCGTGCATGTCCGGGGTGAGTTCGGCCCGCAGTTCGTCCGCGGACGGGGTGCGGGTCCGGGGCAGGCCCGCCAGATCGAGCAGGTTCCGCCGGTCCGCGTCCGACAGCGGCCCGGCCGTATCCAATTGGCGCACCAGCGCTTCCACCACGACGTCGGTCGGGCGGTCGCGCTGACCGCGTTCGAGCAGTGTGAGATAGCTCGCACTTACCCCGGCCGCGAAGGCCAGGCGCTCGCGCGAGATGCGCCGATCATCGCGCAACCGGCGCAGCAATTGCCCGAACGTCGGTGGCTGGGGCCGGTATTCGGGAGTCACCGCCGGTCCGACAGTCACAGCGCATCACTCCTGAACGCAACCGGCTAGTGAAGCTGGTTATCGGCTGACAGTGCATCCGTCACCCTATCGGTCGCCGCCCGCGCCGCCGCCTCCGGCGGGTTCCCGGCGTGGCTCGGTGCCGTGCGAAGTGTTGCTCAGTGCTGTGCGATGTGTGGCTCAGTGCTGTGCGAGGTACTGCCGCAGCGACACCGGCGCGCGCCCGGTGAACCGCTCGATGGTGTCGGTGACCCGGAAGAGTTCGTGCCCGGAACCGATGGCGGCGAACATCGTCCACAGGTGGGTGAGGTGTTCGACGGTGACCTCGTCGCGATAGATCGTGCGCGCCGTCGCGGCCCAGGCGCGCGGGTCGACGTCCCGGTACGGGACGCCGAAGCCGGCGGCTACCTCGCCGACGGTGCGGATGTCCCCGGCCAGCCACAGCACCGGATCCACCGGCCCCTCGGCGCGCAGCACGCCCGCCCCGACCCCGGCGACATCGGCCGCCGCGATGAGCGGCAGCACCGTGTCGGGGGAGCCCAGCGGCAGCGCCAGTTCGCCGGTATCGCCGATGGCGACCCGCAGGTTCTCGTAGAACACCGCGGCCCGCAGATGGACCGCGCCGATATCGGCCCGGTCCAGCGCCTGTTCGGCGACCCAGTGCCTGCGCATGTGCGGGGTGCCCGCGGTGGGCGCCGAGCCCAGCTGCGATACCGCGACCACCCGCTCGAGTTTCGCCTCGTGTGCGGCCGCGGCGAAAACCGCTGCCGCGTCGAGCATTCCGGCGGTGACCGGGTAGGTGAAGTACGCGCGGCGCACCCCCGCGACGGCTGGCAGCACCGCGGTGATCTCGCGGAGATCGCCGACCACGACCTCCGCCCCCAGATCCCGCAACTCGGCGACCCGGGCATCGTCGTGATGGGCGAACGCCCGGACCGGGAGCCCCGCGCTCAGCAGCGTGTGCGCGACCGTGCGCCCGGTACCGCCCTGGGAGCCGCCGCCCGCACCGGTGACCAGAATCGGATCCACGGCCCTCACACTCCTTCGGGCAGCTCGAGGGTGAACAGCTCCCGGGCGGCGAGCGCGGCGAGGAACTCCGCCCCGTCGAAAGCCTCACCGGGAGCGAGCACTCCGCTCTTGACCCCGCCCTCGGCGATCCGCACGGCCGCCTCCACCGATGCCACGGCCGCGGCCCGCCACAGGTCGCGCCCGCGCAGATGCCCGGTCGCGGAGCCGCCTGCACCGAGAACCTGTGCGGTAATGGTGAATTCGCTGCCGGCCCGCTCGTCCGGGGCGACGCCCTCGCTGGTGAACGCCTGATCCTCGGTGAAGGTGTGCGCGGTCAGCTGCGCCTCCACCGCGCGGGTGCGCACGTGCCGGGGCACGGTGACCGCCTCGGGGAACGGCACCGGCGCGATCATGGCGCGCGGGCCGACCGGCGGCGGGAACGCGAAGATCGCGTTGCGCGGTTCGACGAATCCGTATCGCGGTGCGCCGTCCTCGAATCCGATGCGATCGGTGTCGGCGAACAGCAGCCGGGCGGTCTCCACCGCGCCGTGCGTCATCATCCAGTTGTGCACCGCGTACGCCACGGTGACCCGCTCGATCTCGGGCACACGCGCGGCGACCGCGCCCGCCAGCAGATCGCCGAGGCCGCCGTAGAAGCTCACGCTCGGCAGCATGGTGATACCGGCGGCCTGCGCGCGCTCGGGGAACTCCTCGAACAGCCGGTGCACGTGATGCACCTCGACCGCGTGATCGACGTAGTGGCACCCGCCTTCGACGGCGGCGGTGGCCAGCGGCGGCCCGGTGACCGCGAACGGGCCGGCGCAGTGGACGATCACGTCGGCGGCCGCGGCGAGCGCCCGCAGGGCCTCGGGATCGTCGATCGGGGCGAGGGCCGTGCGGGCCGGGCCGAGCGCCGCCAGGGCGTCCGGGTCCCGGCCGGCGACGATGACATCTTTTCCGCGGGCGAGTAATTCGGCGGTGACCAGGCGGCCGGTGTGACCGGTGGCCCCGTAAATGGCGAAGACGGCCATGAAGATCAACTCTTTACGCTGATGGGCGAGGTGGGGACCTGCGTTCTCAGGGTAGGGGAGCCCACCGACAGGTTCGCTCGCTCAGCGTCGGCGGGCGCCCGTTCAGCGTCGCGGCGCGGTGCCGAGCTGCGCCAGGAATTCGGCGTTGGTCGGCGTCTGGCGCAGCCCCTCGAGCAGCAGCTCGATGGACTGGCCCTCCACCGCCGCGAGGGTGCGGCGCAGGACATCGGTGGCCGCGAGTTCGCCCGGGGCGAGCAGCAATTCGTCCTTGCGGGTGCTGGACTGGCCGATGTCGACGGCGGGGTAGACGCGCCGGTTGGCGATGCCGCGATCGAGTTTGAGTTCGGCGTTGCCGGTGCTCTTGTACTCCTCGAAGATGACCGTGTCCGCGACCGATCCGGTCTCCACGAGAGCGGTAGCGATGATGGTCAGCGAGCCGCCGCCGTCGAAATTGCGTGCGGCGCCGAGGAATCGCTTGGGCAGGGTCAGCGCACCGGCGTCGACGCCGCCGGAGAGCACCCGTCCGGAGGACGGCGCGCCCAGGTTGTACGCGCGGGCCAGGCGGGTCAGCGAGTCGAGCAGCACCACCACGTCGCGGCCGGTCTCGGCCAGGCGCTTGGCGTGCTCGATGGCCAACTCGGCCATGATCACCTGCTCTTTCGGGGTGCGGTCGAAGGTGGCCGCGGCGACCGTGGCCGGGACCGACCGCGCGAGATCGGTGACCTCTTCGGGCCTTTCGCCGACCAGGACCAGCATGAGTTCGCACTCGGGGTGGTTCTTGGCGATGCCGTGCGCGATGGCCCGCAGCACGGAGGTCTTGCCCGCCTTGGGCGGTGCGACGATCAGCGCGCGCTGTCCTTTGCCGATGGGCATGACGAGATCGGTTACGCGCGTGATCATTTCGTGCGGCTCGGTCTCGAGTCGCAGTCGCTGATTCGGGTGAATGGGCACCAGGTCCGCGAACGCCGGCCGGTGCGCGGCCCGCTCGGGCGGCTGGCCGTTGACGGTCGAGACCCGCACGAGCTGATCGTGCTTGGCGTTGCCGCGGGGCGGCGCCGCGAGCCCGGTGACGACATCGCCACGGCGCAGGTGGTTCTCGCGCACCTGCCGGTTCGAGACGTGGATGTCGCCGGGATCGGGGAGGTAGCCCTCGACGCGCAGCGACGCGTGATTGTCGGTGATGTCGAGAATCCCGGCGACGGTGCGCCCGTTCTCGACACTCTGCTGAGAGATGTTGTCGTTCATGATGTTTCCCTACGTGTCGGGGTGCGGCGGAGCGCGGAACCGGGGTACGGCGCGGCGACGCGAGATGAGAGACGGCCCGTACGGCGATGCGCGCCGGGGGCATGTGGGTCGTCGCGGTAGCCGCGAGGACCGGGATCGTACGAATGGATTCGTGGAATCCGGGAGAAGGAAATCCGACCGTCTACGGGAGGTGAAACCTGCGACCGTGATAATCAGACACCGCCACGGTACCCGACGCGGCGCGGATCACGCAACCATGAGCCCGATCACAGCCGCTCACCGCGCGGAACGCGGCGGGGCGAAACCGGCTCGGGCCGTGGGGCCGACCGCTCAGAACCGCCCGAAGAGCCACGCTCCGGGCTCGTCCGCGGACGGATTGAGGCAGAACCGCCGGATGGCCGTGATGAGCTCCGCGGTCGTGATCGTGCCCGAGCCGTCGATGTCGAGCCGATCGAAGAGGGCGGCGGCTTCGGCCGGGGTCTGCTCGCAGCCGATCAGCAGCCCGATCAGCTCGTCGCGGTCGAGCACCCCGTTGCGGTCGGCGTCGGCCAGATCGATGACCGCCTGGGCAAGCGGCGCGATCTCGCGATCGAAATCGTCGTCGTCCGAATGATTTTCGAGCCAGGCCCGGAATTCATCCGGGCTGATCCGCCCGTCCTGGTTGGTATCGGCCCGCCCGCGCATCGAGTGCCACAGCGCGCGGTAACCGGCGCGCACCGCCGCGGCCCGCCGCGAGCCGGGCGCCTCGCCGTACGCCTGGACCAGCCGCAGCCCGAAGGCCTCGTAGTCGTCGGCGGTGAGGTAGCCGTCACCGGTGATGTCGAGCAGGTTGAAACCGCTTCGGACGCCGAAGGTTTCCGCGACCGTGTGCGGTGCGGCCGCCATCTGCGTGCTCGCCCAGGCGAGCATCTGCGCGGTGGCGGCGGACAGCATGCGCGTGTGATCGGCCCCGGTACAGGTCACGAATTCCAGGCAGGTGCCCGCACGTCGCAGTTCCGCGGCGAACTGCTCCACCACCGCCATGGGCAGCACCGCGTCCTCGGTGCCGGCGGCCAGCAGGACGGGGCGGTCGAAGCGGGCGGTGGGCACCCGGCAGGCGTGCAGCATCGCGTCCAGGCCGGGGCGGCCGGTCAGGCCGGTGGTGCCGATGTCCTGATTGGTGAGAACCGCTACGGCGTAATGGATGTCGCGCACCGGCGCGGTTTCGGCGAGCGCGATGAGCCGCTGCCCGAGGCCGGTCATGAAGTCCTGGGTGGCGAGCCCGCGGGTGGTGCGCAGCCCCGCCAGCAGGTACGGCAGGAACAGGGTGACGGGTGTGGAATCGGCCGCGGTCTGCAGGCCCACGATCATCGGCACCTCGACCGGCGGCGCCAGCGCCACCGTGCCCCGGAAGTCCAGTTCCGGAGCGTATTTCGTGGCCATGAGTCCGGTGAACAGGGCGGCGTGCCCGCCCTGGGAGAACCCGACCGCCAGCCAGCGCGGGCTCAGCGGGTGCCCGAGCTGCCCGGCCGCGCGCACGATGTCGACCACGTCGTCCGCGACCGCCTCGCCGTTGAAGTACGGGTGCGGGCCGGGGGAGGCCAGGCCCTCGTAATCGGTGACGGTGACGAAGTATCCGGCTTCGAGCCAGGCCGACACGTGGCGGCTCTCGGGCCGGGACAGTCCCGCGACCGAGGGCGCTGTGCCGTCGGACAGTCCGGTGGTGCCGTGCGCGTAGCCGATGACGGGCCAGCCGCCGTCGGGCGCCGCGCCCACGGGCGCGAACACCGACCCGGACATGACGCGCCCGGTGCCGTCGTAGCCGACGCCCCGGTACCAGACCCGGTATCCGGCGGCGGTGTGCGCGGGCCACATGCGGGGCGGGAGTTCTTCGCTGCGGACCAGCGTCCCGGGGCGGTGGGCGGTACCGGCATCGACCGGATCAACCGTCAGCGTCATCGTCCGCTCCGTCCCGTGGCAGGTTCTGGTGAACTCCGAGGTCGCGCGATCGTGCAGGGGAATTCTAGATCCCGGCTCCGGCTCCGAGTGGCAAGATTCTCCAGCTCTCTTCCGCTCCGGCCGCTCGGGCTATACTGTCTCAGACAATAATTCTGACAGATGGCAGGTATCGGACGATCCGATACGGATCGAGGAGCCCGGCTTGGCCAGGAAACACGTTCGCGAACGATCGCCGCGGGAGCTGCTGTCGGATCTGCTCGACCCCGGCCGGGTGCCCGCGCACATCGGCGACGACGCCGGGTACCTGGATCTCTTGGCCGCGCAGGGGTCGGCCAAGAGATCCATGGCCCAGGTCGCCATGGAGAACCCGGTGCTCGCGCGGATCTACGAGAGCCTGTGGCGGCCGATGTTCACCCGGGCCTTCAGCTTCGGCGGCCCCGGCACCAAGCGGTACACCGACCGGATCCTGGCCGAGCTCGCCCCGGCCGGTGCGGGCCTGGTGCTCGACGTGGCCTGCGGCCCGGGGCTGCACACCCGCAAATTCGCCGCGCGGCTCGGCCCGGACGGGCTGGCCGTCGGTCTCGACGTCTCCGCGCCCATGCTGACCCAGGCCGTGCGCGACTCCGGCGCCGAGCGGGTCGCCTTCCTGCGCGCGGACGCGCACTCGATTCCCTTCGCGGACAAGACCTTCGACTCGGTGAGCTGCCTGGCGGCGCTGTACCTGATTCCCGCGCCGCACGCGGTGATCGACGAGATGATCCGCGTGCTCCGGCCCGGCGGGAAGCTGGCGATCTTCACCACCGTGGACGAGAAACTGACCCGCATACCGCTCGTGAAACCCGTGCTCGCGCGGTCGAGCGGTATTCACATCTTCGGTCGGGACGAGATCACCGCGCGGCTGCGCCGGGCGGGCTGCACCGAGGTGAACCAATTCGTCAGCGGGCAGGGACAATTCGTCGTCGCCACCCGATGATCGGCCCGGCGCGCGGGGGAGCGCGGCCGACCGGCCGGTGACGCGCGAAACGGAGATTCGCCGGAATTCGGACCCGCTCGAGGGATGATCGGCACCGTGTCCAATGATTCGAGCGGCCCCGACATCAAGCCCCGCAGTCGTGACGTCACCGACGGACTGGAGAAGACCGCCGCCCGCGGCATGCTGCGCGCGGTCGGCATGGGCGATGCCGACTGGGGCAAATCGCAGATCGGGGTGGCGTCCTCGTGGAACGAGATCACACCCTGCAACCTCTCGCTGGACCGCCTGGCCACCGCCAGCAAGGAGGGCGTGTTCAGCGCCGGCGGCTTCCCCATGCAGTTCGGCACCATCTCGGTGTCCGACGGCATCTCCATGGGCCACGAGGGCATGCACTTCTCTCTGGTGTCGCGCGAGGTGATCGCCGACAGCGTGGAAACGGTCATGCAGGCCGAACGCCTCGACGGTTCGGTCCTGCTCGCGGGCTGCGACAAATCCCTGCCCGGGATGCTCATGGCCGCGGCCAGGCTGAATCTGGCGAGCGTGTTCCTGTACGCGGGCTCGATCCTGCCCGGCATCGCGAAGATGACCGACGGCAGCGAGCGCGAGGTGACCATCATCGACGCCTTCGAGGCGGTCGGGGCGTGCTCGCGCGGCCTCATGAGCCGCGCGGACGTCGACGCCATCGAACGTGCCATCTGTCCCGGTGAGGGCGCGTGCGGCGGCATGTACACCGCCAACACCATGGCCAGCGCGGCCGAGGCCATGGGCATGTCGCTGCCCGGCAGCGCCGCGCCGCCGGCCACCGACCGGCGCCGGGACGGCTATGCCCGGCGCAGCGGCGAGGCGGTCGTGGAGCTGCTGCGCCGCGGCATCACCACCGCCGACATCCTGACCAAGGAGGCGTTCGAGAACGCCATCGCCGTGGTGATGGCGTTCGGCGGTTCCACCAACGCGGTGCTGCATCTGCTGGCCATCGCGCACGACGCGAACGTCGACCTGACCCTGGACGACTTCGCCCGGGTCGGACGGCGGGTGCCGCACCTGGCCGATGTGAAACCGTTCGGCAAGCACGTGATGACCGACGTGGATCGCATCGGCGGCGTGCCCGTCATGATGAAGGCGCTGCTGGATGCCGGTCTGCTGCACGGGGATTGCCTCACCGTGACCGGGCGCACCGTGGCGCAGAACCTGGCCGACATCGCGCCGCCGGATCCGGACGGCAAGGTGGTGCGGGCGATGAACTCCCCGATTCACCCGACCGGCGGCATCACGATCCTGCACGGCTCGCTCGCGCCCGGCGGCGCGGTGGTCAAGTCGGCGGGCTTCGATTCCGACGTATTCACCGGCACCGCACGGGTTTTCGATCGCGAGCGGGCCGCCATGGACGCGCTCGAGGACGGCACCATCACCGCGGGCGACGTGGTCGTGATCCGCTACGAGGGCCCCAAGGGCGGCCCGGGTATGCGGGAGATGCTCGCCATCACCGCCGCGATCAAGGGCGCGGGCCTGGGCAAGGACGTGCTGCTGCTGACCGACGGCCGTTTCTCCGGCGGCACCACCGGCCTGTGCGTCGGGCATGTCGCCCCGGAGGCGGTCGACGCCGGTCCCATCGCCTTCGTGCGCGACGGCGACCCGATCCGGCTGGACGTCGGTGCGGGCACCCTCGATCTCCTGGTCGACAAGGAGGAACTCGACCGGCGCGCCGAGGGCTGGAATCCGTTGCCGCCCCGCTACACCCGGGGTGTGCTGTCCAAGTACGCCAGGCTGGTCGGCTCGGCGTCCTACGGCGCGGTCTGCGACTGAGGTTCAGGCGACGAGGGCGAGGCGGGCGCGCGCCGGACGGGCGGAGCCGATCGGGGCGGGCCCGCCGGCGCGGGTCAGCAGCCGCGTCAGCGCCTCGGCGACCCGGGCGGGCTGTTCGAGGATCACCGAGTGGCCCGCGCCCGGGATGAGCACCAGGTCCGAATAGTCGACCGCGGCGGCCATGGCGACCGAGTGCGACGGCGGGGTCATCGGATCCGCCGAGCCGCACAGCACCAGGGTCGGGATGTGCGACAGGGCGGCCAGCACGTGGGTCCGGTCGTAGTGGGTGAAGGCGCGCAGGAAGCTCGCCATGGTGACCACCGAGGTCTCGTTGTGCATGGCGTTCGCCAGGCTCAGCAGTCGCGGGCCCACCGCGCGCCCGTCGGCGGCGCCGCGCACGATCGGCGCGAAAACCTTGCGCGCCAGCTGCTTCGCGTACTGCATGGGGTGCGGGGCCCAGCGCACGGCCGCTTGGAACAGGGTGATGAGCGGGTGTCGGAGCAGGGTGCCGAAGCCGGTTTCGGTCAGCCCGTTCGCGGCGGTCGCGATGAGCGCGACGCCGGTGACGCGGTCGCCGATCTCGGCGGTGTGGTGGCTCAGGTAGGTCAGTACCGTCATGCCGCCCATGGAATGGCCGACCAGGACGACGGGCCCGGTGGGCGCGACGGTGTCGAGCACGGTGCCCAGGTCGGCGGCGAGCTGCTCGAGGGTGTAGGTGCGATGGGCGGCCGCACCCGAGGCGCCGTGCCCGCGATGGTCGTAGCAGACCACCCGGGCTCCCGCGTACTGCCGCAGCAGCGCGTCGCGCACCCGGGTCCAGGTCTCGGCGCGCTGGCAGTGCCCGTGCAGCAGGACGACCGTGAGGTCGGCGTCCGCCGGGCCGTACTCGCGCACCGACAGTTCCACCCCGTCCGCGGTCGAGACCGGGACACGACGTTCCGCCGTCGGGGCGATCGTGCTGGACTTCGACATCGGATTCTCCGGTCTGCTCGGTGGTGTCTCCACTGTCTCCCGAATTCGCGGCTCGCTCGAGTGGCCCGAGTGGTGGGGTGTGGACTCCGAGGGGGTGGAGAATTCACACCCAGGGGTGGAGCCCGGTTGCCAGAATATGATGACCGGTCTACTGTTTCGGGCATGGGAACGAAGGGCGCCGAGACTCGAACGCGGCTCTTGGCGGCGGCGCGCTCGCTCGTCGAATCGCACGGCTACTACGGAACCGGGCTCAATCAGATCCTGGAAGTCAGTGGCGCGCCGCGTGGTTCGCTGTACTTCCACTTTCCCGGCGGGAAGGACCAGATCGTCTCCGAGGCCATCGCGGAGTCGGCTGCCGAGATCTCTGCGGTCATCGGGACGGCCGAGGCTCCCGACGCCCGGGCCTACCTGGAGGTGCTGGTCGAGCTGCTCGGGGACCGCCTGGAATCCTCGGGCTGGATCGCGGGCTGCCCGGTCGCGGGTGTGGCCCTGGACGCGCCGCCCGCCGACGGCACCGTGCAGCGGTCCTGCTCGGCGGCGTACGCGGAATGGGAGAGTCTGCTGCGCGCCCGGCTGACCGCGTACGGGCATCCCGAACCCGAGCGCCTCGCGACCGCCGCGCTCGCGCTCATGGAGGGCGGGCTGATCCTGAGTCGCGCCCATCGCGATCGGGGGCCCCTGCGCCGGATCGCGGACACCCTCGAATCCCTCGTCTGACCGCGCTCGATCCCGGCCGCCGACGCGCGGCCGATTTCTTCACCGCTGAATATGTAAATCGGTCTACTGAAAAGAGAACGCCATGGCACACGCCGACTCCATCGTCTTCGGCGCCGCCGGATTCATCGGCCGCTCGCTGGTCGCCGAACTGCTGCGGGACGGTCACACCGTCGTGGCCGCAGTCCGGGCCGGCGGGCACGATCGCCTCGTCGGCTGGCTCGACGATCAGGGCGTCGACCGTGGTGGTCTGATCGTCGCCACGGCGGACATCACCGCGCTGAATCTCGGTCTCGCCGTGGGCTTCGACGGCATCCGCGACGTCTACAACACCGCCGCGCTGATGAAGTTCGGGCTCGACGCCGAACGGGCGCAACGGGTCAACCTCACCGGCGCGCTGGAGGTGGCGCGCTGGGCGAGCGCGCAGCCGGGGTTGCGCCGCCTCGTCCATATCAGCGGGTATCGGGTGACCGCCGAGGGCGGTACCGTGGCCGACTATCGCGCGGGCGCGTACGAGGCGTCGAAGACCGAGGCGGACAAGGCTTTACGGGAGCTGGCCCGCGAACTGGGCGTGCCGCTGACCGTGGCGAACCCGGCGTCGGTGCTCGGTCCCGGGCAGTACTTCGGACTCTCCGACCTCGTCGACCAGCTGTGGCGTGGGCGGCTGCCCGCGCTGCCCGGCCGGCGCGACTCCTTCGTGCCGATCGTCGGAATCGACTATGTGGCACGGTTTCTGGCGCGGGTGGCGACCCTGCCCGAGACGGCGGACCGGGCCTACACCCTCCTGGACCCGGCCACCCCCGACCTGCCCGATCTGATCCGCCTGATCGCCGAGCACCTGGGCGTGCCCGCGCCGCGCCTGAGCGTCCCGGTCCCGGTGCTGCGGGCCCTGCCGCGGGCGCTGACCGGTGCCGAACCGGAGTCCCTCGGCTTCATCTCCGGCGATCGCTACGACACGAGCGCCGCCGACGCGGTGGCCCGCACCCTCGGGATCGAGCACCGGCCGTTCGCGGACGTCCTGCGCGCCTGGGCGGACGGGGTGGTCGCCACCCGCAACGGCACGATCCCCGAACGCCCCGCGTCCGGGTTCCGGGCCGGAACCTGGGTGTCGGGCGACGTCGTCGAGCCCGAGTATGTTCTCCTGCACGGTCTTCCGCTCGACAGCGACTCGTGGGACGAGGCGGCGAAAGCGCTTGCCGTGCCCACGCTCTCGGCCGACCTGCCCGGATTCGGCCGCTCTGCTCCGCGCCCCGGCATCCCCGGCGCCCTGGGTGACTGGCTCGACGAGCTCATGGCCCCGGTTCGCACCCGCCCGGTCCTGGTCGGACATTCCCTCGGTACGGCGGCGGCCGTGGAGTTCGCCGAGCGCCATCCCGAGCGGGTCTCCCGCCTGGTCCTGATCTCCCCGTTCTTCCTCCAGGAACGCGCACCCTGGACTGTGCGCAACCCCCTGACGACCCAGGTTCTCGCGCGCCTGTCCGCCCCGAAACTCGCAGCGCGCCTGGGCATCCCGAACGGTCCGGCGGCGGCGAGCGCCCACGCGGCCCTGCGCCGCCCCGGCGCGGCCGCCCGCGTGGTGTCCGCCCTGTCGACGGTCAGCGCCCCGACCTACCGCGCCGATCTGGCGGCCCGCCTGTCCCGCTTGCGCGTTCCGGTCCTGATCGTCCACGGCGCGGACGACCCCCTGCGCGTCCCCACCGCGCACCCGGTCGTGACCGTCCCGGGCGCGGGCCACAATCCCCACCTCACCCACCCGGAGTTGATCGCCGGGCTACTGGCAGACCCCGTCGCCGGCGGCCGGGTTTCCCGAACAGCCTGAAGCCCGCTGTATCACCGGATTCTGGGGCTTGCCTTGACGTCGGCGTCAATGTTTAGCATCGGATCTCGAGCATCACACGCAGGAGGAACAGGCTATGCGAATAGGCGAGTTGGCCAGGCGCGCAGCCACCACGACCCGCGCGCTGCGCTACTACGAGTCGCGCGGTCTGCTGTCCGCCGAGCGTGATGACGCCGGTTACCGGGTGTACGGCGAGCACGATCTTCACGTGCTGCGGCAGATCCGGACCCTGCAGGACATCGGGTTCGATCTCGAGGAGATCCGCCCCTTCGTGGACTGCCTGCGCGAGGGCAATCCCACGGGGGACTCGTGTCCGGCATCGTCCGAGGTCTACCGCAACAAGCTCGCCGAGATCGAGGAATGCATCGCACAGCTCGAGGGCGTGCGGAACTGGATTCGCGAACAGCTCACCCGGAACGATTCCGACGCCACCGACCGTGGCGAACAGCCGAGGTGCGAATGGGAGCCGCCCGGCGTCCATACCGCGCGCTCGGCCCTATTCACCAGGAGAGCAGTGCTATGACCACCACCGACGCGGTCGTTCCGGTGACGGACGCCGACTTCACGGCCGAGGTCCTCGAGTCCGACCTGCCGGTCCTCGTCGACTTCTTCGCCCAACAGTGCGGTCCCTGCCGCATGCTCATCCCCGTGCTCGAGGAGGTCGCGGCCGAAGAGGCCGGGCGAATCAGGATCGTGAAGGTCGACGTGGGTGCGAACCCCGACATTCAAGCCACCTACGGCATCATGTCCACGCCCACGCTCATGGTGTTCCGGGACGGGCAGCCGGTGAAGACGATGGTCGGCGCGCGCGCCAAGCGCCGCCTGCTCTCGGATCTGGCCGGCGTGATCTGACCGGCCGCGGTCCGGGAGCGGGGAGGCGCTGCCTCGCTCCCGGGCCGCCTTCCGGAAATCTCAGGGTGGATGTGGGACCTGGGGGCGATGTGCGCCCCGGGGCGCCCGTGTGAGTCTGCCGGTATGACTTCCATGCCGAGGACGCTGCGGGCGGCGGCGGGTGCACTGGCGGTGGCCTGCGCGCTGACCGCCTGCGGAACGAGCACGGATTCCGAAGCGCCGCAGATACTCTCCGATTCCGCCCGGGCCGAGGTGCGGCGCGCGCTCGACGCGGTGATCGCCGCCGGCACCACCGCTGTGCAGGTCGTGGTCACCGAGGACGGCCGGGACTGGCAGGCCACCGCGGGAGTCGGCGACGTGGGCACGGGCGCGGGCTTTCCCGAGGACGCCCGGGTCCGAGCCGGCAGCAACACCAAGGCCTTCGCCGCGACCGTGATCATGCAGCTGGTGACGGCGGGTTCGGTGCACCTGGACGCGCCCGCCTTCGCGGGCGCGGCGGGTGCGCTGGTCTCCACCGGTGGCGAACTCAGTCCTTACCGCGCCCGGCCCGAAT
This sequence comes from Nocardia sp. NPDC055321, assembly GCF_053645575.1. Classification (NCBI taxonomy): domain Bacteria; kingdom Bacillati; phylum Actinomycetota; class Actinomycetes; order Mycobacteriales; family Nocardiaceae; genus Nocardia; species Nocardia sp. NPDC055321. Next base: position 103,022 of record NZ_JBSHMS010000001.1, read on the forward strand.
GTCGAAGGCCCAGTTGTAGCGGCGCACGATCTCGGTGATGCCGCCGCCGGGCTGCCCGTGCGGCGGGCGGATGAAGGTGCACTCGCGCCGGACGACCAACTCGCCGTTGATGTTCTCGATGATCGCGAGCACCGCGTCCCGGGAATCGTCGACGCAGCCGTCGAGGGTCATCTCGATCGGCACGCTGTTGACCGGGTACAGCGTCGCGGTCGCCTGCACGCCGCGGAAATCGCGGGCGCCCTCGTACAGCGAGGTGAAGATCAGGATGCGGCGGAAGAACCGGGTGAAATCGAGGTTGATGTCGAGGTTCTCACCGGTGGCGCTGGAACCCGTGCGGTCGTCCTGGTCCAGCCGGATGAACGGCGGATTCTGCAGATCGCCGAACCTGCGGTCCAGGGCGCGTACCGAGCCGATCGACCCGTTCGCCAGCTCGTAGAAGCAGCACAGGTCCAGGTCCAGGTTGCTGGCCTTGCGCCCGAACAGACCGGTGCCACGGCTGGTGGTCCAGTTCAGGTTCATCCGCATCGTGCCGCCGGTCGCACCGGACTTGGTCAGCGAGACGGTCGGTGCTTCCTTGGTCAGCGAGATCTTGGACAGGTTGACCGGTGCGCCCTGCTGCTGTGGAGGCGGCGGGGGCGCGTATCCCTGCTGGGGCGACGGCGCGTACTGCTGCTGCTGTGGCGGCGGCGGGGGCGCGTACTGCTGTTGCGCCGGTTGGGTATACGGCTGCGGCGGTGGCGGTGCGTACTGCTGCTGCTGAGGTGGCGGCGGCGGTGCGTACTGCTGCTGGGACGGCCCGGTGTACGGCGGGGCATACGGAGGCTGCGGCGGCGGGGGCGTGAAGGGCTGCGGCGCCGGCGGCGGCGGGCTGAAGGGCGGCGGCGCGGGCGCGGGCTCGCTGTCGACGGAGATGCCGAAATCGGTTGCCAGCCCCTCCAACCCGGTGTTGTAGCCCTGCCCGACCGCGCGGAACTTCCAGCTGCCCTGGCGGCGATACAGCTCGCCCAGCACGAAGGCGGTCTCGGTGGTGGCGTCGGCGCTGGCGAATCGCGCCAGTTCGGCGCCATTGGCCGCGTCCAGCACCCGGACCTGGAGACCTTGGAATTGGCGGAAGGTGCCACCGGTCGCGGAGGCCGCGATCACGATGGTCTCGATCTGCGGTTCGACCTGGGACAGGTTCACCGACAACACATCCAGCACGGTGGGCCCGTGCTGTTTACCTTCGTGCCGCACCGCGCCGGAGGGATGCACCGGCTGGTTGTAGAACACGAAGTCGTTGTCGGAACGGACCTTTCCGCTGACCAGCAGCAGCGCGGACGCGTCCGCGTCGGGCACACCCTGCCCGCCTTGCCAGCCCAACTCGATCCGAACCGCCCCCGCCGACACCGGAACGTTGGCGCCCTTCATCATCGACACACCTGCCAACCTATACGACGCCGCCGCGAGTGCCGAGCCCAACCATCCAATTTCGCGGCAGGGCCATCGCGCGCATCCCTCGGACCCGATCCCGGGCGGCGATTCGCGGGCGGGCGGTTCAGGGTTCGACCAGGCCCGCGCGAATCGCGTAGCGGGTCAGCGCGAGCCGATCCCGCAGCCCGAGCTTGGCCAGGATGTTGGCGCGGTGCCGGTCCACGGTCTTGGCGCTGATGACCAGGGTGGCGGCGATCTCCCGGGAGGAGTGGCCCTCGGCGACGAGTTTGAGGATCTCCTCCTCGCGCGGGGTGAGCACGTTCTCCGGCGGGGCCGACCCCTCGCGGGCGCGCTGCAGCCAGTCGCGGATCAGGGAGGTCATCGCGCCGGGGTACAGGAACGGCTCGCCGCGCATGGTGGCGCGGCAGGCCTCGAGCAGATCGCGGTCGGCGACCGACTTCAGGACATAGCCCGAGGCGCCGGCCTTGAGCGACTCGAAGAAGTACTGCTCGTTGTCGTACATCGAGAGCATGAGGATGCGGACCTCGGGATGATCGCGGGCGATCTCGCGCGCAGCCTGGATGCCGGTCATGCGCGGCATGGCGATGTCCAGGATGGCCAGATCCACCGGCACCTCGCCGAGCCGTTGCACGGCGTCGTAGCCGTTGGCCGCCTCGGCGACCACGCTCAGGTCGGGTTCGGCGTCGAGGATGAGCCGCAGACCCGAGCGCACGAGCGCGTGATCGTCGGCGAGCAGGACACGGGCGGGGGCGGCGCTGGGTGCGGTCATGGTCGGCTCTCGAAGTCGTTGCGGGGGATGGCCAGTCGCAGGACCGTGCCGTGGCCGGGCGGCGACTCGATGGACAGCGCCGCGTCGATCAGCAGGGCGCGCTCGCGCATACCCCGGATACCCGCGCCCTCGCGCTGGACACCGCCGCGACCGTCGTCGCGCACCCGCAGCACGAGGTGATCGTCCCGGGCGTGCAGGCCGATGTGCACCTGCCGGGCTCCGGCGTGCCGGACGATGTTGGTCAGGCTCTCCTGCGCTACGCGATAGCAGACCAGTTCCACGTCCGGTGACAGCCGCGGCAGCTGCCGGTCGATGTCGCGGGTGACCTCGAGACCGGCGGCCGTCACCTCGCCGCACAGTGCGGCCAGGGCCGAGTGCAGGCCGAGATCCTCGAGGACGTCCGGGCGCAGTCTGCGGGCGATGCCGCGCACCTCGTCCAGGCACCCGCGCACGGTCTCCTGCACCCCGTGCAGATCCTCGGTCATCTCCGCGGGGGCGCGGTCGATCACGCGTTTCATGGAAAGCAGTGCGACGGTGAGACTCTGGCCGATCTCGTCGTGCAGTTCGCGGGCGATGCGCCTGCGCTCGCCCTCCTGCGCGGCCAGGGCCGAGGCGCTGGCGGCGGTGCGCTCGGATTCGAGTCGCTCCACCATGGCGTTGAAGGTGTCGATCAGATGGGCGAGGTCGCCGTTGGGCGGACTGTCGACGCGTTCGCCGCGCCGCAGCGGATCGACCCGGCGCATGGAGGCGATCAGCGCGTCCAGGGGCGCCAGGCTGGTGCGCAGCAGTAGCGCGTTGGCGGCCAGGATGACGGCCAGGCCGATGAGCAGCACCGGGAGTTCGGTCAGTCGCACCCGCGCGGACACGGTCGCCGGCGACAGCGCCAGCACCAGCGTGCCCAGCGTGAACACCAGGCCGTTGATGAGGAATATCCGCCGGAACAGCGCACCGACGGGGGTGCGGGTGTGCCGCCGGAAGAGGCCGAGACCTCGGGCGGGGCGATCCATACCCCTCAGTCTGGTCATGCGGTCGCACGGTGTCCATCAGGCCGCGCACCCAACCGGCGCGTGCCGGGCCTACATAGTTTTCCCCACGCCTTATGGCTAGTCCCGCCGATAGCCCCGTGAACCCCCGGCAACACAGACTGATCAGCGAAAACTGATTGATTCTCGTTCAGCGGGAGGTGAGCTGGGTATGGACATCGACCGCTCGACGGTCCCCGGCAGGGGCGTGCTGCACCACTGTGTCACACGCGGCGGCGATCGATTCGCGGTGCTGGCAGAGACGGACGGGGACCGGCATCTGCTGGTCTACGACGCCCGCTCCGAGGAACCCGCGCATGCCATCGCGCTCGAGGTCGACGAGGCGGATCAGGTCGCGGATCTGCTGCACAGCTTCTCGCTGCCGGATCGGCTCGCCCGCCTCGAACAGCGCCTGGATCTGCTCACCCAGCGGCGGAGCAGACCATGACCACCACCTTCACCGCTCTGTACGCCCACAAGGGTCCCGCCATGCAAGCACGCGATATCGCGATTCAACTCCCGACGGTCCGCATGGGCGATCCGGTGGTCAAGGCCATTCGGCTCATGGTCGTGCACCGGCTGCCCGGCATGATCGTGGTGGACGAGCAGGACTATCCGGTCGCGGTGCTGCCGGGCACCCAGGTGCTCAAACTCGCCATTCCCAGCTCCTACCAGAATGATCCGGCGCTGGCGCGCACCATCGACGAGGTGCACGCCGAGCTGTTCTGGCTCGAGCCCGGCGGTTCCAGCGTCGGGGACTGCCTGCCGGCGCCCGCGGTGCGGCCGGCGACCGTGCGGCCGGACGCGACGCTGCTCGAGGTCGCGGCGGTGATGGCGCGCAAGCACTCTCCGCTGGTGGCCGTGGTGGATCGCGGGCGCAGGCTCGTGGGCGCCATCACCCTGGAACGACTGCTCATCAGCCTGGCCGTGGCCGGGCCGGACGAGTGATCCGGGCTCACGCTCCCCGGCGAGGTCGGCGATGAATCAGATTCTGGCACTGACGATCTTCGTCGGTGCGTTCTGGTTCATCGCCACCGAGCGTGCCAACAAGGTCAAGACCGTGCTGGTGGCGGCCGCTCTCATGGCCGTGCTCGGTCTGGTGCCGGGGGAGCGGATCTTCTACGACCCGCACGCGGGCATCGACTGGAACGTCATCTTCCTGCTGCTCGGGATGATGATCATCGTGGGGGTGGTCCGGCACACCGGGCTGTTCGACTACCTGGCGATCTGGGCCGCGAAACGCTCGCGCGGCAACCCTTTCCGGCTCATGGTGATGCTGATGGTGATCACCGGCATCGCCTCGCCGATCCTGGACAACGTCACGATCATCCTGCTGGTCGCGCCCGTCACCGTGGTGGTGTGCAACCGGCTGAGCATTCCCGCGCAGCCGTTTCTGATCGCGGAGGTGCTGGCCGCCAACATCGGCGGCGCGGCGACGCTGATCGGCGATCCGCCCAACATCATCATCGGCAGCCGGGCCGGGCTGACCTTCAACGACTTCCTGATCCATATGGCCCCGGCGGTCGCGGTGATCTTCGTGATCTTCGTGGCGTGCACGAAGCTGTTGTTCCGCAACGTCTTCCGGGAACTGGATCCGCAGATCGACGCGGTGATGACATTGCAGGAGCGCCGGGCGATCACCGATACGAAGCTGCTGACCCGCTCGCTGCTGGTGCTGACCGGCGTCGTGATCGGCTTCGGCCTGCACTCGGTCCTGCACGTGGCGCCCTCGATCATCGCCCTGCTCGGCGCGGGCGCGATGCTGCTGGTCTGCGATCTGGACATCGGCGACGTGCTGCGCGAGGTGGAGTGGGGCACCCTGGTCTTCTTCATGGGCCTGTTCGTGATGGTCGCGGGCCTGGTGCACACCGGTGTCATCGATCGTCTCGGGACCGCGGCCGCGGACGCCTTCGGCCACAACCCCTTCCTGGCCGCCACGATCCTGGTGTTCGGCTCCGCCGTGGTGGCGGCCTTCATCGACAACATCCCGTACACCACCACCATGGCCCCCGTGGTGGAGGAGTTGGCGGCCCGGGCCCCGGACCCGGCCACCGGTCAGGCCCTGTGGTGGTCCTTCGCGTTCGGCGCCGACTTCAGCGGCAACGGCACGGCCGTGGCGGCCAGCGCCAACGTGGTGGCCCTGGACATCGCCAAGCGCGCCGGACATCGAATAACGTTCTGGCACTTCACGAAATACGGTGTGATAGTCACCGTCGTCTCCTGCGTCCTGGCCTGGCTGTATCTCTGGGCCCGCTACTTCTGATCTGCCCGCCGGTGGTCACGCGGCCGCGTGACCACCGTGAATGTTGCCGCGCTCGCGCACCCTTGGCAGTATGGCGCCCGTATGAATCCCACCAGCGATCCCGCCCGCGACAGCCTCGAGGGCCTGTCCGTGGGCGATGCCCTCGGCGCTCAATTCTTCGTCCCCGGAACCTCTTTCCCCGATCTGCGTGCGGGCCGGCCACCCGCGGGCCCCTGGCCCTGGACCGACGACACCGAGATGGCCTGCTCGGTCTACCGCGAACTCCGCGCCCACGGCCGCGTCGATCGCGACCGGCTGGCCGCCGCGTTCGCCGACCGCTGCGAGCCCTATCGCGGCTACGGCGCGGGCACGGTCGTCGTCCTGCACGACATCCGCAGGGGCCGGCCCTGGCACGAAGCCGCCGCCGCGGCTTTCGACGGCCGCGGTTCCTGGGGCAACGGCGCGGCCATGCGGGTCGCTCCGCTCGGCGCCCATTTCGCCGAGTCTCCCGACCGCGCGGCCGCCGAGGCGGCCCTCACCGCCGAGATCACCCACCGGCACCCCGAGGCCGTCCTCGGCGCGATGGCGGTCGCGGTGGCCACCGCCCACGCGGCGTCGACGCGCGGAAAAGAGTGCGCCCCAACCGAACTCTTCGACGCCGTCGATCCGTACCTGATCGACGGCCGCGTCGCCGCCGGTATCCGCCGGGCCCGAGCCCTGCTGGGCAAGTCCGTCGCCGAGGCGGCCTACGAGCTGGGCAACGGCGCGCAGGTCTCGGCCCAGGACACCGTGCCCTTCACCCTCTGGGTGGCCGCCACCCACCTGACCGACTACCCCGCCGCCATCACCGCCTGCGTGGAAGCCGGCGGCGACGCCGACACCACCGCCGCGATCGTCGGCGGCATCGTCGCCGCCCACACCGGAACGCGGGCCATCCCGCCCGGGTGGCTCGCCGCCCGCGAACCGCTCCCGGACTGGTCCCTGGACGCGGGCTGACCGCTCGATCCTCCCGGGCCGGTCAACGGGGCCGAGATGACCCGCGGCTCAGTCGAGTTGGGCTATGCCGCAATGGATCTGCTCGCGGAACTGGCCCGGGGTCAGGCCGGTCTCCTCCTTGAAGGCGCGGTAGAAGTGGCGGTCGTTGGCGAAGCCGCACGCGGCGGCGGTGCCGGACATCGCGCGGGTGGGGTCGGCGCGCAGCAGGCGGCGGGCGTGTTCGATGCGCATCCGGCGGATGATGCCGCCGGGCTCGCCGAAGCCGGCGCAGACGCGGTAGAGGGTGCGCCGGGAGATCAGGCACGCGCGGGCGATGTCGTCGACGGTCAGATCGGGGTTGGCGAAGTGTTTGCGGATGTAGGCGAGGATTTGCTGCCGCATGGCCTGGGCCTCGGTGTGGGTGGGGGCCGCGCTCCCCGAGGCCAGCAGCACCGCGGAGGCGAGCATGCCGGGCGCGTCGCTCGCCAGCACGGTGACGGCCTTGTCCACCTCGCCGGTCGGCAACTCGGCCAGACTGCGGAAGAAGCCGGCGATCACACCCAGCCCGCCGGTGGCGGGAATCGCTGCGGCGGTGGGTAATTGCTCGCGATTGAGCCCCGCGTGATCGAGCACGAGCTGCATGGGCGCGCGCACCATCGCCGAGACGTTGTGATTGCTGGTGTGGCTCTCGAGTGGCAGCCCGCTGTCGAAGAACGTGATGGTGCCGGGCGTCGACACCGCGACCCGACCGGCCTGCTCGGTCCAGTTCGTGCCCTCCAGCACGATGTTCACCAGCAGGAACTCCTCGGACGAGCGTGCGACGTGGCGCGGGGTCCGCAGGGCGCGCTGCGCGCCCGCCCGCATCCGCGAGACCGCGAAGTTGTCGAACTGCGCACTGCTCAACTGTCCGCGCCACGGGCCCTTGGACAGCGGTTCGAGCACCGAAGGCGCGACGGCGTCCGCCATCACCGCCTCCCACTGTTCGAAGGCCTGCTGCGGCGGGGTGGTTGGTGACGACGAGACCTCGACGGCGCCGACGACGGTTTGCTCCACGCTGGCATTTTCTCATTGCACCTGTGCCAGCAACCATGTTTCGGGCAGTTGGGTGTTCGCCACATCCCGACCGAGTGGTTTGTTCAGCGTGCTCCGGAGCGGACACTTGCGGACAGGGTATTCGCAAAGAATGTCTTGATCATTCCGAATGTCGTTATGCTGGAGGATAAGCCGTTCGCACGCAGCTGCACGGTCGTACAACGAGGGTCCGGCTATCCGACGGGGGAGGACCCTCTCCGAGAGCGGATCGGTCTTGGATATGAACGAATGCGACCTGCGGCAGTTGGAGATCACGCTCCCCTTCCCGCCGCGACCACACCTCTCCGGCGCCCGCGCGCAACGGCACGCTCAGCACTGGGCCACCCGTTTCGGGTTGCTCGCCGACGAACGATCGCGGCGCCGCTTCGAATCGCTCGGCTACGGCCGGTTCGCCTCGTACTGGTGCTCCGGTGCGAGCTTCGCGGATCTGGCCCTGCTGGCCGAATGGATAACGCTCTTCTTCATCTTCGACGATCTCCAGGACGCGGCGATCGCGGAACAGCGCGCGGACGAGTACGACGGCCTGCGCTATCGCGCCCTAGACGTCATCCATCGCCGCGCCCGGCCCGCCGAGCCGGCCACCCCGGTCATCGCCGCGCTGGAGAACCTGTGCGAGCGCACCTACCCGCGCCAGAACCCTTCCGCCGCACGCCGATTCGCGCTGAACCTGGAAATCTGGCTGATGGGTCATGCGCGCGAGAACGTCTTCCGCGCCAGCTCGACCGTCCCCGGTCCGGCCGAATATCCCCGCCTGCGCCGCGACGCCTGCACCGTCCTGCCGACGGTCGACCTCGCCGAGATCGCCGAACGCGCCGTCGTCCCCGACGCCCTGTACTTCGGCCCGGCCTACCAGGAGATCATCGCCACCACCGCCGATCTCATGTGCTGGATCAACGACCTGCACTCGCTGGCGGTCGAGACCGAGACCGAGGACCCCATCAACCTCGTCACGGTCCTGCGCCGCCATCGCGGCCTCGATCTGCCCGACGCCGTGGCGCAGGTCCGCGCCATGATCGCCGATCGGGTCCGGGACAACCTCGCCGCCGCGGCGGCGATCCGGCCGGAGATGGACGAATTGCGCCTCACCCCCCAGGTGCGCAACGCGGTGCTGCGCTGCGTTCGCGATTGTCAGTCCGCGACCGCGGGCATGGAACTCTGGGATCGCACGGATACCGTGCGCTTCCTCGGCACGGCCCCGGCCCGGCATCTGTCCTCGCACTGCTGAGCGGCGACACCGGCCGGGAGACGCGTCCCGCGCCTCCCGATCCGGTCTCGGGCTGATGCCGGTCAGTCGTTGCCGAGCGCCTTCTTCACCTTGCCGACCGCGCCGCTGACGGCGTCCTTGACGTCCTCGGCCGCGTCCTTCAGCCCGGCGGAGAGCTGATCGCCCTTGCCCTCGGCCTCCAGGTCCTGGTCGTCGGTGATCTTGCCGGCGGCTTCCTTGGCCTTGCCGCCCAGCTCCTCGGCCTTGTTATCGATCTTGTCGCGCAGAGACATCGGAACCTCCGTTGTCGATTGGCTGTGCCCGGGACGGGGCACATTCACTAGGACAGCGGACAGGGCGGTATGTCACTCAGCAACTTATGAGACAACGGTCACGGATAATGCTGCGTGAGAGATCGTGCTCGCCCGGGTCTATTCGACGAACGGTTAGGAGGCGGTGTGAGCACTACCGATGCCGGAGCTGAGGCGGAACTCGACGATGCGACCCTGGTCAGCCGCGTCCGCGACGGTGACATCCGAAGCTACGAGCAGCTGGTCGTCCGCTATCAAGGGGCTATGTACCGGCTCGCGGCCAAGATGCTCGCCGATCAGGCCGAGGCCGAGGACGTGGTCCAGGACGTCTTCCTCACCGCCTGGCGGCGGCTGGGCCAGCTCGAGGACGACGCCGCCTTCGTGGGGTGGCTGTACCGCGCCACCACCAACCGCTGCCTGAACGTGCTGCGCAAGCGGCAGCCGACCACCGATATCGACCCCGACACCACCGTGTCCCCGCAGCGCGGGTTGCGCCCGGAGCACGCGGCGCAGGTGAACAGCCAGATGGAGGCCCTGACCGTGGCATTGCAGGAGCTCACCCCCGAGCAGCGGGCGTGCTGGCTGCTGCGCGAGGTGCACGGCCGCTCCTACGAGGAGATCGGTGAGATCGTCGGCGCGAATGTCACCGCGGTGCGCGGGCGGATCGCCCGGGCCCGCGCCCAATTGGCGGAGGTGATGAAGGCGTGGCGATAACGAACGTGACCGACGCGGACGAGGACTATCGACTGCCCTGCGGCCGCGGTATGGAACAGGTGTGGCGCCGTCTCGACGCCGTCCGGCTCGGCAACGCCGACGCGCACGAGTCGCGCTGCACGGACTGCCGGGCCGCGCGCGAGAGCCTGCTCGCGCTGCGCACCGCCACCCAGGAACTCATCGCCGAACCCGACCCGCCGCCCCCGGACCTGTTCGGCCGCATCATGTCCGTCGTGCGCGCCGAGGTGCGGCGCGGCCAGACCCTCGACCTGCCGACCGAGCACCCGGGCACCGTTCAGGTGAGCGAGCAGGCTGTCGCCGCGGTCGTGCGTTTCGCGGCCGACACCGTGCCGGGCGTGCGGGCGCGGCGCTGCCGGATTCGCAGCGTCGGCACCGCCCCCGACGGGGAGAACATCGTCGAGATCGCCATCGCCATCGCGGTGCGGATGCGCGGCGACAGCCTGGAGGGCATCGTGCCGCAGGTGCGTCAGCGCGTCGCCACGGCCGTCGCGGCCCGCGCCGGACTGCTGCTCGGGCGGCTCGATGTGTCCGTCGTGGACGTGTACCAGGAGAGGGATCGGTGACGGCCCTGAGTTCGGAACACGAGATCGTCGTCTCGGACCCGGTCATCGCCGGTGTCGCGGCCCGTGCCGCCGCGGCGGTGCCCGGCGTCGTCCGCCTGGAGCCGGGCCTGCGCGGCATGGTCGCGGGCTGGGCGCGTTCGGGGAAACAGCTGCTGCGCGGACAGGATTCGCTCGCGAGCGACGGTGTCCGCGTGGAGAAGACGGCCGCGGGTGGCCGCGCGCTGCGGGTGGATGTCTCACTCGGCGGCGATTGCCGGGCGGCGGAGGTCGGCGCGGCGATTCAGCGCGCGGTCACCGCCGCGGTGCTCGAACACACCGGCGTCCGGATCGATCAGGTGTCGGTCGTGATCATCGATATCGAACCGGGGGGCGTGTGACCGCGAGCGCGGAGCTGATCGACGCGATAGTCGGCGCGATAGAGGAGGTGCAGGGTTTACGTCCGGCGACACCGTTCGGACTCGAGGCCGTCAGCTGGCTCCCCCGCGGCGGCGGCAAGACCTATGCCGTGGACCTGAACCGGGACGTGGTCGAGATCCGGGTGGCGGCAAGCCGTTTGCCGCTGCCGCCGCTGCTCGACGCACTCTCCGGCGCGGTCCGCCCGCTGCTGAAGGGCACCGATTTCGCGGGTGCGACCGTGCGCCTGCGGATAGTCGAGCTCGACCCGGCCGCTTTCAGCGACACCAACGAGATCAGGAGGAACACATGACCGGAACCGCCACCGAGAAGTCGGCCGCCAAGACCGCGCCCGCCGAGCACGAGGGCGCCGTGCGCAAGGCCGCCGGCGGCTCCACCGAGCTGGTGACCGATCAGGGCACCACCAGCATCGCCGACATCGTGGTGCAGAAGATCGCCGGTCTGGCCGCGCGCGAGGTGCGCGGCGTGCACGCGCTCGGCGGTGGCGCCGCGCGTGCGTTCGGGGCGATCCGGGATCGGATTCCGGGTGCGTCCGCCAGTGTGGGACAGGGTGTTTCGGTCGAGGTGGGCGAGAAGCAGGCCGCCGTCGATCTGGAACTGGTGATCGAGTACGGCGTGTCGATCACCGAACTCGCGAAGGTCGTGCGCCGCAACGTCATCAACGCCATCGAGCAGATGACCGGTCTCGAGGTCGTCGAGGTCAACATCAACATCAACGACGTCTACATCCCCGAGGACGATGACGACGCCGCCGAGTCGAGCTCCAATCGCGTTCAGTAATCATCCGTTCCCCGTCAGGAGTAGCAGATGAACGCCACAACGACCTGTCTGGCCGTGGGACTGGCACTGGGATTCGCCATGGCTTTCGGCGGTTTCGGCGCCTTCGCCATCGTGCTGGTGTTCGCGGGCCTCGGCCTGCTGGTGGGCCGCTGGCTCGACGGCGCGATCGACGTCGCCGGTGCGCTGCGGTCGGTACAGGACCGGAGCCGGCGATGACGGTGGCGCTCGAGCTGCCGGGATCGACCACCGTCAGTGACCGCGCGGTCCGCCGCATCGCCGAGCGCGCCGCCACCGAAGTCGAGGGGGTGGCCGCCGCGGTGAGCGTGGACGCGCTGGTCACCGCCGACACCGCCGCGCTGCGGGTGCGGCTGCCGGTGCGCTATCCGCTGCCGGTGGCCCGGGTCGCCGAATCGTGCCGTGCGCACCTGGTGGAACGGGTGGCCGAGCTGGCCGGACTGCGGGTCACCGGGGTGGACATCGCCATTTCCGCCCTGGTGGTCGAAGCCGCCGCCCCCGTGGAGGCCGTGCCGCATCGGCGGGTGCTGTGATCCGCCGGTCGCGCCGTTCGGGCGCGGCCGTGCTGGTGGCGCTGGCGCTGGCGGCCCTGTGCGTGGCGGTGATCGTCTCACTCGCACAGCGGCTTTCGGGTTCGAGGCAGTACCTGTCCTACGACAGCGTGGCGAGCAGGCTGCACGGCACCGACTGGGGCGATCCGGTGGTGCTCGCCGCCGGCATCGTCCTCGTACTGGCCGGGGTGGCGTTGCTCGCGGCCGCCGCGACGCCCGGCCGGGCGGTGGTGCTGCCGCTGCGGACGCTGGAGCCCGGTGGTGACGCGGGGATCGACCGGCGCAGCCTGCGCGCCGCGCTGCGTCGCTCGGTCACCGCTCTGCCCGGGGTCGCGTCCGCGCGAGTCGACCTGCGCGGCAATACCGTTCGCGTCACGGGCGTCTCCGATCGGGCGAACGTGGACGGCCTGCCGGACACCGTCGACAGTGCGGTCACCCGCACCTTCGAGCGCCTCGGAGCCGCGACCGCGCCCGAGGTACGCACCCGTCTGCGCCCCGCGACATCCGGAGGTTCCCGATGACCGCCGTCAACCGCCCGGCTCGCCTCAACCGCGTCCTGCTCGCCGGTATCGGCGTGCTCCTCGTGGCCGGCGGGGCCTATCTGATCGCCGCGCAGCGCGGCTGGCTGGGCTGGGCGCGTCGATCGGACCCGCTCACACCGGGTGACGCCGCACCGGCGCAGTGGGTCTTCTACGCGACGATCGCGGCCGCCGCGGTGCTCGGTCTGCTGTGCCTGCGCTGGCTCGGCGCGCAGCTGTTCCGCATGCCGACCGCCGTGGAATGGCAACTGACCGAAGCCGATTCCCCGAACGCCACGACGCTGTCCTCGGCCGTCGCCGCCGCGGCCGTGGCCGCCGACATCGAAACGCTGGCCGGGGTCGAGTCCGCCGCCGCCTGGCTCACCGGACCCACCCGTGCGCCCGAACTGCACCTGATTCTCACCGCCGACACCGATGCCGACATCACCGAGCTACGCGCGCGCGTGCAGGACGAGGCGGTGGCCCGGCTGTGTCAGGCCCTCGCGGTGCCCGCGGTCGCGGTGACGATGGAGGTTCGCCTGAGCGAGAATCGCGCCCGCGTCCGGTGAGGTGGTCACGCGGAGCCGAAGCACGCGGGCGAGCGGGCAGCGCCGGCGACGCGCCTCAGGCGGTGGCCGGAAGCTTGTATCGGGCGCACAGTTTCGTCCACGCGTAGTTGCCGTGCACCCAGCCGCGCAGGCTGCGCGCGATCCGGCGCTCGCCCGCGCTCAGTTCGGGCAGGGCGGCCAGCGTGGCGATCTGCTCGCGCTGGCGCTCGAGCAACTTCGTGTACAGCGCGACGATGTCGGCGAGGGCGCCGGTCAGATTCGTCTCCGCGCGCAGCACGGTCACCGCGTTGAGCGAATCGTCTTCCTTGACCACCGAGTACAGGTCGTTGACGATCGCGCACAGCATGGCGCTGGTCTGGCGGACCTCGCGGAAGCGGCGCAGATGGGTGTCCTCGATCTCGCCCCAGGCCAGATCGAGCAGATCGAAGGGCGGGAACAGCCCGATGCTGAGTGTGCGCAGATACCAGTACGCTTCGGGCGACGGCATGAGGGCCATCTGCCGATAGGGCATCTCGAACAGGCAGCCGTGGAAGAACAGGGTCATGCTGGTCGCGAAGCGGTCCAGCCAGGCGTCGCTGGCCAGCAGCGCGCATTGCTCGCGTAAATCACTGAGCGCCAATAGGTATGGATTGTCGTCCGGCGCCTGCCCGCCGCGCAGGATCCGCTCGCAGGCGTCGAAGATCTCGATGGCCGCGGTCGGATCCGCGCCCTCGCCGTACTCGTCGTCGAAGACGAACATCCAGCCGATCAGCTTGGCGGCGATCTCGACCACCGCCGCGGGCGCGTCCGGCAGCGCGTAGGCGGCGCAACTCCAGCAGCAGGTCTTTTCGAAGTGCCCGCCCGCGTCGATGCCGTGTCTGCGGGCCCAGCGCATGACCTGGGCGTGGACCTGGTCCATATGGGGGCTCGGGAAAACTCTCTCGTGCGGCAGGCACTCGACAGCCGCCAGAATTTCCTTCATCTGGATGTGTGACTTCATGGTGGTTCCTCACTGTCCTCGAGCGAATTTCCTGGTCGGCTCGAGGGCTCGAATCGCACCGGCGTGCACCGCTGGTGGGGCTGGCACGTCAGCTATCGGATCTGACCATCACCTGATGCGGCGCTCGTGGCTTCGCGGGACAGAGCGAGATGGCCGGCAACCGAGGAGGGGAGAGGCTTGGAAAGAGAGGTACGAGAACGTCGGACGATATGACGGCTCCAGGAATCGGCGGATCTGCTCCGGCGTTCGATCCGGCCCCGACGGTGCACTCACAGCAACGCCCTGAGTCGCTGGAGAGCACTTCCCGCATCATTCGCCCGAGAATTCCATTGTCCCTCACGTGCGTTCACCTCGAGAAAATAACTGGGTTTTCGAAGGCGTAACGACCCGTTCCCGGACATCGGCCGGCGGGCCGGAACGCGGTGGGCGAACGGGTTGCCGGCGGTTGGCCGGATGAAACAGTGGTGAGCACAACGGTATTCGAACACATCGAACCCGGGATTTGCGCTCATTAAGATCAAGATGTGGTTACCGGATCCCGCCGGTTACCCCCGTGACGGCTGCCGTTGTCCCCGCCGAACGCCGGGTGAAGCGCGCGTGACCGGCTGCCCTGGCGACCGCCGGGCGTGCTCGATACGGCCGCGCCGCAAGATCTTTGGCCGTGATTTCGACGCTTTTGCCTGCATACGAAGGTCTTTCGGCAACCGCTCGGCACTCGGTTCGGGCGTCGGCGCTCCACCTCGGAGGCGATCGGGCCAACTTCGGGCATTCGGCCGTGCCGCCCGGTGCGCCCGCGTGGTGACAGCGGGTGCGATGACGGCGTACGCCGAAACGCCCGACACCGCCCGGTTGTTCGCCGGGCGGTGTCGGGACGGTGATCGGCTCAGCTCGTGGCGGCGAAAGGGGTCCCCGCGGCCACGACCGGGCCCCGATGGGGATGGGACCACAGCCCCCGGCGTTCCAGGATCGGCAGCACGCCCTCGCCGAACCAGTACGCCTCCTCCAGGTGCGGATAGCCCGAGAGCACGAAGTGACCGATGCCGAGTTCGGCGTATTCGGTGAGCCGGTCGGCCACTTCCTCGTGCGAGCCGACCAGTGCCGTGCCCGCGCCGCCGCGGACCAGCCCGACTCCCGCCCACAGGTTCGGGGCGATCTCGAGGCCGTCGGTGCGGCCGTTGTGCAGCGCGGCCATGCGGCGCTGCCCCTCGGATTCGCTCTGCGCGAGCGAGGCCTGCACGCGTTCGATCTCGCCGGGCGCGATGCCCGCCAGCAGTTTGTCCGCCTCGGCCCAGGCCTCGGCGGCGGTGTCACGGCTGATGACGTGGATGCGCAGGCCGTAGTCGAGCGTGCGGCCCTCGAGCGCGGCCAGCGTGCGAATCCAGTCGATCTTCTTGCCCACCGCGTCCAGCGGCTCGCCCCACGTGAGGTAGGTGTCCGCGTACCGGGCCGCGATCGGCCCGGCGGCAGGGGAGGAGCCGCCGAAGAACACCGGCGGGATCGGGTCGGGGCGGCTGCTGAGCAGGGCCTGGCGGACCCGGATGTGCTCGCCCTCGAAGTCGATCGGCTCGGTGCTGGTCCACAGCGAACGCACCACGTCCAGGAATTCGCCGGTGCGCGCGTACCGCTGGTCCTTGTCGAGGAAGTCGCCGTACGCCTGCTGTTCGCGGGGCTCGCCGCCGGTCACCACATTGAGCAGTAGCCTTCCGCGCGAATGCCTCTGGTAGGTGGCGGCCATCTGCGCGGTGAGGGTCGGGCTGACGAGTCCGGGCCGCAGCGCGACCAGGAACTTGAGCGTCTCGGTGGTCTCCACGAGCATGGCGGTGGTCAGCCACGCGTCTTCGCACCAGGCGCCGGTCGGGGTCAGTACGGCCTCGAAGCCGTTGTCCTCGGCCGCGGCCGAGAGCTGGTTCAGGTAGCGCAGGCTCGCGGGCCGGCTGCCGGACATGAAGGTGCCGTGCCCGCCCGCGACCAGACCGCGCGAGTCACCGTAGGTGGGCAGGAACCAGTGAAAGGACAGTGCGCTCACTGCTGGAACCTCCGATCGACGAACTTGGCGAAATCGACCTTGCCGGGAATGGCTTTGGCCTCGGTGAACGCGTCGGCGATCTGCTGCTCGGAGGCGATCACCGCGTCGGTGAGGGTGATGGGCTGCTTGATCGAGCGGGTCCAGGTGACCTGGGCGGCGGCCGGGCTGATCTGGGTCAGCTCGGCGTACTTGGCGCTCCACTCGGCGACGTTGTTCTGTGACCACGTGGTGGCGGCGGCGTAGCGCTTCAGGAAGTCCTCGATGGCCTCGACCTTGCCGGCGTCGGCGAGCGCCTTGTCGCCGCTGACCCAGAAGTTGTTGCCGTTGCCGACGGTGTCCGCCGCGACGATCTGCTTCGCGCCGGCCTCCTGCTCGGCGATGGCGGTGTACGGGTCCCAGATGGCCCAGGCCGCCACGTCGCCGCGCTTGAACGCGGTGTAGCCGTCACCGGGCGCGAGGTACACCGGCTCGATGTCCTGCAGGCTCAGTCCCGCCTTCTCCAGCGAGAGCAGCAGCAGGGCGTTGGCCGAACTGCCCTTGAACACCGCGACGCGCTTGCCCTTGAGGTCCGCGACCGAGGTGATCGGCGAATCCTTGCCCACGAGAATGGCATCGCCCTTGCCGGTGGCCGCGAGCGCGCCGATCACCTTGACGTCGGCCTTGGCGGCGGCGCCGAAGATGGGCGGGGTGTTGCCGGTCTGGGCGAGGTCGATGCCGCCCGCGCTGGCCGCCTCCACCAGCGGCAGACCGGCGGTGAAGGTCGAGAATTCGATCTTGTAGGGCAGGTTGTCCAGCTGCCCGGAGGCCTTCAGCAGCACCTCGATCGAAATCGCCTTCTGATCACCGACTTTCAGGGTGACCGCGCTCAGATCGACCGGTTTGTCGCCGGACTGTGGCGCCTCGTCGCTGCCGCAGGCGGTGACCGCGAGCGACAGGGTGGCGGCCACTACGAGGGCAGCCGAACGGAACAACTTCTTCACAGGGATCTCCAGGGGATAGAGAAACGAACTACTGCTCGACACCGAGCAGTTCGAGCAGGCGGGCCGCGTACACGGCGCCTTCGGGCCCCGCGTGACGACGCGGACGTTCCAGGGGGATGTCGATCTCGTGGGCGATGCGGCCCTCGTCCAGGACCAGCACCCGGTCGGCGAGGGTGACCGCCTCGGCGACATCGTGGGTCACCAGCAGCACGCCGAATCCGTGTTCGGCGAAGAGCCGCAGCAGCAGATCGTGCATGGCGATCTTGGTCAGCGCGTCCAGCGCGCCGAAGGGTTCGTCGAGCAGCAGCAGCGCCGGTTCGGCGACGAGCGCGCGGGCCAGCGCGGCCCGCTGGGCCTCACCACCGGAGAGCGTGATCGGCCAGGCCGCACCGCGATCGGCGAGCCCGACCTCGTCGAGCACGGCCCGCGCCCGGTCCTGTCCCCTGGCGCGCTTGCGCCGATCGGGCAGTCCCAGTGCGACATTGCGCTCCACCGAGAGCCACGGCACCAGCCGGGCCTCCTGGAACGCCACCGCCACGCGGCCGTCGATCTCGACGCTGCCCTCGTGCTCCCCGGCCAGCCCGGCGAGCACCCGCAGCAGCGTGGACTTGCCCGAGCCGCTGCGCCCGACCAGGGCCACGATCTCGCCCTGGCGCAGGCTCAGATCGACCCCGTGCAGCACCGACCGATCGCCGAAACTCTTTCCGACGCCGTGGATCCGGGCCAGTCGCCCGGTCGCGGGGGCGCTCATCGCCTGCTCCAGCGCAGTGCGCGGTGCTCGATGGCCCGCACCAGCGCGTCGGTGAGCAGCCCGAGCGTGCCGTAGACCAGCAGGCCGAAGATGACGATGTCGATCCGCAGGAATTCGCGGGCGTTGTTGACGATGAACCCGAGCCCGGCGCTGGCGTTGATCTGCTCGGCCACGATCAGCGACAGCCAGGCGATGCCCAGACTCTGCCGCAGGCCGACGAGCACACTGGGCAGTGCGCCCGGGAACACGATGTCCCGCAGTCGTTCCCACGCGGTCAGGCCCAGAACCTGGGACAGCTCCGCGAGTTTCGGGTCGAGCTGGCGGATGCCCGCGTAGGTGTTGAGATACAGCGGGAACGCCACGCCCAGGGCGATCAGGAAGATCTTGGGCTGCTCGTCGATTCCGAACCAGATGATGAAGACCGGGATGAGCCCGAACAGCGGCACCGTCCGCAGCATCTGCATGGGCGGATCGACGACGTACTCGCCGATCCGGCTCGACGCGGCCAGTACCGCCAGCAGCACCGCGACCGTGGCGCCGAGTGCGAAGCCGAGCAGGACGCGCTGACCGGAAACCGTGACCGCGTCGCCGAATTCGCCGCCGCGCCAGACCTCGAGTCCGGCATCGAGAATGACCGAGGGCGCGGGCAGGATGTCCTCGGACAGCACGCCCGTCTTGGAGCCCGCCTGCCAGGCGAGCAGCAGTGCCAGCGGTGTCAGCGAGCGCAGCAGCCAGGGGCTGCGCCAGAACTGACTCGTGCGCCGAGCCGCAGGCGCGCCCGTGGCGGCGGCCTGCCGGTCGGCTGTTTTCCAGCCGATCGCAAGTGTCATGGTTCTCCTGGGGATCTTGTGGACCGCTTCGCAGTATCACGCGGTGATCGGCCCGGTTGAACCCTTGCGATCACCGTGACCGCAATGGCGATCGGTGTGCCGCGCACGTGTCGGGAATGCGTGCCGGGCGGCCGCTGTTACCCGGCGAATGGCGAACCAACAACTGGGAAAGATCGGCGTCTGGCTGGCGTATCCGCAGGCGACTCCGGAGCTCGCGCGCGAACTCGACGCCCTCGGTTACGGGGCGATATGGGTGGGCGCCTCGCCCGCCGCGGACTGGGAGGGATACGACGCGCTGCTGGCGGCGACCGAGACCCTCACCGTCGCCACCAGCATCGTCAATGTGTGGGCCACCCCGGCCAAGGACATCGCGGCGACCTATCACCGCCTCGCGGACGCGTATCCCGGCCGTTTCCTGCTCGGGGTCGGCATCGGCCATCCCGAGCACGCCGCCGACTACGTCAAGCCCTACGACGCCCTCGTGGACTACCTGAACCAGCTCGACGAGCACGGCGTACCGCGTGACCGCCGCGCCCTGGCGGCCCTGGGCCCGCGCGTGGCCCGCCTCGCCGCCGATCGCACCGCGGGCGCGCTGCCGTACCTGACCGTGCCCGAGCACACCGCCGCCCTGCGCGCGCAACTCGGTCCCGATGCCCTGATCGTCACCGAGCACAAGGCGGTCCTGGACGCGGATCCCACGAGCGCCCGGGCCACCGCCCGCGCGACCGTCGGCTTCTACCTCGGTCTCAGCAACTACGTGAACAACCTGCACCGCTACGGTTTCGACGCCGCCGACACCGATCAGCCCGGTTCCGATCGCCTGATCGACGCCCTGGTGGCGCACGGCGCCCCCGACGAGGTGGCCGATCAGCTCCTGGCTCACGTGCGTGCGGGCGCCGACCAGGTCGCGGTCCAGCCCCTCGGCGGCGATCCCCTCCCGATCCTGCGCACCCTCGCACCCCTGTTGACCGCGAAACTGGCCTGACACAGCGGGTTTCGATAAACAGCTCCCGTCCGAGCGCGCGCCATCAGCAGTCGGCGCGCGCCCGACGCCGGCTACGGGGTCGTCGGCACGCGGCCCAGGCCCGGCCCGAGTACCGCCACGGCGGTGTCGATGTACCGGCGGCGTTCGGCCGCATCGCCGCCCTGGAGCGCGCGCACGACCGGCGGAATGGTCAGCGCCAGCAGTATCCAGCCGACGTCCTCGGTGTTCACGTCATCGCGCAGCACGCCGGAATCGACCGCGCGCGTGAGGAATCGGCCGATCGTCGCGGCGAGAACGCCGCCGAGGCCGAGGATTCGGGTGTTGAGCGCCTCGTCGATGCCGGGTAGGTCGAACAGCATGGCGTGCATGAGGTTCGGATCCGATTCGGCGATGTGGCACATGCGCTCGACCGCGCCGGACCAGGTCGCGATGAGCTCCTCGAGGGTGAGTTCCCGCTCGAGCAGCGCGGGTTCGAAGACGTCCCCGGCGATTTCGGTGAGCAACCGATCGATGCCGTAGTCCACCACGGGGTCCAGAATCGCGCGCTTGCTGTCGAAGTAGCGGTAGAAGGTGCCGTAGCCGACGCCCACCTCGGCGGCGATGTCCGCGGCCGAGGCCGCGGCGTATCCCTTGGTGGTGAACACGTGGTACGCCGCCGCGACGAGTTCGCGCCGGCGCCGCTCGGTGTTCTGTTCGTCGCGCGGGCGGCCGGGTCCGCGGCCGCGCTTGGCTGATTCGGTCATCGAGCACATCGTATGCGCCCGCGGGCCCGCCGTGATCGGCCGCTCGCGACCGCCCACCCCTTGCGTAACTGTCTGGGACGGTTTAGTTTAATGACACGGCCGTCCGCTAATTGAGTGCATGTCAATCCCGCATTCGCGGGCGGCTTCAGACGACAAGGGAGTCGATTCATGACGCATTCGAATCTGACCGTGATCGTGCGACGGGGGTGCCGGACATGACGGTGGTCGTGTTGACCGGCGCGGCCGCCGGAATCGGCCGGGCGAGCGCGCTGCGCTTCGCACGCAACGGGGCGACCGTGATCGTCGCCGACATCGACGAGACCGGCGGCAACGCCACGGTGGCCCGGGCCCGGATGACCGGCGGCCGCGCGGAGTTCCGTCGCCTGGACGTGGCCGACGCCGCCGGGTGGGAGGAGTTCGCGGACCGCGTCGTTCGCGATCATGGCGTTCCGGACGTGGTGGTCAACAACGCCGGGATCCTGATCTCCGGCGGCTTCCTCGAACAGTCCGGCGACGACTGGCGGCGCATGATCGCCGTCAACATGATGGGCCCGCTGTTCGGGTCGCGAGTGTTCGTGCAGCGCATGGTCGATGCGGGCAAACGTGGCGCGATCGTGAACATCTGCTCGGTGGGAGCGTTCCTGCCCACAGCGCTCGCGCCCTCCTACGTGACCGCCAAGGCGGGGGCCTGGATGGGCACCCAGGCCCTGCGCGCGGAATACGCGGGCCGCGGCATCCGGGTCAGCGCGATCTGCCCGGGCCTGATCCGGACGGACCTGTCGGCCAACGGCACCCGCGCGGGCGCCGATGCCGTCACCGAGGCCGAGTGGGCCGCCAAACTCGCTCGGGGACAACAGGTCTTCGGCCGCTCGCCCGAACGGGTCGCCGCCGCGATCGACCGTGCGATCCGCTGGAACCTGGCCACGGTGCCGGTCGGCGTCGAAGCCTGGGCCGGATGGTATCTGTCCCGGCTCGCGCCCGGTGTGCTGCGCGGGGTCACGGGGCTGGCGCGAATGCCGTTGGCCGAGAACGTGGTCGACCTGTCGAGTCGGGTGCTGGGAGGTCTGCGATGAGGACGGCGATCGTGACCGGCGGCGGCGCGGGCATCGGCCGCGAGACCGCGCGCCTGCTCGCGCGCACCGGATACCGCGTGGTGATCGCGGATATCGACGAGCAGGCCGCGCCGGCGGTGGCCGACGAGATCGCGGCCGCCGGGGGCCGGGCGCACGCGTTCCGGCTGGACGTGGCAGACGAGGCGCAGTGGGACAAGGCGGCCGAGTGGGTGCGCGGCGAGTTCGGCCCCGCCCACGTGCTGGTCAACAACGCCGGGATCCTGGACACCGGCGGTTTCGTGGAAACCAGTGCGGCGCAATGGCAGCGCACGATCGACATCGACCTCATGAGCGTGGTCTACGGCTCGCGGGTCTTCGCCCGGCAGATGATCGACGCGGGCGTCCGCGGGCACATCGTCAACCTGTCCTCGGCCGCGGCCTTCTTCCCCGCCCGGTACATCCCCGCGTACGCCGCGGCCAAGGCGGCCGTGCTGCTGGCCAGTCAGTCGTTGCGAGTCGAACTGCGTCCCAAGGGGATCGGCGTCACCGCCATCTGCCCGGGCGCGATCCGCACCGATCTGCTGGCGCACGGCACCCGCGCCGGCCTGGGGAGCGCCGATCAGGAGGCCTGGCGCGCCAGCCTGGGCAGGGTCCAATCGCTGGCCTACGCCACCCCGGACAAGGTCGCCCGTGCCGTCGAGCGATCGATTCGCCGCGATCCCGCGGTCGTCCCGGTCAATCCCGAGGCCTGGTTCGGCTACGGCATGTTCCGGCTGTCCCCTGGCCTGGTCCGGGCCGCGGGCAGTGTGGGTTCCCTCGATTTCGCCGACCGGCTCCTGCCGCGCGTTCAGCCGCTGCTGAACCTGATCACGAAGTGAGACAACCATGACAACCATCGCGACACCGGAATTCGAGGTCGCCGTCATCGGCGCCGGTCCGGGCGGGATCGCGGCCGCGGTGAAACTGCGCCGGGCCGGCATCGACGACTTCGTCGTGCTCGAGCGCGCGGACGAGGTCGGCGGCAGTTGGCACGAGAATCACTATCCCGGTCTGGGCGTGGACATTCCGGCGCTGGCCTACCAGTACTCGTTCGCGCGCAAGGCCGACTGGACCCGGGTCTTTCCGCTCGGCGCCGAAGTCAAGCGGTACCACGTGGAGGTCGCGCACCGGTTCGGCGTCCACGAGCGGGTGCGGTTCGGCGCGGAGGTCGAGCGCGAGGAATGGGACGAGGACGCCGGGCACTGGACGCTGCACCTGGCGGACGGGTCGGCAGTGACGGCGCGCTTCGTCATCAGCGCGGTCGGCGCCTTCGTGCGGCCCAAGGTCGACGTCGGCATCCCCGGTGCGCGCACCTTCAAGGGCAAGGTGCTGCGGCCGAGCAGCTGGGACGACGACTACGACCTGACCGGCAAGCGCGTCGGCGTCATCGGCACCGGAGCCAGTGCGGTGCAGATCATTCCGGCCATCGCGCCGCGGGTGGAGCACCTGACCGTGTTCCAGCGCACGCCGGTCTGGTCGCTGCCCAAACCCGATTTCCCGGTGCCACCCGCGGTGCGGCGGGTGCTGTCGGTTCCGGGGGTGCAGCCCTTTCTGCACGGCAGCGCGCTGGTGGTCATCGACCTCGCCCTGCGGCTGGCCGTGGGGGCGCCGCCGGCCGTCACGCATCCGGTGCTGGATCGCTTCGACGCGGTTTGCCGGTCGCTGTATCGGCGCTATCTGACCCGCGTGGTCGACGACCCGGCGACCCGCGCGAGCCTGACGCCGAATTTCGGGCCGGTGGCCAAGCGCCCGACCATGTCCAACGGGTATCTGCGCGCCTACAACCGCGACAACGTCGAGCTGGTGACCGCGCCGATCGAGAAGATCACCCCCACCGGCGTTCGTACCGGCGACGCGACCCTGCGCCGATTCGACGCGATCGTGCTCGCGACGGGGTACGAGGTGTTCTCCGACCCCGAAACCTATCGAACCGGAACGGTAGTGGGACGCAACGGATTCGACCTCGCGAAGTTCTACCACGAGGAGGGATTGCAGGCGTACCAGAGCGTGTCGGTGCCCGGCCTGCCCAACCGCTGGACCCTGGTCGGCCCGTACTCCTGGACCGGATCGGGCTGGCACGCCTTCGTGGAGATGACCGCCGATCACGCCGTGCGGGCCATCGGTGAGACGCGCAGGCGCGGCGCCGGCTGGTGCGAGATCCGCAGGGATGCTGCCGAGGCCTATCACCGGCGGGTGTACGAGCGGGGTGAGCCCCTGCGCTACTACCTGGCCGACCTGAACGGCCACGTCCCGACCTACTACCGGAACTCGCAGGGCGACACCACCTATGTGCGCCCGTCCGGGTTCTTCGAGGCGCGCCGGGGCAATCGCCGATTCCCGCTCGACGACTACGCCTACGGCAGCCGTGCGGAAGCGACGGTGCCGGCATGACCGCGACCATGACCGGCGGCGCAACAGCGTTCGACCACCCGGCGATTCCGGGTCGGGTCAACATCGAGTTCTCCAGCCGGGCCAGTAGGCGGCTGCGCGTGGCGAACGCGGTGCTGCGCCGCATCCTGCGACCCGGGCTGCACGTGGTCTGCGTGGCGGGGGAGAGCCCGCTGCTGCGCGGCGAACGGGCGTTCCGCATCGCCAACCGGGTCGACGTGCTGGCCGCCCCGCTGCGCCCGGCGCGCGGCACCCGCCGGGAAATGGTGCGCTTCGCGGACTTCCGGGCCGAATGGCTCTGGCACCGCGACGATCCCGGGCCGGGCGAGAGCGAGCGCGGCGCGATCCTGTACTTCCACGGCGGCGGTTTCGTGGCCGGCGGTCTGCACAGCCATCGCCGCCACGCCGCGCGCATCGGGCGGGCCGCGGGGCTGCCGGTGCTGAACGTGGACTACCGGCAGCTACCCGCCGGGCACATCACCGACACAGTCGAGGACGCCCTCACCGCGTACCGGTATCTGCTCGAGGGCGGCCGGACCGCCGAACGCATCGTGTTCGCCGGTGATTCGGCGGGCGGGGGACTGGTCTTCATGGCCGCGCTGGCCGCTCGCGCCAGGGGGATGGCACTGCCCGCCGGTCTCATGGCGATCGCGCCCTTCGCCGATCTCGATCCCGCGACCCGGTTCGCCCATCCCAACGATCGCACCGATTCGATGCTCTCGGCCCGGGCGCTGTCGATCCCGGCGCTGATCGGTTTCGCCCGGGACGGCGTGCTGGATCCGGCGTGGTCGCCGGTCAATCACGACTTCACCGGAATGCCCCCGGCGCTGATCCAGGTGAGCGACATCGAAGTGCTGTTGCCGGACTCGGAGGCGCTCGCCGAGCGCTGCGCCGAGGCCGGGGTTCCGCACACCCTCCAGATCTGGAACAACGCCATCCACGTCTTTCAGGCCGGCGCGGACGTGCTGCCGGACGCCCGGGCGGCGGTCACCGAGATCGGGTCCTTCATCCGCCGCGTGATCGAGGGTCGCGCACTCGGATTCGCCGATCGAACCACCGCCGCCTGATCGGCCCGTCGAAGAGGAAAACCACCCTATGAGCTCCAGCAACACACCGGTCTTCGAAGTCCTCGTCATCGGCGCGGGTTTCGGCGGCATCGGCACCGGGACGGCACTGCGCCGCGTGGGCGTCGAGAACTTTCTGATCATCGACAAGTGGGACCGGGTCGGCGGCACCTGGAACGCCAACACCTATCCCGGCGTCGCGGTCGACGTCCCCGCGCCGATCTACAACTTCTCCTTCCAGCAGCGGTCGAGCTGGTCGCGCTTCTTCCCGCCGGGCAACGAGATTCAGCGCTACGCGGAGGAGGTCGTCGATCGGCAGGGACTGCGCGGCAAGCTCCGGCTGGGGTGCGGTGCGACCGAGGCGCGATTCGACGAGGCCGCGGATATGTGGCGGGTGCGCACCACGGACGGTGACGAGATCACCGCGCGGTTCCTGGTGAGCGCCGTCGGGGCGCTGGAACAGCCCAAGCCACCTGCGATTGCGGGTATCGAGGACTACGCCGGGCGTCTCATGCACACCGCGCGCTGGGATCACTCCTACGACTTCACCGGCAAGCGCGTCGCGGTGATCGGCACCGGCGCCACCGCGCTGCAGGTGATTCCACGGCTGGCCGAACAGGTCGAGCACCTGACGGTCTTCCAGCGCACCGCCATCTGGGTGGCGCCCAAACCCGACTTCCCCATGGGCGCGCTGAGCAATCGGGCACTGGATTTCCCGCCCGCGCAGCAGGCGGTGCGGCTCATCGGCAATGTCGCGGTGAACGCGTTCCTGGGTGTCGGCTTCGCACTCTCGGACTATCCGCGCGCGACCTCGGCGGTACTCGGCGCGGGCGAGCGGGCGCTGAAAGCCTATCTGCGCACCCAGATTCGCGATCCGGAGCTGCGCCGGGCGCTGACCCCGAGCTACCGGCTCG
Source organism: Nocardia sp. NPDC055321 (assembly GCF_053645575.1). NCBI lineage: Bacteria > Bacillati > Actinomycetota > Actinomycetes > Mycobacteriales > Nocardiaceae > Nocardia > Nocardia sp. NPDC055321. The sequence goes on from NZ_JBSHMS010000001.1 coordinate 128,964, forward strand.
GCTGCAAACGGCCGTCGATCTCCAACACCTACTTCCGCACCTACACCCTGCCGCACGTTGACCTGGTCACCGACCCGATCGCGAAGTTCACCGCGGGTGGAATCGTCACCGAGGACGGGACGTCGCGGGAGTTCGACATGGTGGTCACCGCCACCGGCTTCCAGGTCATGGACAAGGGCGCGACGCCGCCCTATCCCGTGTACGGTTGCGGCGGAATCGAATTGGGCGATTTCTGGGATCGGAACAAGTACCAGGCGTACGAGGGCGTGTCGGTGCCCGCGTTCCCCAACATGTTCCACATCTTCGGGCCCTACGGGTACGCCCCCGGCTCGGTCATCCCCCTCATCGAGGCCACCGCCGCGCACAGCGCCCGCGCGATCGGGGAGACCCTGCGCCGCCGCGCGACCCGCGTGGAGATCCGGCGCGAGCCGCACGAGGCGTACTTCGAGCGCATGTACGCCCGCAACAAGAACACCTACCTGTTCAAGCAGGGCTGCGCCGAGTCTCGCACGTACTACATCAACTACCAGGGCGACGGGCCCGCCTTCCGCGCCACCACCCAGGCCGGAATGTATTGGAGCAACCGGCATTTCCCGCTGGATCACTACCGGTATTCGACGGTGCGGCCGGTGCGTTCGGACCCGCGTGCCGAGCCCGTGCCCGCCCTGATCGAACCCTGACATCACCCGGCCCGGGGATCTGCTTCCGGGACCGTCGCGGCGCCCGGCCGAAGCGCCCGCACAGATTGGATGAGCAATGAGTATCACGTCGTTCCTGCACACACAGCATCCCTCCTCGGTGCCCGCCGTCGACGACACCCTCTTCGACACCGCGGCGCTGGTGTTCACCGTGGAGAAGGAGTTCGACGCCCCGGTGCACGCGGTGTGGACCGCCATCGACGACGACCACGCGTGGAAGTGGCTGCCGTTTCCGGGCGTCGGGGTGATCTACGATTCGCCCGCCCAGGGCGTCGGCGTCGTGCGCGAGATGGGTTCGGTCTTCGGGCCCGTGCGCGCGCTGTGGGTCGAGCGCGAGAAGTTCTGGCGGTACGAGCCGAATCAGCGCATCACCTTCGGTGTGGTGAGCGGCAATTGGATGCAGTACCTGCTGGTGCGCCAATACGGCGAGGACAAGGTCTTCAGCGATCTCGGAAACGGCCGCACCAGGGTGGTGTGGAAGGTCGCCGTCACCCCGCGCCTGCCGCTGCGGTTCTCCACCTGGTTCCCGGCGGTCTGGCGCCTGGCCTATCGGATCGGGGGTATCGGGCCCCTGTTCGTCCGGCGCGTGCATCGGATCGCGGGCGAGGCCCGGCCGTCGCTGCGGTCGGTGCACACCAACGGCGTCGCCGCGCCCGCGCCGAGTGGCCGGACCGCCGAGGAGGGCGTGAAGTGAGTCGTACCAACGGATTCCGGGGCGCGTACGCCGGCCCGCTCGAGCATCCGCAGCACGAGGTCGTGGTCATCGGCGCGGGGATCGGCGGCATCTGCGCCGGGGTGAAGCTGCGGGAGATCGGGATCGAGGATTTCCTGATCGTGGATCGGGTCGCCGGTCTGGGCGGCACCTGGTTCAGCCACAGCTACCCCGACGCCGGCTGCGACATCCCGAGTACCACCTATCAGTTCTCCTTCGCCCGCAAGCCCGACTGGGATCGGCTCTTCGCCAAACGGGACCAGATCCTGGAGTATCTGCGCGATGTCGCGGCCGACCACGACCTGCCGGGCCGAATGCGGTTCGACACCACCATCGTTCGTGAGGTGTGGGACGAGGACCACGGGCTGTGGCGGCTGCACGTCGATACCGGGGAGGTGATCACCGCCCGGTTCGTGATCAGTGCCGTCGGCGCGTACATCAACCCCAAGACCGAGCCGAACATCCCCGGCCTGAAGACGTTCGCGGGTGTGTCCATGCATCCCGCGCACTGGAATCACGACTACGACTTCACCGGCAAGCGTGTCGGCATCATCGGGGTCGGCGCCAGCACCATGCAGATCGCGCCCAAGCTCGCCGCCCGGGCCGAGCGGCTCGACATCTATCAGCGCACGCCGCAGGTGTATCTCCCCAAGCCCGACTTCGTACTGCGGCCGTGGATGCAGAAGCTGCTCGCGTTGCCCGGCGGGTCGGCCGCGGCCAACGGCCTCGCGCAGACGGTGATCGACGCCGCGCTGCGGATCGCGATCTACACGCCCGCGCCGGTCTGGCGGGGCGGGGCGCGCGTCATCGACTTCGCCGGGCGCAACGCCTACCGGGCCTGGGTGCGATACAAGGTGCGCGACAGCGAGATTCGCAAACAACTGCGCCCCGATTTCGGGATCGTGTGCATTCGCGGCGGCGCGGGCGGGGACTACCTGCCCACCCTCAACCGGGACAACGTGGAACTGGTCACCGCCGGCATCGCCGAGATCACCCCGACCGGAATTCGCAGCGGGGATGGCTTGGAACGGGAGATAGATGCACTGGTGGTGTCCACCGGCTACGAGGTGTTCTCCGATCCGGAGAGCTACCGCCCCGGAACCGTGATCGGCCGTGACGGTTTCGACCTCGGCGTCTTCTACAACACCGAGGAGCTGAAGGCGTACTACAGCACGTCGGTGGCCGGACTCCCGAACCGCTTCATCATGATCGGCCCCTATTCCTGGACCGGCACCGCCTTCCACTATTTCGTGGAGAACGCGATGCGCCACATAGCGACGGTGATCGACGAGACCCGCCGCCGCGGCGCATCGATAGTAGAGGTGCGCCCCGAGGCTCAAGACCGTTTCCACGCCGACATGCAACGCAGCGGCCGAAATTTGTCCTACTACCTGCAAACTCGCTGCGAGGGCTCTAACAGCTATTTCGTCAACTCCCAAGGCAAATCCCCGTACATCCGCCCCTGGTCTCTACTGAAGACCTACCGCAAAGCGGTCCGCTTCGATCGCGACGATTACACCTACCGCACTCCCGTAGAAGTCGACCCGGCTCCGCAACCCCTGACCGCCGAACCCGCCCACAACTAGCGTCCCTGCGCCCGGGATCCTCTGTCCGTGCGGAGCGGGTCGGGGTGCGGGACTCCAAGGATGTCGCGGGCCCGGAGCTCTGGTTCCCTGAGGCGGCGTGGGACGACATTCTCGCGAGCGGGATCTGGGAGCGCTGAGGGGGTCTGCGCGGCGGGCGTTGGCCAGCACGCTACCGGCTACCGCGAAACGCGGATCGGATACGCGCTGCTCGAGGCATCTTCGCAAGCCGGGACCGCGAATTTCTACCGATCCGGGACCGAGGCTCGCTAACCTACTCGGCAGATGCTTTTCCCGGGCTACACGGAGCAATAAGAGGTGTGTGTGATGTCTGATCCGGCCACCAACGAGCCGACGAAGAACGAGACCGAGGCGAGCCAGGGCGCTCGTCACGAGGTGGACGAGAGGCCCACCGCGTACTACCGGCTCTCCGACATCGACTTCGACTCGTAGCCGACCGATCGGCCTCGAAGATCAACCGACGCAGCTGATCTGCGCGATGCCGCGCCCGGACCGCCCGTTTCACGGCGGGGCCGGGCGCGTTGTCGTTGTCCGGCCGGACGTCGGCGATCCGCGCGGCGTGCACGGCTCCCGTTCGCCGGTGGCCGAGGGCAGCAGAGCCTGCAATGGTCGCTGACACAGCGCGAGGTGGGTGACGCGACCCTCGTCGTCCAGCGTCATGACGATCACCCCGTGCAGGGGCACGCCGTCCGAAGTTCTTGCCTCCCAATCGATATAGGTCTGCGGACCGCGGCTGACCTGCTCGGGGAAGCGCAACGACTCCGGGCCGGGGCTCGCCGTGCGCATGGTGGCCCTGACGGCCGCCGCGCCGAGGATCGGTGTCGACGCCGTCTCGACGACAACGTCCGGGGCGAAGCCCGCGGCGTACGCGTCCGCCGTCTCGAGCGCGAACGCGGTCCACGCTCGTACCGGTGTACCTACCGTGCCCTCAATTGCCATGTGCCGTCCTCCCGTCGCCGCGATGGAACCGCGCCGCGGATCAGAAGATGAAGACCAACCGGCCGCGTGTGCCGCCGGCCTCGATCCGCCGGTGGGCATCGGACGCCTGCCACGGCAGGCAGGTGCCCGCCACCCGTAGGGTGAGTTCATCGCGCTCGGCGGCATCGCGCAGCTGCTCCAGAGTCGCTGTCGCGCTGAGCAACTCGTAGACCGGCCGATAGGTCCGGCGGATACCGTCGCCGCTACCGGTGCGCTCGCGCGCGGAGTAGACCGCCCCGCCCGGCACGACCGCCCCGGCTATCGCGTCGTCGAGCATGGCCGTGTCGATGATGCCGTCCACCGGCCCGCACGCGGTGAGGATGGCGTGCGCGAGCCCCGGCCCGCGGTCGACGATCATGTCCGCCCCGAGCCGGGCCACCAGATCACGATCGTCCGGCGTCGCGTCCGCGATCACCCGCATCCCCGCCGCCTTGGCGAGTTCGACGGCGAAGCCGCCCACCGCGCCCGCGGCACCGGTCACCGCGATGGTCGACCCCTCGCCGACCAGCAGCGAATCCAGTGCCATGCGCGCGGTGAGCGCGTTCATCAGCAGCGTCGCCGCCTCGACCGGCGTCTTGCCGCGCGGGGCCCGCACGACCGACGCCGCTTCGGCGATGACGTACTCCGCCTGTGCGCCGCAGGCCAATCGAGGGTGCACGAGCGCGATCACCGCGTCGCCGCACAGCAGCCTGCCCTCGACGCCCGCGCCTACTTCGTCGATCACTCCCGCGGCGTCCCAGCCAACGACGTAGGGCCCGGAGTGCACCGGATACCACTGCGGCAGATGCTGCGCGATCGCTCCCGAGCGCGCGACGGCATCGGAGAGGTTGATGTCGGCCGCCTCGACCTTGATCCGGACCTGCCCCGGTCCCGCGTGCGGCTCGGGCAGGTTCAGCAGGGTCATCACTTCCGGCCCGCCGAAGCGTTCGAAACCGACTGCCAGCATGGACTTACTCCCTCGAAGGGCGAATGACTGTGTCGTCGAATGGATCCTGCGAGGGATCACTGCTCTCGGGGCGGCGCCGATGCGATGACTGCGGACGTCCCGCGCGCCCGTTGCCGACAGGCGCCGTCGCTACCGCCGGACGGGGGAGCGACCATGAAATTCACTTGCTATCTGGATAGCCATACTATTGTCTGACCGATTGCTGTCAAGTAGCGGTCGCGAATATGTCGCGTGACCGGCGCGTTCCCGGATAGCAGCGGTCTGGAAATTGTGTCGCTATTCGCATAGCGATAGTATGTGAAGAGTGCACGCAGGCCGCAGCGGTCTCGACGACAAGGAATGCCATGAACAGCCCCTTCCGTGATCCCGCCATCGCCGACGGTGAGAAGTCGCTCTACCGGATCGCACTCGGTGACGATTCCGAAGGCGCCCGGATCGTCGGCCTGATCGAGCAGGACGGCGACGCCTACATTTCGTACCTGGAGGCGGGTTCCGAGGACTCGTACAGCGTGAAGGTCGAACAGCGCATCCGCCGCGCCGAAGGTCGCCTGAGCGCCGAGAGTTACCAGGCCGCTTCGTATTTCGAGGGCCGCATGGTCTCCCGCGAGGAGGGCTACTTCATCGACACGCAGCACGTGCAGTTCGGCGGCAAACTGTCACCGTTCCCGCGCGGCGTGATGCCCCTGCTCGGCGGCCTGACACTGCTGCGCGGCCTCGACTTCCGCCCCGGTGCGAAATCCAAAATCGACCTGTGGCTGGCGTTCTCGATCCACTGGCCGCTGGAGGTCAAGGTGGAGAAGCGCACCCGAGTCGATGTCCCCGCCGGCACTATCGATGCGTGGCAGGTCCGCATGCGCCCCAGCTTCAGCCACATGAACGCCCTCCTGGACAAGGTGGTCTCCGGCTTCCTACCCCCCTTCGTCGCCCACTTCGAAGTGTCCGCTCCCCACCGCATGGTCCGCTTCAGCTTCCCGAGCGGCCCGCTTCCCTGGCAGCCCCGGGCGGTGGTGGAGCTGACCGACTGACGCCGCCGTGTGGGCGAGGGTCGCGGTGTCGACCAGCGGCAGGCGGTCCGCGCCGAGCCACATTCAGCGATCTGGAGCACTCCGACCGGTGCCGGTGACGTTCATCATCCCTGCTGCTCGAGATTGATTGTCCGACAGTGAATGTCGGTTGCCCGTCTTAGGCTGTACTGCATGTCTGGTGACCTGCGTTGGACGTTCGATATCTACGGAATGATCGGTGACAACGAAGGGGAGGGAGTCTACGAGGCGGTAACCCGACTGCTCGAAGACCAGGATCTGAGCACCCACGTCCGCCTGGGCGTCGCCATGGCCGACCATATGTGGACGGTATACGGCCGCAGCGAGACTCCCCTGCCCGTCCCCGACTTCGAGCAGTGGCGGCAGGCTTTCGACGGGTCCCTGCGCGCGGCGATCGAAAAAGCCGTCCCGACAGCCGATATCACCATCACCTGGAAGGTCCACCCCGGCTGATCCGACCCCATAATTCGGGGCACAACGAATTTCTGAAGTCCAAGTATTTCACTCCTGCGGGTCGCTACCTTTCATCGACCGCTCCCGTAGGAAGAGGACTCGATGATCACCACCGCCACCGCCCGCCGCCGATTCGGCTGGGCGACAAAGGTTTCCCTGCTGGCGACGGCGCTGGCGTTCGCCGCCGCGCCGACCGCGTCCGCCGAGGCCACTTTCACCATCAGCGGTCAGCACACGACCTACTACGTAGGTAAGACGTACAACCTGAACGCCCCGATCGGCACGACCAATATGTACGAGACCCCGACGGTCAACTTCTACGACAACGGCCGCTGCGTCGGCAGCACCTACGTCGTCCCAACCGGCAACCAGTTCCCCCGGTTCACCCGAATGGCCTGGGTCCCCACCACCCCCGGCACCCACACCCTGCGAGCCCAGTCGGGATTCATCACCAAGGAACTGGTGGTGACGATCGAGGCCGCCCCCGCCGGCAGCACCCCCGATCCGCAACCGGAGGAGGACCCCTGCGTGTCGTTCGGCAGCTCCGATTACCTCCGCACCGGGTCGATGTGAGCGCCCGAGATCCCCGCCGCTGACGCTCGGCCAAGCGGTCGGGGATTGGACCAACCTCGGTCCCGCATTCCTCAACTCGCCGTTGCACATGTTGAGAATCACTGTCCAGCAAGGGAAATTCTGTAGCCAGATCGCCGATCGAGGTGCGTCCGCGGTCGGCGGTAGGGTGCGAAGAATGACGGCGGAGCAGTTCCCGCACCTGGCGGAGGTATTCCCGGATCTCGTCGTCGAGATCGTCGATACTGGAACCCGAAGACCGAGATCTCGCCCGGACAGTCCGCAATCTGAGGTTCTACGGCCGGTGCCCCCCAACCTATCCGCTACTGTTGACCGCTCCGCTCGGCTCACCGAACGGCGGGACCATGGCACAGGAGTCCGACGCGGCTCCAGAGAGCTCGGCATGATCGACGAGGCCCTCGGCGAACTGGGTGTGATGTCGGGCCCGGGCCCTACGATGTGGCCGGTTGCCTGAGATGTGAGCGGAGCGAAGACCATGGTCCCTGAGTGGTGCGGCCACTTCACCACCGACGAGTACGCGCTGTTCGTCGAGGAGGTGGACGAGGCCCTCGGCTGTTTCGGCGCCGACGGCCAGGACATCGACATGGGGTGCGTGGTGTTGGCGGTCGGCGATCCGCAACCTTGTCCGCGTGAGTTCAGCATCGTTTCATTGGCTCGCCGATGCCGGGCTGACAACATCGATGATTGGTCATCGATGTGCTTCGAGGCGGTCGATTCCCTCACCATCGGTCAGCCGCAACAACATTGGCTCGGCGGGATGTCGTTCGAGCAGGTTGCGGCTCTGCTCAGGCCATGGGTCGGCGATGAGCCGCAGACGCGGGTCGAGGCCGCGCTCGACGATCCTGATCAGCCCTTCGCGGCGCAGCTCGACACGGGCGAGTACCTGCACCTGCTCGCGACTGTCCCCGAGCTGGAAGGGATTCCGGAGGTCGCTGTATTCGTCACCAATTCGGTGGTCCGGTCCTGGCGGGTGAGTATCAACGATCTCGTTCACTGGGCGGGCTACCGGGGAACGTCAGGATAGTCGGCGTGATCGGTCACTCTGCCAGCTCGAGTCGGTGCGGCCTGTCGATCTTCCAGTGCTCGCGCTGGTGGGTACGCTCAGCGCGGTGCGCGGCCGATGAGATGTCAGCGATGGCCTTCGCTGTCATCGAAGGGTTATCCGGTCGGTTTGCTCGCGAAGTCATCAATTGTTCTGCAGCACTGGAATGGTCGCCCGCATCTGAGCAGTCCTGCGGCAAAGAGGTTGATCGTCCCGCCGAGGCGGGACAGGCTTTGACGGTGACGAACAGTTCCGAAGACCTGCGGTTGTGGGACGCGGCCGCCGACAAGTACGCCGCGACAGTTCTGGGATCGGCCGACAGCTTCTATCGGCGGATAGACACGTTCCTGTGGTCTCGACTGGGTGCTGTGGACGATCTCGACATTCTGGACCTGGGGTGCGGGCACGGATGGCTGGCGGAGCGAATGCGTCTAGCCGGCGCCCGCGTTACCGGGATCGACGGCAGCGAGGCGCTGTTGGCCGCTGCTCGATCGGACTATCCCGAGATCGACTTCCGTCAGCACGATCTCGCCCTCGGCCTTCCCGAGGCGGCCCGTCGGTATGATCGAGTCGTCGCGCACATGGTCTTGATGGACATCCCCGTCCTGGACCGCCTGATCGCCGATGTCGCCGCCGCACTCCAGGATTCGGGCGTGTTCGTCTTCTCGATCCTGCACCCGGCCTTCTTCAACCACGCCATCGTCGACGACCCCGACGGAAACCGCTACCGCAAGGTGACCGGATATCTGGAATCCGAAACCCGGTGGGTGGACTCCTTCGGCGGACACCGCCACTACCATCGGCCGCTGTCGTGGTACGTCGAACAGTTGACAGCCCACGGCCTCGTCGTCACCGGCATACACGAACCACCTAAATTGCCGCACAACGATATTCCGGCAACCGAATGGACCGACTACCAGCGATGGTTCAGCACCATTCCCACCATGTTGGCGATGTCCTGCGCACCCGCCAAGCAGTCACCAGATCAGCACAACGACTGATACCTCGGCTCGGGCCCGACACTCCCTCCGACCCTCGCCAGGACGCGGCGGCGTGGAGTTCGGCAGTTCGGTGCGTTCGCCGACGGTCACCGTGGCTGTGACGAAAGACGCGGGTTGCGGCCGTTCCCGAGGTTCTTGCGCATGTTGGTGCGGGTGGATCTCGTCGGCATCGGATGGGTGCCGCTCCTCTCGGAGGCGAATTAGCGTGCACAATCGCCCGAGATTTGGCGGAAACCGTCATTGAATGGCCGATAGTGCGCGATAAGTAGGGAGTCGACCGCAACTCGGCTGGAGCGGATGAACATGCGCCGCAGCCGGTCTCGCTGCGTCCGGCTCCCGCCGGAGATTCGGTCAGCGCGGTGTGCGGCAAAACGAGAGTTCGCGGAACTCTGGCCACCGGATTGGTCGACGTCTACCTGCGGGACGTGCCGTGAACTACCTGGTCGGAGTTCGTGTCGGTGGACTCGGCTTTAATTCGCTGCAAGGCAGCGTCTTTGGGCAAGGGAATTCTGATGGATAAGCAAGTTTCGGTGAATCGCCAGGTAGGGGCGGCAGAATCGCTGCGGGAAGACATGTTGGCGGTGGCGGCAGTGGTCGCGCGTGCTATGCCTGAGGTTTCGGAGGCGATTCGGTCGACGGCAGATGATCCTCGCGAGGAGCTGAGCGCGGCCATCTGGTCGGAGCGTGTGTTTCTGGACTGCAGCGACCCTGTTCGGGTAGCGCGGGACGCAGTGGAGACACGGGGCTTCTATCCCCGTGGCACGTATTGGGAGTGGCATCCAAACTTCCTGGCGGAGTGCCAGGATTGGTCGTTCGGTGACCAGTTGGAGTTCTTCCTGGAGCTGACCGGGGAGCGCTGTCATGAGCTGGGATGCGCCCTGGTATCGATCGATACCGGCGGAGACAACTACGAGCTCGTGGTGATTCCCGCGGCAGACCTTGCTCAGCGCGACCAGAGAACCGATCGGTGGCTCACCGCTGTCCGATTGGGCACTTGGACCGGCCGAACCGATCCGCCGGCGGACCGGAACACCGTCGGACCCCGAACGAGCATGAGTGAATGGGACCGGTTCGCTGAAGATCTCGCAGCGATGGTGCGCGAAGGCCTGTGCGGCGACACCGTCATACAGTTCGACGTGCCAGGCAAGGGAGTGACGGCACAGGTCGCTGAATCGATGTTCGAGGTGTTCACCGTCTCGACGCACCCTTTCGGGCTCGACGACGACATCGAGGTGTGGCACGCCGAGGGCTGGACGCTCAACGAGTACGACATTTGGGAGACATCGCTCGCGAACGCCAAGAACGTCTGTGACAACGTCGCGCGGCGGCTCGCGGATGCTTTCCTGAGTAACGGAATCTCTTCGCCCACTGAGCTGACGGCCAGGATCTGGTCGCTGGCGGACTACAACGGCGAACTCCCCATGTGGCGGTTGGATGTTCCGGTCATCTGCAACCGCTAGAAACACCACATTCAAGGCAGGAATGGTTGTATCGCTCGACCGAGATGCGCGGTCTAGGCGGTTAAGTAGTCCGCACGGCGCGGAACGCCCGAAGCCAAACGGCCCGAACAGTATCGGGGCTCGGCCTCGGGCGTCCGAACGTCCGCGCCACAGTCAATCGCGGTGGAATGCGAGCCTGGCGGGCAGGCGCCTGAAGGCCAGGCTCGCGCCGCTCTGAGCCAGATCCATCGTCGGGATCGAGCAGATCGCGCGCAGCAGGCCGGGGGAGAGGCGGTGGAGCAGCCAGGCGGCGGTCGCGTCGAAATTCACCGGGACCACGGCGAGGTTGTAGCGGATCGCCCGTTGTACCGCTCGAGCCACCATGTCCGGGGTCGCGAAGCTGTAGCGGGACTGGGCGTCGGCGAAGTGGGTGCGGAACTCCTCGATCGCCTCGGTGTCCTGTCCGCCTACCAGGGTGGCGTTGGCCGCCAGCTGTGTGCGGGTCACGCCTGGGCATATCGCGCTTACGCCGATGTTCTTGGGCGCCAAGTCGGTTCGCAGGGACTCGGCCACCATGAGCGCGGCCGCCTTGGACGCCGAGTAGGACGGGGCCACGCGGTTCGGCGTCCACGCCGCGCCCGAGGCGATGACGACGATGTGACCTGGCCGACCGCTCCCCACCATTGTCGACCCGACGACCCGGCTGCCGTGCACGATCCCGTGCACGTTGATCGCCATGACCTTCTCCCAATCCTGCGGGGTCTGGTCGAAGAACGCGCCGCCCACCGCGATCCCGGCATTGTTGACGAGGATGTCGGGCACCCCGAAGCGGGTGATCACCTCGGCGGTCACCGACTCCCATTGCTCGGGGTCGCGCACATCGAGCGCGTAGGCGTGGCAGCTGCCCTCGGCCAGCTTCACCGTCTGCTCTGCCGCGGCGAGGTCGATGTCGGTCGCGATGACGACATCGCCGGCGGCCGCCTGGCGCAGCGCGATCGCGCGGCCGATCCCGCTGCCCGCACCGGTGATGATGACGACGCGCCCTCGTTTGTTCGCAACGGGGCCGTTGAACGGAATTCTCATGATCAGTTCCAATTCGGTTGTCTGTGAACGCCTATTGCGCGATGAGGCCGGAGCGCGCGACGACGGTGCTACGTGGCGGCCGGTGCGGGCTCGGACGTGGTCGCGCCCGTCGACTCCGTGGCCTTCGTCGTCCGGGTGCCGCCCACCGTCCGGAACGTGTAATCCGATGCGGGATCGAAGGTTTCGCTGTGATCCCACAGCGAGTTCCGGAATCCCTGCGACGGCCGCAGAATCGGCGTCTCGCCCCGGGCGTTGGAGAAGTAGCTGCGCACGTTGTGCCGCTTGACCTGCCGCTCCACCAGATACTCCTGGGCGACGACGGTGAACGGACTGGTGATCATGGCCCGGTGCCAGGCGTCGTGCGCGGCCGGAGTCACCTCGGCGACCTGCGCTCCGCGCGCCCGCGCCTCCGTGATGACCCGGGCGACGTGCAGCCCGGAGCTTTCCATCATGCTCATCCAGGTCACCCCGCTCCAGCCGTACGGCCCGTACAGGAACCAGCGATTGGGCAGGCGCGGCATGGTGACACCGGCGTACGCCTGCATCCCGTTCGCGCGGTAGAACTCGCCGAGATCGAGCCCGTCGCGGCCGGTGACCGCGCCGATCGGGAACGACTCCGGATCCGACGCGACCTGGAATCCGGTGGCCAGCACGATCATGTCGTACGCGCGCTCGACGCCGTCGGCGGTGCGGATGCCGTGTTCGGTGAACCGCTCGATCGGTGTGGTCAGCAGTTGCCCGTTCGCCCGGCTGAACGTCTGCAGGAATCCGCGCCCGAACGTGGGCATGTTCGCCATGATGCCGTGGCGGGGCACCAGCGCCGCGCGGGCCCGCGCGTCCTTCACCTGGAAGCGCAGATACACCCGGTAGGCCGCGCGCAGCGCAGCCTCGGCCGCGGCGACCAACGCCAGCGCGGCGCGCTTGGGCAGTCGTTCGGCCGCCACGACAATCGCTTGGTACGCATACCAATTGGCCATGTACGCCGCGGTATGGAAGCGCTGGGAGCGCATGAGCGCGCGCCCGATCCGGCCGAATGCGAAGTCCGGCTTGGGAAAACACCACGTCGCGGTGCGCTGGTAGACGTCGAGCTGGGACACATTCGGGGCGAGTGACGGCACGATCTGCATCGAACTCGCGCCGGTGCCGATCACCGCGACGCGCTTGCCGGTGTAGTCGTAGGAGTGGTCCCATCCGGCCGAGAGCATCAGCTTGCCCCGGTATCGCTCCACATCCGGGATGCCGGAGTTCGAGCGCGGTTCCAGGAAGAAGCCGGTCGCGTTGAGCACGTACCGCGCGGTGAGCGTGGTCCCGTCGTCCAAATGCAGTGTCCAGAAACCATTGTCGTCGTCCCACACCTCACGCTCCACCGAGACCCCGAAGCGGGCGCGCTCGTACAGCCCGTGCTCGCGGGCCACCCGCCGGCAGTACTCGCGCACCTCGGCGCCGGGCGCGAACACCCGCGACCACCGGTTCGGGGCGAAGGTGAATTCGTACGAGGTCGAGGGCACATCGAGTGCGACGCCCGGGTACGTGTTGGCGATCCAGGTGCCGCTGAAATCGGCGCGCCGGTCCAGGATCACGAAGTCGTCGATGCCCGCGCGCCGCAGCTGGCACCCGGCCGCGATACCGCCGACGCCCGCGCCGACCACCACGGCTTCCAGTTCGGGCAGTGGCCCGGCGGGCGCGCGCTTCCTGGTGTTCGAACCCATGTTCCGACTCCTGTCGATCGTCCTTGATCCCGCTCGCGGCCGAAGAATTCGCGGCGGCGCGAGCCCGGCGGTTCGGTTGATGCGCATCTCCCTGAAACGGATAGTAAACCTATTGGAATAGTGATGCAATCTGGATTGTCGGCAAATCTCTGTGGATCTAGATCGTCTCTGAACTGGGACTTGTAGTCGCTCCCAACGGGGTTCGGCCCAGCTCGCGTACGGACTATCAGCGTCCAGCTGGGAGCTTGCTGGTTCTTGCCGTGTCGTAGATATCTGGATATCGTGGCTATCTGAATGCTTCGGGAAGCGCTCCCATCGCCCCGAAAACAGGAGGTTCTGCAATGGCGCAAAGCTCTACTCGGCACCCGGATTCCGGTCGGCACGCGGGGGAGCCCACGCTCGCCCAAGCCGCGCTCGACCGGCTCGCCCTGACGATGATCAAACCGACGGCCATCAAGCTCTGGTACGCGTCGGTCATCGCCGTGAGCATGGCGATACTCGTGGTCACCGTGCTGCTGCTCGTCTACGTCATGCCCGAGGGCTCGGATATCGCCGGGACCGTGGAGTTCTACGAGAAATACAACACCCTGCTGCGGGTGGTCTCGGCCGGTCTGGCGCTGATGTTCGTACTCGGCGGCGTCTGGTCCGCGGCGTTCATCGGGACCCTGTGGGCCGCGGACACCAGCCGCAACCGGGTCTACACCTGGTCGGCGATCTTCAGCGAGATCCTCGTGCTCGGCCTCTTCTTCGCCGAATCCGGAATCTTCGCGGCGACGGTGCTGCTGTCCGGCAACTCCCCGGATTCGATCATCCACGGCCTGCACATCGTCACGCTGGTCTCGGCGGCGCTGCTCGGGCCGGTATGGGTCCCGTTCGCCCTTGCGGCACTGTTGATCTCCCGGCGCTCGGGCCTGTTCCCGCGCTGGTTCAACCACCTGTGCGTCGCGGTGATCGTGGTCGACATCTGCACGATCACCGGTGTTTTCACGCTCTCCGGCCCGCTCAACGGCGAGAACGGCATGATCGGGGCTTTCGCCGGCGTGCTGTGCCCGGTGCTGTGGGTGGCGGGCACCGTCGCCTGGGAGTTCGTGGACTGGGCCCGGGACCGCGCCGACGCGCTGATCGCCGGCGCGGAGAAGTTCGCGGAATCCATTGGACACGAGACTGTTTCGGAGGTGGTCGGCCGTGGATGAGATGACGATCCGACCGCAGTACGAGGTCGCCGTGATCGGCGCGGGGCCGGGCGGCATCGCCGCGGGCGCCAAGCTCAGGATGAGCGGGATCGACGACTTCGTCATGCTCGAACGCGCCGAGGACGTCGGCGGCAGCTGGCACGAGAACAGCTACCCCGGCATCGCCGTGGACGTGCCCTCGACCACCTACCAGTACTCGTTCGCCCGCAAGCCCGACTGGACCCGGTTCTTCGCCCACGGTCCCGAGGTGCAGCGGTATCACGCCGACGTGGCGCGCCGCTTCGGCCTCTACGAGCGAATTCGCTTCAACGCCAACGTCGAACGCGAGGTGTGGAACGAGCGGGCGCGGTGCTGGGCCCTGCACCTCGAGGACGGTTCGGTGATCACGGCGCGGTTCGTGATCAGTGCGATCGGCGCGTTCGTCCGGCCCAAGGGCGACGTCGGCATTCCCGGCGCGGACACCTTCGCGGGCAAGGTTCAGCGCCCCACATCCTGGGACGGCGACTTCGACATGCGCGGGCAGCGAGTCGGGATCATCGGAACCGGAGCCAGTGCGGTGCAAATCATTCCGGCTATCGCGCCCGAGGTCGAGCACCTCACCGTCTTCCAGCGCACCCCGGTGTGGTCGGTGCCCAAGCCCGACTTCGTCGTCCCGGCGATCATGAAGAAGGCGCTCGCGGTGCCCGGGGTGTCCGCGGCCATCAACGGAATCGCGTTCGTGGCAGTGGATCTCATACTCCGCCTGGTCTCGAACTCACCGATCGGCGTGTTCCGCCCGGCAGCGAATCGGTTCGACGCCTGGATGATCGCGGGCTATCGCCGGTACGTCCGGTTCGCGGTGAAGGATCCGGAGACCGCCGCGAAACTGAGCCCGGATTTCGGGGTCCTGGCCAAGCGTCCGACGATGTCGACCGGCTACCTCACGGCCTACAACAGGGACAACGTCGCGCTGGTGACCGATCCGATCGCGGAGATCACCCCCGGCGGCGTCCGGACCCGCGACGGGGTGCTGCGCGAACTGGACGTGCTGGTCCTGGCCACCGGATACGAGGTGTTCTCCGACCCCGAAACCTACCTTCCCGGAACGGTTGTCGGCCGCGATGGCTTCGACCTGGCGAAGTTCTACCGCGCCGAAGGCCTGCAGGCGTATCAGAGCGTCTCGGTGCCGGGCCTGCCGAATCGCTGGACGCTGGTCGGTCCCTACTCCTGGAGCGGGACCAGCTGGCATGCCTTCGTGGAGACGACCGCCGATCACGCGATCCGGGCGATAGCCGAGACCCGCCGGCGAGGCGCCGACGTCTGCGAGGTGCGCGCGGACGCCGCCGAGCGATACCACCGCGAGGTACACGCGCGGGCCGAGGGCGTGCGCTACTACCTGTGCGAACTGAACGGGCACGTGCCGACGTACTACCGCAACTCGCAGGGGGACAGTACCTACATCCGGCCGGAGAGTTTCTTCGCCGCCCGGCGGCGCACGCGCGAGTTCCCGCTGGACGATTACCGTTACGAGACAGCGGAATCGGCCGGTGAGCGTGCCGCGAGCGATGGCGCGAAACCGGTGCCGAACGCGGTGTGAGACCGCTGCCGCCCGGTGGTCGTCACCGCCGGGCGGCAGCGCGGGGTCAACGGGCCTCGCCGGCGATGCTCACCGTGGCGGCGTGTTCGAGGATCCGCCGCACCCACAGCCGGATCGTCTCGGCCAGCAGCCGGGCGGACTCGTCCGCGGTGATGGACTCGCCCGCCGAGCCGAGAATCAGTCCCGCGCCGGTGGCGAAGATCGCGCGGACCGCGTCCTCGGTCATCGGGTCATCCGATGGAATGCCCTCCGGCAGAAAGTCTTCCAGCAGTACTCGGCCGGATTCGACGACGCGCCTGATCATCTCGGCGGTGTTCTCCCGCTGTGCGGCGCTGCGCATGATGATGATCAGGTACTCGGCGCCGAGAATCAGCAGCGAGGTATCGGTGGACGAGCGGGTCCACCAGCGGGACAGCACCTCGAGACGGGCCTCCATGTCCTCGGGCGCCGCGATCAGCAACGGCATCAGCTTCGCCAGTTCGCGGCCCAGGCCGCGCTGGATGACCTCGGCGCAGAGGGCTTCCTTGTTGTCGAAGTTGCTGTACAGCGCGCCGATGGTGCGACCGGCCTCGGCGGCGATGGCCGCGATGGAGGTGGCGTGATAGCCGTCGGCGAAGAAGAGTCGTTCGGCCGCGTCCAGGAGCGTTTCGCGAGTGTGAGCCTGGCTTTCGGCTCGGGTGAGGACTTTACGCGTCGCCATCGGCGGTCGACCTCTCGCTGCCCGTGGTTAGCCCCATCGCGGGATTGACGATCACCATCCCTTGGATAGTATGACTATGTAAATAGTAACACAATGTGTATTTGGCGAGGGGAGGGGTCCGTATGGGCGAACGGGTTCCCACGGGCCGCATCGCGCGCGGGCGCAAGCTCGGAATGCTGGCCGCCGGGCAGGCAGCCCGAGGGGCGACCGTCAAGCTGAGCATGATCGGCCGATCCGAGCGGGCGCGCGAGATGCTGGCGCAGCGATCGACCATCGAGGCGGCCGAACAGGTGGTGGACGTCCTGGGCGGCATGAAGGGCGCGGCCATGAAGATCGGGCAGATGTTCTCGATGATCGATCTCGATCTGGTTCCCGAGTCGCACCGCGAACGCTTCCGGGGCAAGCTCGCGGCGCTACGCGATTCGGCGCCCGCCGTCGAATTCCCGGCGATGCGCGCCGTGATCGAAGACGAATATGGTCCGCTGGCAACGGTTTTCCGGGACTTCGACGAGACTCCCATCGCCGCCGCCTCGATCGGCCAGGTGTACCGGGCGACGCTGCGCGACGGCCGTGCGGTCGTGGTCAAGGTGCAGTATCCGGGCGTCGAGCGGGCGGTGCGGGCGGACCTGCGCAATCTGGCCCTGTTCGCCAAGCTCTGGAAGTCGATGTGGCCGGCGCTGAGCGGGGGAGAGCTGATCGACGAGGTCGCCCGCAACCTGGAATCGGAATTGGACTATCGGCGCGAGGCGCACACCCAGCACGCGGTGGCGGCGCACTATCGCGGGCATCCGTTCATCGTGGTGCCCGACAGCGTGCCCGAGCTCTGCTCGGACCGGGTGCTGGTGACCGAGTACCTCGAGTCCGAGTCGTTCGACCACATGCGGACGCTGCCCGCCGTGGACCGCGATCACATCGGCGAACTCATCTACCGGTTCTATGTCGGATCGCTGTATGAGCGCGGTGAGTTCTGCGGTGATCCGCATCCGGGCAACGTGCTGCTGGCCGCCGACGGGCGGGTCGGGTTCATCGACTTCGGTCTGTACAACCGGATGAGCCCGGCCGACGTCGACTTCGAGCGCGAGCTCGGGCGGCTCGCGTGCGAGCAGCGGGCGGATGATCTCTACGCGCTGCTGGTTCGCCGCGGCATCGTGGATCCCGACGCCGGTGTCGATCCCGAGGAATGCCTGGGATACATCTGGGCCGCGTCGGCGTGGAACCTGGCCGACGAGGAGATCGCCATCACGCCGGAAATCGCCACCGCCGCAGTGGTTTCCGCGGTCGATCCGCGGGTCGCCGAATTCAGTGCGGTACGGCATCAGATGCTGCCGCCCGAACATGTCTTCTCTCGCCGCGCGGACTTTCTGACCTTCGGGATCCTGGGGCAGCTCGGGGCGACGGGCAATTGGCACAGCATCGCGCGCGAGTGGCTCTACGGGGACGCTCCGGTCACCGAGATCGGGCGGGTGCTGGCCGCGCGCGCACGCTCCTGAGGGTTCACCGGCCGTCGGTGGCGGAACGCTTTGGGCATCTGCACAGAACCGGATAGTCTCGGTACTCGAAATATCGAACTATGTGCTGGCCGGCCCGTCGGCGGACGACATCGGAGGATCGGATGGCGGCTCGTAAAGTGTTGACCCGCGCCGAGAGTCAGGCGCGCACACGCGATGAGTTGATCGAGGCCGCGGAGATCCTGTTCTACGCCAACGGCTACTTCTCCACCTCCCTCGCCGCGATCGCCGCCGAGGCGGGCCGCACGATCGGCGCGGTGTACAGCAATTTCGAGAGCAAGGAAGCGCTGTGCCTCGAGGTGCTGCGCGGCTGGGGCAACTCCTCGCTGTCTCGGCTGGTCAAGGCGATCGCCGCCGGTGACGGCAGCCTCGACCAGCGCCGCGACGCGATCAGCTCGTGGTGGTCCGCCGAGATGGCGGCCAATCGCGCCCCGATGATCCTGGCCGCCGAGTACGCGATCAGCGTGATCCGCGATCCGGGTCAGCGTGAGGTCACCATCGAGGCGGTCGAACGGATAGTCGAGTCCGGCCGGGTCCTGTTCCTGGAACACCTGCCCGAAGGCGCCGAGGTCACCGGCCCGCTGGTGGACAGCGCCGTACGTGGCGTGTTGAGCACCGGCGTCGGCCTGGCGGTCGGCCACGTCGCCGGCGTCATGGAGATCGAGAAGTCGGTCGAGGTCCTCACGGCCACAATGGAGTTCTGGCTCGAGCGCCTGGGCGGCGCGATCCAAGAAGTGGGCCGCCAGGCGACCGAGCCGTGATCCGCGCGTGCCGAACCCGATAGCACCTCGAGAAGTGCCGAGTACTTGGCGGAGGGTGTCGATCGGCAACCATCCAGCCGCCCGTCCGGCTATTCCTCAGTGTGTGTCAATTCGCCGAAAATACAAGAACGACAATACATTTGCGGTCGCCGCCACCAAATTCGCGCGTATCGTCGAGAGAGGATCGTGACGGAAGGAAGCGCGGGGTGAGCGGCTCACTCGAGCGGGGGCACGTATTTGCCGACTACGAGATCGAATATCTGATCGGTTCGGGTGGAATGGGTGAGGTGTACCTGGCTCGTGACAACGGGCTGGACCGCATGATCGCGTTGAAGGTTCTGCGGCCCCTCGCCAGCATCGACCCGGATCTCCGCAAGCGGTTCGACCGTGAAGCCAGGGCGGTAGCCGCCCTGATTCACCCCAATATCATCGCGATTCACGCGGCGGGCACGGAGAACGGCCGACCGTGGATTGCGATGTCCTACGTGGACGGGCCCGAGCTTGATCGGGAGCTGCGGACCGGTCCTCTCGATTTGTCCCGCGCGGCGTCGATTGTTTCGGATGTGGCGGAGGCTTTGGACTTCGCGCATTCGAAGGGAATTCTCCATCGAGATGTAAAGCCCGCCAACGTATTGCTCACCGCAGGGATATGTGAACGCGCGATTCTCACCGACTTCGGTATCGCCAAGGCCGTGCACGACACGAGTCGACTGACGCTCACGTCAAACATGATCGGCTCCTTCCGGTACGCCGCACCCGAGCGGTTCGATTTCCGGGCCGAGGTCGATGGGCGTGCGGACGTGTACTCATTGGGATGCACGCTGTATCAGTTCCTGACCGGCGCACTCCCGTACGACGGCGACACCGTGCAGCTCGTGGCGGCGCATTCGAATGCGCCTATCCCCAAGCCGAGCGCGGAGAACGCCGCGGTGCCCACCGCGTTCGACGGCATTATCGCGCGTGCCCTGGCGAAGGCCCCCGACGATCGATTCGCCACCTGTTCCCAGCTGGCGACGGCGGTTCGGCGAGTGGTCGCGCACGAACGCGCGGCTCCGCACGAGACTCTCGACATTGCCGATGCCTGGCCCGACATCAGAGCGAAGGCGAGAGCGTATGGCGCGGCGGTAGCGGCTCTGTTGGAAGGGGCTTCCATCGTTCGAGTGGAAGAGCGGGCGATCGTCCTGACCCATGTTCATCAGCCACTGGCCCAGCGGTTGGCCCAGCCGCAGAATGTGACTGCGCTGCGGTCGGCGGTGCGAGCTGTCACGGGGCGTGATTACGAGGTTCGCTGGGAGTCGGGGCCGGCGCCGAAAGCCGGCGTTCGGGCCACCCGAAAGCCACACGGCGGCAACGCGGTGCGCTCCCGGCACCGTCGGCAGGCGCCTCCGTTGTAAGGCTCGACAGGCCGGCGACGACGACGTAATGCGAGCAGCGCGCCGCTGGATCCGACCGGTTTCGTCGTATTCCGGACAGGACTATCCGGTTCACGTGGTCCGGCGGGGACGTTCGTGGGGGAAGTTCGAGAGGTAGCGCGTCGCCGACCGAACAGTAGGACTTCGTCATGAGCCATGTGATCACCGAGGACGGGACCCGGATCTTCTACAAGGACTGGGGGCCCGCGGACGGGCAGCCGGTCCTGCTCAGCCACGGATGGCCGTTGAACTCCGACGCGTGGGAGAGTCAGGCGCTCTTTCTCGCCGAGAACGGGTGCCGGGTCATCGCGCACGACCGGCGGGGGCACGGCAGGTCTACGCAGACCTGGACCGGCAACGAGATGAACACCTACGCGGACGATCTCGCGACCCTGCTCGACACCCTCGACCTGACCGGGGTGACGCTCGTCGGGCATTCTACCGGCGGCGGGGAGATCACCCGCTACGTGGGCAGGCACGGGTCGGCGCGGGTGGCCAAGCTCGTGCTCGTCTCGGCGGTGCCGCCGTTCATGCTGCGGACCGAGGACAACCCCGAGGGGCTGCCGATCGAGGTGTTCGATGGCATCCGCGCGGGCGAGCGCGCCTCGCGGTCGCAGCTCTATCGCGATCTCGCCGACGGGCCGTTCTTCGGCCACAATCGGAACGGTGATGTCCCGCAAGGTGTTCGGGACTCCTTCTGGTTGCAGGGCCTGGCTTCCGGGCACCGCAACGCCTACGAATGCATCGCCGCGTTCTCGGCCACCGATTTCCGGGACGACCTGGCTCGCGTCGACGTCCCGACCCTGGTCATCCACGGCGACGACGATCAGATCGTGCCGTTCGAGGTCGGCGGGCAACGCTCGGCCAAGCTCGTCGCCGGCGCCGAGCTGATCGTCTACGCCGGCGCCGGACACGCCCTGCCCGACACCGAGAAGCAGCGCCTGTCCCAGGACCTGCTCACCTTCATCCGCTCGTGATCACGGAGGACACCACAATGAATCAGCCGGCCCCCACCGCCAAACCGCCCATCGTTCTCATTCACGGCCTCTGGATGACCCCCTCCAGCTGGGACACCTGGGCCGGTCGCTTCCGCGCGCGCGGCCACCAGGTCATCACCCCGGGCTGGCCGGGCATCGACGACCGCTCCCCGGCCGACGTGCGCAAGGATCCCAGCGGGCTGAAGGGGGTCGGCATCGTGCAGATCGTCGACTCCTACGCCCGGATCATCGAGGCGCTGCCCGAGAAGCCCATCATCATGGGGCATTCGTTCGGCGGCATCTTCACCCAGATGCTGGCCGATCGCGGCTATGGCGTCGCCGCGGTCGGCGTCGCCCCCGGCCAGCCCGCGGGCATCCTGACCCTGCCCAACTCGACGCTGCGCACCGGACTGCCGATTCTGTCGAATCCGTTCGGGCGCAACGGCGCCAAGCCGATCTCCAAGGCGCACTTCCACTACACCTTCGGCAACGACCTGAGTCGCGAAGAGTCCGACCGCGAGTGGGAGGCCAGTGCGGTGAACTCCTCGAACCGGGTGTTCTTCGAAGGGGTGCTGTCCCTGCCCCGGGAGAAGGGCGGCATCACCGCCGTCGACTTCCGGAAAGCCGATCGCGCGCCGCTGCTGCTCATCTCCGGTGAGATCGACAATGTCGCCCCGCCCGCCATTCAGAAGGCCACCCTGGCCAAGTACGCCAAGGGCACCGCGCTGGTGGAGCGCGTGGAATTCCCGGGCCGCACCCATCGCCTGGTCAGCCAGGACGGCTGGGAGGAGATCGCGGACTACGCCCTGGACTGGTCCCTGAAGAACTCGGCGAAAGGCTGATCGGACATGCCATCGACGGTAGGTAGATCGTTCCGGCGCGGCCCGCTGGCGGCCGCGCTCGCCGCGGCGGTCCTGGCCCTGGCGCCGCTCGCCCCCGCCTCCGCCGCGCCTGCGGACCCCACGGTGGTGCTGGTGCACGGCGCGTTCGCCGACGCCTCCAGCTGGGACGGCGTGGTCGCGGAACTGCGCGAGCGCGGGTATCGCGTTGTCACCGTGGACAATCCGCTCCGGGGACCGAGCAACGACGCGCAGGCCGTACAGCGCACGCTCGACACCATCGACGGACCCGTTGTGCTGGTGGGACATTCGTACGGCGGCGCGGTCATCACCAACACCCACGACGACAAGGTGAAGGCCAACGTCTACATCGCGGCGTTCGCGCCCGCGCAGGGTGAGTTCGTGCAGGGACTGCTGAGCCCGATCCAGTTCCCGGGCAGCCGAATCCTGCCGCCCGCACTGCAATTGAAGCCGGTCGACGGGGGAGTGGACGGCTACATCGCCGAACCCTACTTCCACGAGATCTTCGCCCAGGATGTCAGCGCGGCCACCGCGGCGACCATGTTCGATCATCAGAACTCGGCGGCGCTGTGGGCCAATCTCGAACCGAGCGGCGCACCGTCGTGGGCCACCACGCCGAGCTGGTATCTGCTCTCGCGGGACGACCGGGTGATTCCGGCCGCCTCGCAGCGCTTCATGGCCCAGCGCGCCGCGCCGGGCACCACCGTCGAGATCGATGCCTCCCACGCGTCGCTGGTCTCGCAGCCCGCGGTGGTGGCCGACACGATCCAGGCCGCCGTGACCGCGAGCCGATGATGTCTCGCGAGGAATGGTGACCCACCGGTACCGGTGCCGGATTCGGCGCCGGTACCGGCGACATATGCGGATCGTGCACTAACCGGACATCGGTCCAAGATGTCAGAATCTGCTGACCATGCCAGCAGATCTCCATCGGTCGTCACGGCCGTGACCATAGTTTTCGATACGCGGGAGCTCGCGGCGCACGAACGCGCCGACGCCATCTGCGATGCCATGCAGACCTCCTCGGTGCCCTCGCACGTGACGCACGAGGACCCCGGGGGACCGGTGCACGGCGTGTTCGAGACGTGGGAGTTCGGGACCGAGAGCGTGTTCCGGGCCGAGATGTCCGGAATCCGGCTGCGCCGCACCGAACGTCAGGTGCGCGCGTTCGAAGCGCCCATGCTCGCCATCGCGGTGCAGCAGCGCGGCCTCGGCCGGTACGAACAGTTCGGTGATCGGTGCACGGTGCCGGTGGGCGAGCTGCACGTGATGGACCTCAACGCGCCGTACGACTTTCGCTGGAGCGGGCGCGGGGCCTCCACCTGCCTGTACGTGCCGCTGGATCGGCTGGATCTGCCGCCGCGCGTGCTGCACTCGGCGGCCCGCGCGGTGCGCGAGAGTCCCCTGTACCGCCTGACCGCGGACCACATACTGGCGCTGACGGCCGCCGCCGACGCGCTCAGCGCCGGCGTCGCCGCCGTGTACACCGGCTCCGCCAGCGCGGAACTGGTTCGCGGCCTGTTGCTCTCGGCCGCCCGTCCCGATCTCGACGCGACGATCCTGCCCGGCCGCGTGCTCCTGACCCGAGTCCGCGCCTACATCCTGCGCAACCTGGGCAACCCCGACCTGGACGCGACCATGATCGCCCGCGCCCACGGCGTCTCTCCCCGCTACCTCTACAAGATCTGCGCCGCCGCCGACTTCTCCCTCGCCCAGTGGATCATCGACCAACGCCTGGAACGGATTCGGGCCGAGCTCTCCGGTCCCCTGGCCGCCCACCGCTCGATCGGCGTGATCGCCGCCCGCTGGGGCTTTCGCGATCGTTCCCACTTCGCCCGCCGCTTCCGCCGCGCCTACGGGATGACGCCGAGCGAGTGGCGGCGCGTGACGCACGCGGGCAACGATCGGTGGGAAGGGAATCCGTAGTGAGATCGGCAGTCGCCGGCGGTTCCGCACGGGTGGCAAGGATCTCGCCGGACGACATGACGTCGAACGGGGGCGGCGGCGCACCGGGGCGGGCGCGACCACTTCCTGCCGCGTGGGGTCGGACGAATGACTGCTGTGGAATACCCGGAATCGGAGCCCGATCGACGCACCGCAGAGCATCTTCAGTCGCTGCTGGACGACCTCGCACGTCGGGAACCGATCTTCCATGGGCCCGACATGACGCGCGAGGACTTCGAGTGGGTGACCGCTGTGGATTTCTGGGAGACCGGGGCTTCCGGGCAGCGCTACAGCCGGGACTTCGTCTGGGCCACCATCGAACAACGGCAAGCCTTCAGCGAGCAGCACCACGATGAGCGCGACTCCTGGGAGACCGGCGATTTCCAGCTGCGTGAGATCGCCCCGGGGACCTTCTTGCTCACCTACACCCTGCTACAGCGGGCTCGGCTGACCCGGCGTCTGACCGTCTGGCAACGCGTCGGCGATGACTGGACGATCCTCTACCACCAGGGAACTGTCGTCGCCGACGAGCACTGGTGAACATGATCGACGAGCGATACGCGGGGCATCGCCGACCTCCGTACCGGGAGACGCGTCGCAGGCAGTGAGATCCAAACCTTCGTGCGCTGTCGGGCGCAAACCCGTGCACTCCTGGCACAATGTGCTGCTCAGCGGGATCTAGGCTTCCCATTCCGGGCCTGTAGTTACACGGAGGGAGCGTTTCGATGGCCGTTCCGCGTGTGAGGTTCCGATGAACGTGCGATTGGGTTGTGGCGGGTCGGTGGTGACGCGTCTTCGTAGCCGAGGGGGCGCGACGGTCCGGACTGCCGGTGCGCGACCACTTTCGCGACAGGTGTGGCTACCGTGACCGGGGACAAGGGCGTGCTCGTCGGGCGGGTGGCCGAACTCGAGGAGCTGAGCGGGCGGATCAGTGCCGCGCGCAACCGGGTCGGGCAGGCGTTGCGGCTGCTGGGGGAGCCGGGGATCGGGAAGACGGCGCTGGTGGAAGCCGCCGTCGCGCGGGCCGGTGGATTCCGGGTGCTGCGGGCGGACGGGTTCGAGGTCGAGCAGGCGCTGCCCTACGCCGGGGTGCAGCGGCTGCTCGCGCGCGCGGACATTCCGCTGGACGACCTGCCCGCGCACCATCGCGAGGCGCTCGGCGTGGCGGTCGGGCACCGGACCGGGCCCGTGCCCAACCGGTTCCTCGTCGGTCAGGCGCTGCTGGGTCTGCTCGCGCTGGCCGCACGCGGTCGGCCGGTGCTGTGCGCCATCGACGACGCGCAGTGGATCGACCGGGAATCGCTGGACGCCTTGGGTTTCGCGGCCCGTCGCCTGCACGCGGACGCGGTGCTGGTGCTCTTCGCCTCGCGGCCGGACCCAGAGGTGGATGTGCATCTCGGGGGTATCGCGGTCCACCCGGTCGCCGAACTCGAGCGAGCGACGGCGATCGAATTGCTCACCGCGCGTCTGGGAGTGCGGTTCGACCCGCGCGTCGCCGCCGATATCGTGGCGGCCGTCGGCGGAAATCCCTTGGCGCTGACCGATCTCGCGCACGAGTTCGATGCCAGGAAACTCGCGGACTCCTCTTTCGCCCCGCACCCGGTCGGCGCGGGGCACCGGCTCGAGCAGCTCTATCAGCGTCAGGTGCGCGCGCTGCCGCCGGACGCCCAGGACTGGCTCCTGGTGGCCGCCGCGGAGGCCACCGGGGACCTGGAACTGGTCGACGCGGCGGGCGCTCTGCTCTCGATTCCCGACAATGCCGGGGAGGCAGCCGATTCGGCGGGTCTGGTGATCATCGACGGCACCGCGCGCTTCCGGCATCCGCTCGTGCGCGCCGCGGTCTACGGCGCCGCGCCCGCGGCCGATCGGCGGCGGGTGCACGCCGCCCTGGCGCGGGCGGCCGAGCTGCGGGGCCTCGACGACATCCACGCCTGGCACGCCGCCGAAGCCGCTGCCCGCCGGGACGACCGGGTCGCCGCGCTCCTGGTCGCGGCGGCCGAACGGGCCGCCCAGCGCGGCGGTTCGATCTCCCGTACCAGTCTGCTGTGCAAGGCCGCCGAACTCGCCACCGATCCCGAGACGCGGCACGGGCATCTGCTCGACGCCGCCGAAGCGGCCGCCGAGGCGGGAGCCGGCTATCTTGCCCTGGACCTCCTGGAACGGATCGAGGGAACCGGAGCATCCGAGGCGCCTGCCTCGGGAATCGGTGCCACGGGAGCCGATGGCGGCGCACCGGACAGCGGGGACGTCGGCCGGTCTACGGCGACCGTCCACACGACCGGTTCGACCGGGCCGAGCGCGCTCGAAGTAGGCACCGGCCGAACGGATTCGATGACCGACGCGGACGCGGTGGCCGCCGGGCGCCGTCTGATGCTGCGCGCGTCGCTGGCGACCTTCCTCATAGACGCACAGCAGATGCCGCTCGCGCCCCTGCATCTGAAACAGGCGGCGGAGCTCTTCCACGGTCGTGACCCGCACCTCGAACAACTCGCTCTCCTGCGCGCGTTCGAGGCGGCCCTGCCGGTGGAAAGGCTCATGCGCGGAACGACATCCACCGAGCTGGGGGAGCGGATGCGGGCGGCCGCCACCGGGCCCGGCGTTCTCACCACGGTTCTGTCCGCACTCGCCGCACTCATCCTCGATCCGTACCCCGAGGCCGTCGCGCCGATGCGGGCCGCGGTCGCCGCCATCGCGGAGCTCGACGACGCCCGCTTCCTGCTCTTCGGCTCCACCGGGGTCGCGCTCACCACCGCGCTCTGGGACGAGCGTGCCCGCGACCTCCACCTCGCGCGGGGTGAGCGAGTCGCGGTCGCGCACGGTGCGCTCAAGGCACTCGACAGCTACCTGTGGATCCGGTCGCTGACCGACGTGGAGCGCGGCGACATCCGCGCGGCCGATCAGGCCATCGAGCGAGTCCGTGAAACCCGCAGGGCCATGGGCTATCCCGCCGAGCATGTCATCAACGGCTCGTATCTGGCCTGGACCGGCGCACCCTACGAGCAGGTGGAGCAGCTCGCCGACGCCGCGCTGGTCGTTGGACTCGCCGGGGTGCACTCCGCGACCGTGCACGGTCTGGCGATCCGCGACCTCGCCGACGGCCGCTACGATGCCGCGCTCGAGCACCTGAGAGCGCTGCGGCACAACGCGTTTCTGCACACCGGCCCGCGTTATCTGCCCGAATACGTCGAAGCGGCGGTGCGCAGCGGTCATCTCGCCGACGCCGCCGAGGCCGCGGCGGAACTGGCCGGTCTCGCGGCGGCCTGCGGCGCGCCGTGGATCCTGGGCGTCAGCAGCCGATGCCTCGCCCTGATCGACGACACACCGTCCGCCGAACCCCATTTCCGGTCCGCGCTGGCAACCCTCGCCGCCACGAGCACACCCTCGGACCTGTACCGCACCCACCTGCTCTACGGCGAGTGGCTGCGCCGCAAACGCCGGCGGAAGGACGCAGGGATCCAATTGCGCCTCGCCCGAGACGGTTTCCTGCGCATCGGCGTGACGATGTTCGCCGACCGCGCCAACCGTGAACTCGCCGCGCTGGGCGAACAGGCCACCCCGAAGGATCAGCCGATCCCGAAAGTCCAACTGACGGTGCAGGAGTCACAGGTGACGACGCTGGCGGCCGCCGGTGCGACGAACGCCGAGATCGCCGCGACCCTGTTCATCAGCCCCAACACCGTCGACTACCACCTGCGCAAGGTGTTCCGGAAGCTCGGGATCTCCTCCCGCCGCCAGCTGCGCGAGCACATCGCCGCCGCCGACCGCCCGTGAGCTGCCGGTCGGCGGCGAGAACGGGCCGGAAACCTCTCGCGCGGAGGGTGATCGCGGCGAACTCATTCTCGTCGTGACCGTGCCGTCAGAATCTCCGCCGGCAGGGTCGGCTGCAGCAGCAACTCGGGACCGTGCTCGCTGACGTGCAATTCGCGCCGCCGGTTCCCGGGCCCGGAACGCCGCGTGTGCCCTAGGCGAGGCCGAGCGACCCGGCCAGGAACGGCCACGAGGTGCGCAGGTCATCCTCCCAGTAACCCCAGGAATGCGTGCCCACCGGTCGTTCGTCGACCGTCACCGGGATGGACAGCTCGTTCAGCCGGTTGGTGAGGTTGGTCGTGCACTGCCGCACCGCGGCCTCGATGATCCCGCCGAACGTGACCTGGATGGGCAGGGGAATCCGGCCCTCCGCCACCCGCCGATCGGCCGGGGTGTCGTGCGGGGCCGCCGGAATCCCGGTGCCCGAGCTCAGGTAGATGGCGGTGCCGCGCAACCGATCCGCGTTCACCAGCGGATCGTTGGCGCGCCACAGCGGTCCGTCGAGCGGCCCCCACATGTTCTCGACGCTGCGCCCGCCGCCCCAGTTCTCCACGGTGATCCGGACGTACTGCTGCCCGATCGGATCCGAGGTCTGCGCGCATCCGCTGTACGAGGCCACCCCGCGCCAGAAGCCCGGCGCCGCGATGGCCAGGTTCAACACCGACGTCCCGCTCATGGACACCCCCGCCAGCGCACGGGTTCCGTTGGCCCCCAGCAGTCCTTCGATCACCGGCGGCAACTCGCTCGTCAGGAACGTCTGCCACTTGTTGACCCCGAGCACCGGATCCGCTCGCACCCAATCGGTGTAGTACGAGCTGCTCCCGCCCATCGGGTTGACGACGTTGACATCCTTGTCCCGCAGGAACGTCAGCGCATCGGTCTGCGCGTCCCACCCGCTCTCTTCCGGCCCGCCCCGGGACCCATTGAGCAGGTACAACGTCGGCCGTCCGGCCCCGGTCGCCTTGACCACCCGCACCGGCACCGCCGTACCCATGGCGGGCGAGAACACCTGGACCAGGTCCTCCCGATCATTGATCGCCTGCACGGACACCACCCCCGCGACCTCGGGCGCGGCCCCGCTCTGACCGCCGCCGGCGACAACGCCCCCGGCCGCCACCACCAGGGCCACCACCCACCGCAACCGCCCCAACGCCGTAGATCGCACCGCTCTCATCCGCTGTCCCTTCCGCTGGACCGATAGTCAAAAGTCGTGACAGCACAGGGGTTCGCGGTGCCCACCCTTGCGGTTTGGTCCGTGTTCGACGCGGTTTCCCCACCTGGGCCGATGCAGTGGCGGCGGGTGCCGGCGGGCACGGCACGGTCGAAACGAGCCGACAACCTGTGCCATGATGGCGCGATGATTCGCAGCGGGGGGCCGCAACGCGGTACGGCGGAGCGGAAGCCGGGCTACCTGGGCGATCCGGCCGATTCGAGGTTTCCATCGACGCGACGGATACGGAGTGTGCTGGCCGCGTTCATCGACATCATCGTGCTCGGTGCGGTGGCGGCGGGAGTCACCTGGGCGCAGGTGGTTCTCGGGGGCCCATCACAGGCTCCGCTGGCGTACTTCGTGGTTCCGGTCGTTGCGTTCGTGCTGTTCTTTCTGCTGCCGAGTTGGGTGGGCGGCAGCCCCGGGCAGGTGGTGTGCGGGCTCGCGGTGATTCGCTGCCGGGACGCGGGCCGGGCGCGGGTCCGGGACACCGGGCGGGCCATCGCGCGACATCGGGGGTCGCCGTTCCGCATTCGCGGGATTCATTCCCTGGCACCGCATCTCGTGGTGGTGCGGCGGCGGGATCTGGTCGCCTATCGCGCCGCCAGGGAGCCGAGCGCGGATGGCAGCCCCGCTGGAGCACCGGAATACCATGGTGCAGACGGTGATCCGCGATACCCCTCGGATCGGGACCGGCGAAAAGTGACCTCCAGCGTCATCGACTTCGTCGCGATCATGATCGTGACGCCGCTCCTCGGTGCGTGGGTGGCTTCACTCGCCGGTGGTGGCTTCGAGATCGGTGCCGGTATCGCGTTCTGGACCCTGATGCCCCTGCAACTGGTGGCGCTGCCCGCATTGACCGGAGCCACGCTGGGACAACACCTGTGCGGGCTCGCTCAGATTCGTGGCGTGGACGGTGCGCCGCCGACCGTACGCGACCTGCTCGGGGCCGGCGACAGCGTTCCGCCCGAGATCCGACGGCGCGGGGACCTCTACGTCACACTGACCGGGCTGGTGGTGGTTCGGCGCCGTGATCTCGCCGCGCCGGTTCCTACCGCGCGGTGACGAACCCCTCGGCGACGAGCCAGTCGCGCGCCACGCGGGCGGGTTCGCGGCCGTCGATGTCCACCTCGCGATTGAGCTGGGTGATGGACTCGTTGGTCAGGCGGGCCGAGATCGGTTCCAGCAGGGGCACTATCGCGGGATGGGCGGACGCGAAATCGTTCCGCATCACCAGGGCGGCGTTGTACTGGGGGAAGAAGCCGCGGTCGTCGGGCAGCAGCTTCAGATCCAGGGCGGGGATGCGGCCGTCGGTGGCCGCCACCGAGCCGAAGCGGCACTGGGTTCCATCGGCGGTCACCTGGTAGACGAGGGCGTCGGTGACTATCTGCTTCGGGACCGCACCCGCGTCGATGCCGTACTTGCGCGCCATGCCCGGGTAACCGTCCTGGCGGACATTGAACTCGGTGCCGACGCAGGTGGCGGCGGCGCTCGGATCGGCGGCGGCCAGCGCGGCGTAGTCGGACAGGGTGGAGATCTTCTTCTCGGCCGCCGTGCGC
The DNA here is from genome assembly GCF_053645575.1 of Nocardia sp. NPDC055321. Taxonomy (NCBI): domain Bacteria; kingdom Bacillati; phylum Actinomycetota; class Actinomycetes; order Mycobacteriales; family Nocardiaceae; genus Nocardia; species Nocardia sp. NPDC055321. The sequence continues at coordinate 159,770 of NZ_JBSHMS010000001.1, forward strand.
GGGTTGGCGACCAGCGCGTAGGTGTTGTTCAGCGGCGCCATCGCGGCCCACACCATGTCGTTCTCGGCGAGGTCGGCGTCGCGGACCGCCGCGAACTGCGCGTCCGAGCCGGGCACCGGGTTCTCGTTGCCGAGGTAGTTGATCCACCCGGTTCCGGTGTAGTCGTAGGCTATGTCGACCTGCCCGAGCAGTTGCGCGTCCCGCAGGCTGTTCGATCCGACGATGTTGGTCAGATCCCGCACCTGCGCCCCGGCCGCGCTCAACGCGAACCCGATGATGTAGCCCAGCACGTTCTGCTCGGTGAAATCCTTGGATCCCACCGTGATTCGCACGCCGTCCAGCTCCGGCACCGGCCGGATACTGCCCGGCCCGACCTGCAGCGGCATGGAACTGCCCGCTTCCAGTCCGCACGACGCCACCAGCAGCATCCCGACCGCGGCCGCCAATGCCGCACAGCTGCGCCGGATTCTGCCCCTCATCGCAGCCCCTTGGGTTCGAGATATCGCTCGGCCAGCGCGCCCAGCCAGTCGATGAGCAGCGCCAGCGCCACCGCCAGCAGCGCGCCCACCCACAGCGTGACGTTGTCGCGCAGCTTGTATCCGGTGTCGATGAGAATCCCCAGCCCGCCCGCGCTCACCAGGAACGAGAGCGTCGCGGTTCCCACCGCCAGCACGAGCGAGGTTCGCAGCCCGGCCAGAATGTACGGCACCGCGAGCGGAAACTCGATGCGCCGCAACACCGCCGGGGCGCCCATGCCCTGCCCGCGCGCGGCGTCAATGACCGCAGGATCCACCTGCTGGTAGCCCAGGATCGTATTGCGCAGCACCGGCAGCAGGGACAGCAGCACGATGGGCGCGACGCCGGTCCAGAACCCGGTCGCCCGGGTGAGCAGATAGAACAGCACGATGAGCCCGATCGCGGGCGCCGCCGCCCCGAGGTTGGCGATGCCGACGAACAGCGGTGCGAGCCTGCGGAATCCGGGCCTGGTCAGCACGGTGCCCAGCGGGACGGCGATCACGATGACGATGGCGACCACCGTCGCGGTGATCCGGATATGCTGCCACGTCACCGCGGTGATATTGCCCGCGGTGAGACTGGCCTGCTGGGTCACCGTGAGGTCCCGCGCGAACGCCCAGGTCAGCACTCCCGCACCGAGGGCGAGCGCCAGCACCGGCTGGGCGATCAGCCGGATGCGATCCGCCTGCCGTTCCGGTGCGCTGGTCATCGGCCGCCGCCGGTGCGCCCGTGCGTGTTTCGCATCGCGGACAGATGCGTGACCAGCGTGTCGATGGTGATCAGACCCGCGTACTCGCCCTCGCTCCCGGTGACTACCGCGGTGGCATTGCTCTGGGCCAGCAGCGATTCGAGCGCCTGCTGCAGCGTCGATTCCAGTGCAACCTTGCCGTCCACCGGCGTCCCGGTCGTGCGCAGCGAATCCGCGTGCGCGAGCTGCTCCCGCGTCACCCAGCGCAGCGGCCGCCGCACGTCGTCCAGCACGAGCCCCCGGTCCTGCGCCCCGGCGTCGACGGCATCCCGAAGTGACCGCACCGCATCCGATTCCACCGCGACCGGACAGTCCCCGAGCGGCACATCCCGCACCCTGGTCAGGGTCAGCTGCTTGAGCCCCGCGTCCGAGCCGACGAACCCGGCGACGGTGTCGTCCGCCGGATCGGCCAGAATCGCGGCCGGGGTGTCGTACTGGAGGATGCGCGAACCCTCGCCCAGCACCGCGATGCGATCCCCGAGCTTCACCGCCTCGTTGAAATCGTGAGTCACGAAGACGATCGTCTTGCCCAATTCCGCCTGCAAACGCAGCAATTCGTCCTGGAGCAGCCCACGGGTGATGGGGTCCACGGCCCCGAACGGCTCGTCCATGAGCAGCACCGGCGGATCGGCGGCGAGCGCCCGGGCCACACCCACGCGCTGCTGTTGCCCGCCGGACAACTGCCGCGGATACCTGTCCCGGAACGTATCGGGATCCAGCCCGACCAGGTCGAGCATCTCGTCCACCCGCGCGGCGACCCGCCGCCGATCCCAGCCGATCAGCCCGGGCACCGTCGCCACGTTCTTGGCGACCGACAGATGCGGGAACAGCCCCGCCTGCTGAATCGAATACCCGATGCCGCGCCGCAACTGGTCGGGGTTCATGCCGAGCACGTCGCGCCCGTCGATGGTGATGGCCCCGGACGACGGCTCGATGAGCCGGTTGATCATCCGCATCGTGGTCGTCTTCCCGCACCCGGACGGCCCGACCAGCACCACGATCTCCCCGGCGGGAATGACCATCGATATCCGCTGCACCGCCGGATCGGCCTGTCCCGGATAGTGTTTGGTCACCTCGTCCAGCACTATCTCGGCGCCGGACACGGCTCTGGTTTCAGTCACGGACGCTCCCGGGGACGGTGAATCGGCCGACGAGCACGAGCAATCCATCCAGCACCAGCGCGAGCACCACGATGAGCACCGTGCCCGCCAGCGCCTGCGGCACGGCGTTCGGGCTGCCCACGCGCGAGAGCCCGGAGAAGATGAGATTGCCGAGCCCGGGCCCTTTGGCGTAGGCGGCGATGGCGAGAATGCCCATGATCAGCGCTGTGCTGGTGCGCATTCCGGCGAGAATGGCGGGCCAGGCCAGCGGCAATTCGATACGGGTCAGGACGCGCGCGCGATTCATGCCGACTCCGCGCGCGGCATCGGACACCGCCGGATCGACCGCCGCCAGCCCGACGATCGTATTGCGCAGAATGGGCAGCAGCGCGTACAGCACCAGCGCGGTGATCGTCGGCGGCACGCCGAGACCCATGAACGGTATGAGTAGACCGAGCAGCGCGAACGACGGCACGGTCAGAATGATGCTGGCCGTCGCGGTGGCCGCGGCCGAACCGAGTGGACTGCGATACACCAGCACGCCGAGCGCCACGGCGAGGAGCGTCGCGATCAGAACCGACTGCACGACCGCCGAGACGTGCAGGTATCCGTCCATCAGTAATTGACGGCGGTGATCGACGACAAAGCTCCACAGGGTGTCCAGTGTGTTTCCCTCCCACTGGTCGGCGTCCCCGGCGAGCATATCCGGAAGATCTTCGGGCATCGGCGAATTCGGCCGATGCCGCGCGATACCCGCGACCGCGGCACACGAGCGCGCAGGCTACCGACGGGTAAGTGCGACGGCTTACTCGATAAGTGGTGCAGATTACCGCCGCCCTCTAGTGTGTCGCAGAACACCAGGCCCTTGCTGGTGTAGAAGGAGAGCTCGGACAAATGCAAAACGGTGTACTTCGGCGTCGCAGACGGACTTTCTCGGCGGTGAGCGCCCTGGTGCTGTTCACGGCACTCGCGGCGACGGGATGCGCGGGCGATGAGGGATCGGACGCGAACAATCCCGTTGCGGGCGCGGCGACCACGTCGCTGACGAGCAACCCGGCGAAGGGCGATCCGGTGAAGATCGGGTTCGTCTCGACCGAAGGCGGCGCCGTCGTCTCGCTCCCGGAGATTCGCGCCGGCGCCGAAGCCGCCGTGCAGTACGTCAACAAGAACGGCGGCGGATTCGCGGGCCGCCCGATCGAGCTCATCGTCTGCAAGCAGCAGGAGGAGCCGACCTCGGCGACCAAGTGCGCCAACGAATTGGTGGAGAAGAAGGTCAGCGCGGTGCTGGCGGCGGGCACCTCCCAGGGCGGAACCGTCGTTCCCATCGCCGCGGGCGCGAACATCCCCTACATCACCCTCAGCGGCGTCTCCGCGGCCGAGCTGACCTCGCCGGGCTCCTCGGCGCTGTCCGCGGGCCTGCCCGGCATGCTGACCGCGATGACCGCGGCGGCCAAGTCGCAGAACCTGAAGACGTTCACCATCTTCGCCAGTGATGGCGGCGGCGCGGGCGCGATCATCAACGCCATGGGCGCGCCGATCTTCAAGGGCGCCGGCATCGAACTGAAGGTCGTGCCGATCCCGCTCGGCGTGCCGGATCCGACCCCGCTGGTCACCTCGGGCCTGGCGAGCAAGCCCGAGGGTGTGAGCGTGGTGGCCGACGCCGCCACCTGTAGCTCGGTGTTCAAGGCGATCCAGACCACCGACCCCGCGGTGAAGAAGGTCTTCATCCCGGTCTGCCTGGACCCCGCCGTCACCAAGATCATCGGCATGGACGCGGTGGTCGGCAGCATCGGCGTCACCGGCACCGACTACCTGTCCGACCGCCCGGATTCGGTGCTGTACCGCAGCGTGCTGCAGGAGTACGCACCCGACACCCACGTGACCGGCATGGCGGCCTCCGGCTACCAGGTCGTCATGGCGCTGGTGAAGGCGGGCGCCGGCATCCAGGGCGATATCACCCCGGACGCCATCAAGACCGCGCTCAAGTCCGCGCGCAATGTCGAGATGCCCGCGGGCGGCGGCATTACCTTCACCTGCGACGGCAGCGCGGCGCCCATGATGGCCTCGATCTGCTCGCGCCAGATGATGTACGGCGAGATCAACGACAAGGGTGTGGCCGTCAACCTCAAGCTCGCGGGATAACCAGCGCGCGAAGGGTTTACAGCAGGGCTTCAGCCAGAGAGATTCGCCATGACAGACCATGTTTTCTTCCTCGTGCTCGGTCTGGGCAACGGGGCGGTGTACGCGGCGCTCGGACTCGCGCTCGTGATGACGTTCAAGAGTTCGGGTGTCGTGAATTTCGCGACGGGCACCATCGCGCTCTACACCGCGTACACCTACGCCCTGCTGCGGACCGGTGAATTCATGGTCCCCATACCGGGTCTGCCCAAGACGATCGATGTCGGGCAGCGCCTGGGCGTGGGCCCCGCCGTGGCGATCTCCCTGGTTGTGGCCGCCGTTCTCGGCGTGCTCTGTTACGCACTGATATTCCGGCCGCTGCGCGATGCGCCGGTGGTCGCCAAGGCCGTCGCCTCGATCGGCCTGATGATCGTCATCCAGGCGCTCATCGCCCAGCGCGTGGGCACCGGGCTGATCTCGGTGGAGCCGATCTTCAAGCTCGACACCTTCGCGATCGGCGACCGCAAGGTGCCCACCGATCGGATCTGGCTGGCGGTGGCGGTCGTGGTGATCGCCCTGGTGGCGCTGGCGATCTTCCGCCTCACCCGCTTCGGCGTCGCGACCGAGGCCGCGGCCGAATCGGAGAAGGGCGCCTACCTCACCGGCCTGTCACCCGATCGGATCGCCTTCAGCAACTGGGCGCTGTCCTCGGTGGTCGCGGGCCTGAGCGGCATCCTCATCGCACCGCTGGTGGCGCTCAACCCGGTCGCCTATTCGCTGTTCATCGTGCCGGCGCTGGCGGCGACCCTGGTCGGCAACTTCAATTCGATCGCACTCACGGTGGCGGCGGGTATCGCGATCGGGGCGCTGCAGGCCGAATCCACCAACCTGCAGTCCCTCTACGACTGGGTTCCCAAATCCGGTATGGCCGAGGCCATCTCGCTGCTGCTGATCCTGGGATTCCTGGTGTTCAAGGGGCGGCCGCTGCCCGATCGCGGCAGCGTGGTGCGCAAGACGCTCGGCCGCGCGCCCCGGCCCGACGCCATCGCGATCCCGGTCCTGATCTCGCTGGCGGTGGTGATCATCGCGCTGCTGGCGACCACCGGCAGCTACCGCGCCGCCATCGTCAGCAGCATAATCTTCGCCGTTCTCGGGCTTTCCCAGGTGGTCATCACCGGGTACGCCGGGCAGATCTCGCTCGCCCAGCTCACCCTGGCCGGGGTCGCGGCCTACGCGGTGAGCGTGCTGAATCTGCATCTGGGCGTTCCGTTTCCGTTCGCGCCGATCCTCGCGGCGCTGTTCGCCACCTTCGTCGGCGTGGTGGTCGGGCTGCCCGCGCTGCGGGTGCGCGGGTTGCCGCTGACGGTGGTGACCCTGGCGCTGGCGGTGTTCGTCGAGGCCTTCTGGTTCCGCAACTCCGAGTTGAACGGCGGCGTGGATGGGGCGCGCGTGGACACCCCGCGCCTGTTCGGCATCGACCTGGGAATCGGTGCGGGTGAGGCCTATCCGCGCATGGCCTTCGCGCTGCTGTGCCTCGGGGTGCTCACCGTCGTGGGGCTCGGGGTCGCGTGGCTGCGCCGCAGCCGGCTCGGCACCGACATGCTCGCGGTGCGGGCCAACGAGCGTTCGGCCGCGGCCGCCGGAATCGATGTTTCGCGAACCAAGTTGCTGGCCTTCGCGATCGGCGCGTTCATCGCCGGCCTGTGTGGATCGCTGCTGGGCTATCAGCACGGCGTGGCGACGCCGGAACCGTTCACGGTCTTCCTCGGCATCTCGCTGTTCGCGATCATCTACGTCGCGGGCATCACCTCGATCACCGGCGCGATACTGGCCGGCATCATGGCCCCCGGTGGCGTGCTCTACCTGCTGGTCGACCGATTCCTCGGCGCCGGAGACTATTACGCGGTGACCAGCGGCGTGCTGCTCATCGTGACGGTCATGACCAACCCCGACGGCATCGCCGCCAAACTGCCCCGCCTGCCCTGGCCCGCGCGCAAGGCGGTGGGCGGCGGCGGAACACCGCTCGACACCGCGCCGGAGACGGTCGTTCCCGGGCCGGTGGACGCGGCCGAGCCGGTCTTCGCCGTGTCCGGGGTGAGCGTGAACTACGGTGCGGTGCAGGCCGCGACCGACGTCGGCTTCGAAGTCCGACCGGGTGAGATCGTCGGTCTGATCGGGCCCAACGGCGCGGGCAAGACGACCGTCATCGACGCCGTCACCGGATTCGCGACCGCGACCGGTTCGGTGCGGCTGGCGGGCGTGCGGATCGACGGCCGAGCGCCGCATCAGCGCAGTCGCGCCGGGCTCGGGCGCAGCTTCCAGGACGTGGAGCTGTACGACGACCTGACGGTGGCGGAGAACGTGCGCGTCGGCGCCGCCCGCTCGCATTCGGAACTTCCCGTCGCCCAGCGTGTTTCACGGACGCTCGCGGTCCTCGGCCTGGACGAGCTCGCCGATCGCGAAGCGGCTTCGCTCTCGCAGGGCCAGCGCCAACTGGTATCCATGGCCCGGGTCCTGGCCGCCGAACCCAAGGTCGCCCTGCTCGACGAACCCGCCGCCGGCCTCGACCACGGCGAAAGTCGCTGGCTCGGTGAGAAATTGCGCTCGGTCCGCGACAGCGGGACCGCCATCCTCCTGGTCGATCACGACATGGAACTGGTTCTGGGCATCTGCGACCGCGTCATCGTCCTGGACCTCGGCGCGGTGATCGCCACCGGCACCCCCGACGAGATCCGCGCCCACCCGGACGTGCGGCGCGCCTACCTGGGCCTGCCGGCGGAGGTCCCGGAATCGCCCAGGGCTGCGAACCCATCGGCCGCTACCGAAGACACAACCGTCGAAAAGCCGGTCACGCCGGAACAATCCGCGCACGCCGACTCCACAATGCCCGCCGATCCTCCCGCTGCCGCCGGGCTCGTCCCCGGCGAGACATCGGCGTCCGGCGAGACCGGCGATCCGCACCCGGAACCGGAGTCCGGCGATGCGATCGGTGCCGCGATGGAACCCGAATCACGCAGCGGCGCAACGGCCGAGAAGGAGGCGTCGCGGTGAGTGTCGCCATGGAGTGCCGGGGACTCTCGGCCGGGTACGTGAAGCAGCGGCCGTGTGTGCGGGACGTGGACCTGCGGCTGACGGCGGGGGAGATCACCTGCCTGCTCGGGCCGAACGGGGCCGGGAAGACGACGTTGCTCATGGCGTTGTCCGGGCTCGTGCCCCGCGAGGGCGGTGAGGTGCTGGTCGCCGGGAGCGGAATCGGCAGCGGGCGTCCGCGCGAGACCGTCCGCGCGGGAATGGTTCTCGTGCCCGACGATCGCGCGCTGTTCCGCTGGCTGACCACCCGGCAGAACCTGCAGTTGGCGATCGCCGAGCGGGCGCGCCGGCGCAGCGGCGTGGACGAGGTCCTGAAATACTTTCCGGCGCTGGAGAAGCGGCTCGGGGTGGCGGCCGGCAAGCTCTCGGGCGGCGAGCAGCAGATGCTCGCCATCGGCCGCGCCCTGCTGCAGCGGCCGAAGGTCCTGCTCATCGACGAATTGAGCATGGGACTGGCCCCGGTCATCGTCACCGAGATCCTCGACGTACTGCGCACCCTCACGACCGAGGAGCAGTTGAGCGTGCTGCTGGTCGAGCAACACGTGCACCTGGCGCTCGGTGTCGCCGATCGCGCCGCGATCCTGGTTCACGGCCACATCGCGGACCAGGACACCGCCGCGGCATTCCGCGACGATCCCGAGCGGGTCGAACGCGCCTACCTGGGCGGCTGACGGCCTGCCCGGGAGACAACGCTCACGCGCCGATGGCCCGGGCCAGGTGCGGCCACGACTCGTGCAGATCCGTTTCGAACTGCCCCCAGGTGTGCGCGCCCTCCGGGCGATGGACGTAGATCGAATGGATGCCGGTCCGGGCCAGATGACTCGCGTAGGCCCCGGTGCAGGAGTTGGCGATGGCCTCGACGAGCGGCGCGGGGAGTCCGCCGCGATCGATCGCCCCGGGCTGCCCCGTGGCGGCGGAGAGGTAGACGGTCTTGCCCGCGAGCCGGTCCGCGTGCAGGTACGGGTCGTGCGCGCGCCACACCTCGTTGCCGGGCACGCCCCACATGTTGCCCGGATTGCCCCCGCCGCGCAGCACGATGGCCGCGGCCATGGCCACCCCGGCGGCGTCCGAGGACCACGGGCAGCCGCTGTAGGAGGCGACGGCGTCGTAGACCTCGGGCGCCTGAATGGCCAGGTCGAGCGCCGAGCCCGCACTCATGGACACGCCCGCCACGGCATTGCGGCCGGTGGTCGCGAAGTGCGAGTCGACCGCCGCGGGCAGTTCCCGTGTGAGGTAGGTCTGCCACTTGTTGCGCCCGGCGATCGGGTCGTCGGCGATCCAGTCGGTGTACAGGCTGTACGCCCCGCCGGTCGGGAGCACCACGTTGACGTTCTTGTCGGCGAAGAACCGCCGGACATCGGTGTCGTTCCACCAGGAGATGCCGTCCTCGCCGCCGCCGGCTCCGGTGAGCAGGTACAGCGTCGGCGCCGGGCCGCCGCCGGCCGCGGGGATCACCCGGTTGGAGATGACCTGATTCATGGCGGGCGAGTAGACGTCCAGGCGGGAAATCTGCTCGCCCGCGGGCACTTCGGCGACCACCCCCGCCGGTGGGGCCGCCGTGGCGGTCGGAACGGCGATGGCAGCGGCGGCTATGACTGACGCGAGCACAGCCCAGGGCTTTCTTGCGGTCACCATTCCGTTGTACCCACTCCGGGCCGGATGATGTGCACGATGTCCCGGAAGTACGGTTTTGCTGGGCAACGCGCTTCTTCGCTCGGCGATTGCCCGCCGCGCGGTGCCCCGCCCGGGCCGCTCACCAGCGTGGACGTCAGGCGTGCGCGTCGTAGATCGCCTGCGCCAGTTCCGATTTGAGTGCCTGGAACTCCGGGGTCGCGGTCACCGCCTGCGCGCGGGGCCGGTCGGGCGAATCCCCGGGCAGCTCGATCCGCCGGTCAACGATGATCCGGCCGGGCCGCGCGCTCATCACCAGCACGCGGGTGGACAGGAACACCGCCTCCTCGACCGAGTGCGTCACGAACACGATGGTCTTGCCGGCCTGCCGCCACAGTCGCAGCAGTTCCACCTGCAACCGCTCCCGGGTCAGCTGATCCAGCGCCCCGAACGGCTCGTCCATCAGGATGATTCGCGGATCGTTGATCAGCACGCGGGCGATCTGCGCCCGCTGCTGCATGCCGCCGGACAGCTGGTAGGGCCGCTGTCCGCCGACCTCGGGGCCCAGGCCGACCAGTGCCAGCAGCCGTTCGGCCTCGGCCCGGCGGGTCTTGCGGTCCACACCCCGGCACCGCGGCCCGAACTCGATGTTGCCGCGCACCGACAGCCAGGGGTAGAGGGTGGGGGACTGGAAGACCACCCCGCGCTCGGGGCTCGGGCCCGCGACGCGGTCCGGGCCGACCAGCAGATCGCCGGTGGTCGGGGTCAGGAACCCGCCGAGCAGTTGCAACAGCGTGGTCTTGCCGCAACCGGACGGCCCGACCACGCTCACGAACTCACCGGGCTCGATCACCAGATCGGTGGGCGCGAGCGCGAGGGTCGGCCCGTTCGCGCTCGCGTAGGTCTTCGACACATCGGTCAATACGACCCGATCACGCAGATCGAGCGCCGAACTCACTTGGCGCTCACCCCGGCGGCCGCGTCGGCGTACACCGCGGCCGTGTACTTCTCCGGCGCGGCCAGCCCCTGAATCTCGCCCTGGCTCAACAGGAATTGCGCGGAGCCCTGCAGATCGGCGCCGAGCTGCCCGCCCAGGTAGGGTTTGCCGGCCTGCGCGGCGGCGTCGAGGAACACGTAGCCGCCCAACTGCTTACGCACCTCGTCGACCGAAATCCCCAGTTGCGCGGCGATATGCGTGGCCGCGCCCTGTGGATCTTGCGTGATCTGCTGCACCGCCCAGTTCTGCGCCGCGGTCCACACCGCCAGGAACTTCGGGTTGGCGGCGACGAATTCGCCGCGCGCCCCGGCCAGATCGAAGGTCGGCTTGCCCGCCTTCGCGGTGTCGGCCGCGGTGGTCACGGTGTGCCCGTTCTCCAGCAACCGGCTCAGGGTCGGATCCCAGACGAAGGCGGCGTCGATCCCGCCGCCCTGCCACGCTCCCAGGATCGCGTCCGGGGCCAGATTCACCAGCGTCACATCGCGTTCGATCCCCGCCGCGGTGAGCGCCGCGAGCAGGCTGTAGTGCGAGGTGCTGGCGAACGGGACCGCGATCTTCTTCCCGCGCAGGCCCGCCACCGTGGTGACGGCCGGATCCTTGACCGCCAGCGATTCCGCCGCGCCGATCACATCGTGGATCCAGACCGTCTTCACGTCGAGGTTCAGCGGCGCCGACACCGCCCGCGCCACCGCGGCGCTGCCGAGCAGCGCCAGGTCGATGGAGTTCGCGCCGAACGCCTGGATGACCGTGGCCCCCGAGGCGAACTTGGACCAGGTGATGGTGGCCTTGGGCAGGCAGGTCTGCAACAGCCCGGTGTCCTTGACGATCAGATCGCCGTTCGGGATGTCCTGATAGCCCAGTCGTACGGTGCCGGTGAAGCTTTCGTCCACCGCGACCGGGCAGGCCACCGCGTCCCCGGCGCCGCGCGCGGAGTCCGTGCGATCGGATTCGACGCATCCGGTCAGGGCCAGGGTGAGCGCGCCGGCCAGGGCCAGTGCGGTGAGAGTGCGGTTCATGCCAAACCTTTCCAGGGGACGGCCAGGGCGCCGACCTGTTTGATCACCGCGTCCAGGGCAAGCGCGGTGAGTCCGATGACGATGATGCAGGCCACGGTCAGCGGCGTATTGAGTTGCTGCCCGGCCAGATACGCGAGTCCGCCGATACCGGGGATGCCGTTGTTGAGCTCGGCGGCCACGACCGTCGTCCAGGCGAACCCGACCGCCACCCGGATGCCGCCGATCACCTCGGGCAGGGTGGCGGGCAGCAGCACCCGCGTGATCACCTGCCGCCGATTCGCGCCCAGGGACCGCGCGGCGTTGATCCGATCGGCCGAAACACCCTGCACGCCGGACATGGTCGCGATCACGATGGGCGGGAAGGCGGCCAGGAACAGCAGCCAATCCTTGGAGGTGTCGCCGATGCCGAACCACACGATCAGCAGGCCGATGTAGCCGAGCGGGGGCAGCATGCGCAGGAAGTTCAGATACGGCTCCACGATCGCGCTCACCAGCCGGGAGCCGCCGAGCACGAAACCGACCGGCGGGCCGAGCAGCACCGCCGCCCCCGCGCCGATGCCGATGCGCTGCAGACTCGCCACCAGGTGCTCCCACAGGAAGTAGTTCTGCTCGCCGCGCACCTCGCGCGGCACCCCCGGCGCGAGCTCGTGCCAGCTGTTGGCCCGCACGAAGGCGTCCCAGACCGCTCCGGGAGCCGGAAGGAATTGCGCGTCCACGAGTTTCGCGGCGCAGACCGCCCACCACAGCGTCACGAAGACCCCGAGCGACAGCAGCCGCACCCCCGCCCCGCGCACGCGTGAGCCGTCCGGCCCCCGCCGCACCCGGCCGCTGATCCGCGCGGTTACGGCGCTGTCCGCGCTCGCGACCACGCTCGGCGCCTGCGTCACCCGATCGCCATCCTGCCCACGTCTCGATTCACGAGGTCCCGAGCCGGAACCTTCCGCGGGGATTCTGTCGGGCGCGGCGGGCCCGGGCCATGGTCTGGATCGCGGTGATTCGAACCCGTCGGTCAGTCGCGGCCGGCGGCCCAGGCCGCCGTGGCCCGCCCGATCTCGGTGGTCGGCGGCTCGTCGTACAGCCATTCGCGGGCGATGCGATGCCAATTCGCGGTGGTGCCGAGCTGGCCCAGTGCGGCGAAGGTGAACAGGTCGGTGCGCCGGGAGAAGACGTGTTCGGGCGGGAGCAGTTGCCGGCGCATGCCGCGGAATTCGGCCGAGCGGGGATTGACCGCCAGCACCACCGCGCCGGTCGCGAGTTCGGGGGTGATGGTGACCTCCTCGTCGAGCAGGTGCCAGCCCGCCGCTGCCCAGACGTAGTCCAGGCACTCCTGCGGGGAGACGCCCGCGGTGGGATCGACGATGCCGCGATCCACCCACTGCCGGTACAGGTCGTCGGCCCGGTGTTCGCCCGCCGCGCGCAGGGCGGTGCGCTCGAACTCCACGTGTGCGGGGTCCATGGCGCTGTAGAGGCCGAAGTCGACGAATCCGACACGGCCGTCGGCGGCCAGCAGGATATTGCCCGGGTGTGGATCGCCGCAGAACTCGTGGTCGGTGAACAGCGAGTTGATGTAGAAGCGGTAGATCAGTTCCCCGATGCGGTCGCGCTCGGGTTCGGGCAGTGCCCGCATGTGCTCGAACGGTGCGCCGTCGATGAACTCGGTCACGAGAACATGTGGGCCGCAATGCTCTTCGATCGCATCGGGGACCATGATGAACGGGTGGCCGCGAAAGCGCGCCGCGACCCGGCGCTGGGTCGTCGCCTCGCGGACATAGTCGAGTTCACCGCCGATGTTGCGGGCGACGGCGTCCAGCACCCCGGCGTCGGCCGCGCTCGGCAGCGCGGAACGCCACATCCTGCTGAAGAATTCGAGGTTGCGCAGGTCCGCGTGCACCGCCTCGTCCACGCCCGGATACTTCACCTTCACCGCGACCGCGCGCCCGTCCCGCAGCGTGGCCCGGTACACCTGGCCGATGGAGGCGGCGGCGACCGGCGTTTCCTGGAAATCGGCGAAAACCCGTGCCAGCGGCCCCACATCGCCCTCCAGCACCGTGCGCATCGCCTCGAACGACACCGCCGGCGCGCGTGAACGCAGCTCGGCGAGCTTGTCCCGGAACATATCCCGGTGTTCCTCGGGTATGAGATCGACGTCGAGCACCGACAGCATCTGGCCCAGCTTCATCGCCGCGCCCTTCATACCGCCCAGCACCGTCACCAGCTGCTGTGCGGCCTGCAGCGCCGAACGCTCGGCCAGGATCCGGCGCGCCTGCTCGGGCTGTCCGATCATGGCCAGCCGGGTGCCGACACCGCGCGCGGCCTGCCCGGCGGCGAGCCGCCCCAACTGGCCGCCGCGCACGAGTCTGCCCTTGGGAACTCGACTCGCCATTCTTTGTACCTCCCTGCGGCCCGTGGCGAAAAACCTACAGGACCGCACCCGTCGCGCCCTAAGATGAGCAAAGCTCATTCTTCACCGCACGGCAGGAGGTCGTATGCCGCCGAAAGCTCCACCGCGGCGCCGTACTCCAACTCAGCAGCGATCCCGCGAAACCCGCGATCAAATTCTCGATACCGCGGCCCGATTGTTCGGTGAACGCGGTATCGCCGATACCTCGACCAATCGGATAGCCGCCGAGGCCGGGGTCAGTATCGGCACCGTTTACCGCTATTTCTCCGATCGCGGAGTCATGGTGGACGAATTGCTGCAGCGGCTGCTGGAACAGCTCGAACGGCGCTTCACGCAGTGGTTGTCCGGCGTACGCACGGAACAGGGAATGCCCGCGCTCGAGGCCAGATCGCGGATGATCACCGAGATTCTCGAGGTGTTCGCCGAGGAACTCGTCGCGAACGCGAAATTGGTGCGCGCGCTGGTCGCGGGCGTGCAGTTCTACAGCAGCGGGCTGCCGGAATTGGAGCCGCGATTCCGCTTGCTGGTCAAGGTATTGCTGATTCAGATCATGGGTCCGGGCAACGACCACAAATACGATGTGATGTCGTTCGTGTTCGTCAACACCGGATTCGCGGCCGTGGTCCGGGCCTCGGCGGTGGAGATCGGGAGCGACGAGCGCCAGGAGGTCATCTCCACGACCGCGCGCATGATGGCCGCGTGGATCGAATCGGAGCTGGACGAGAGCGTGCCGGTCGGCGGCGGGTGAGCGACCGCGGCCGACCGGCACGCACCGGCGAGCGGTCAGATCTTGCCGCCGCCGCCGATCAGCCACGGATTGAAGGTGCACGCCAGCGCGGGGAATCGCACCGGGTCCAGCGCCCGCAGCGCGATGGAGAGCGCGCGGGGTGAGTACATCATCGTCAGGTGGTCGGAAGCGTCCTGCTCACAGCCGTCCTGCAGGACGATGTTCTGTACCTTCGCCCCCGGTCCGGCCTTCAGGAAGGTCAGTTCGAAGGGGTTGGTGATCTCGTCGTAGCGGCTGCCGACGATCGTGTAGTCGATCCCGGGCACCGTGTCGCCGTCGGCGTTGAGCTTGTTCACGAAGTCCGAGCCGACCGTCTGCTGAATGCCCGCGTGGCCGACGAAGATCTCCACCAGCCCCAGCACGTCGATGCCGAAGTTGTTGATGGCCCGGCCCAGCGCACCGATCCCGACGAGCGAGGTCCCGTGGTGGGTCGCGCCGTAGGTGATCAGGTTCTGCACCTTCGCCGCGCCGCCCTCGAACTTGGTGTACCAGTTGGACATCGAGCCGCCCTGCGAGTGCGCGACGATGTCGGCCTTGCTCGCGCCGGTCGCCGCCAGGACCCGATCCACGAACACCGCCAGCTGTTTCGCGGAGTCCTGGATGTAGCCGGTGCCCATGACGCCGGGCAGTACCGAACCGAGCCCGCCGCCCTGGAGCAGGTCGGAGCGGCCGTAGTTGAAGGTGAAGGTGCAGAATCCGGCATCGGTGATGGGCTTGCTCATGTACGCGAAGCCGTTGTAGGCGTTCATCCAGGTGCCGTGCACCAGTACCACCGGGCGCGGATGTTCCGCGGTGGGTTTGCAGTTCCAGTCGTTGGTGCCCGGCGGGGCGGCGTCGGGATTGGCCAGGCCGTATCCGAAAGCGGCCAGCCACGAGGTCATTTCGGGGCCGTACTGCTGGGTGTCGGTGGCGCGCCCGCCCGCGGAACCCGAACTGGACCCGGATCCGCCCAGGCAGTCGCCGGACCCGTTGCCCGAGCCCGCGCCGCTGCCGGAGGTGCAGGCGGATCCGGTCCCCGCGACCGTTCCCACCTCGACCCCGGCCGCGATGTAGTCGGCCAGCTGCTGTTCGGTGGCGGGGGCTTCGGGCGCGGCCGTGGTGGTGGATCCGGTGAATCCGAGGGCCAGCATCGATACCCCGGCCAGCACCGCCACCCGTATCGCCCCGGGGCGTTTGCTTCGTGTCATTGCGTGCCTTTCTCCAGCGCAGTGAAGGCGCGAGTCGTGCCGCCGCGTAAGCGGTCTTCTCAACTCGCGACCGCGGCAACGCTAGAACCGGGGGACCGGTGTCCGGTGCCGCTGCACACCGGTTCTGGATAGGTCACCAATTCGATTGGGGCAAACCATGAGTACGGACAAGAATCCGTGCTCCCGGGGCGAATTGCGGTGCCGCGGTCCGGGGTTTCCGCACGTCGCCGTGCCTGGCCGGCCGATGCTGGACAGTCACAAAGTCCGGCCGCGACCATGGTGAATTGCCTAGACATCCCATTCGATTCCCCACCCGCGTTTCCGGACGGCGAATCATGGTCCGGACCGGTGTACGCGTGCAGGCTCCGCGTGGCGCCCACGGCGATGTCCCGAAAGGAACCGATGATGAGTGGTACCCAGCGCGTAGCGCCGGCCCGGTCCCGAGAATTGGTCGGCAGGCGAATCCGGTGTGCGAGCCCGTTTCCGGTGGAGCGCGGCCGAATTCGGGAATTCGCCCGCGCGGTGCAGGCCTATCATCCGGCGCACTGGCACGAATCGGCCGCGCGGCAACTGGGATTCGGCGCGGTCGTCGCGCCGCCCACGTTCGCCACGCTGGTGTGGCAGCGGGCCCGCTCGGAGATTCTCGGTGAGCTGCTGTCCGGATATCGGATCGATCGGGTCGTCCACGTCGATCAGACGCTCGAGATCGGCCGCCCGCTGGTGGCCGGGGACGTGCTGGACTGCGACATCACCTTCGAATCGGTGCGGCACCTGCGGTCCTTCGACGTCGTGACGGTGACGGGCGTGCTCACCGATCAGACCGGTGCGGTGGTGCAGAGCGGCTCGGCGGCGCTGCTCACCAGCACCCTGGCCGCCGGGGACGGCGCGATCCGGACCGCGCGCGCGAATCCGGCCGCCGCGACCCGCGGCCGGCGCGTGATCCGGAACAGTCGCACGGCCTGGACCGGCATCGACTTCGACGCCCTGGCGGTCGGCACCGAACTGCCGACCGCCGATGTCACCGTCGCGGCCGGTGACATCGTGAATTACGGCCTGGCCGTGGGTGATCCGGAACCCGGGACGGTCTCCGACCGCTTCCTGTCCAGGGATCGGCCCGCCCTGGTGGTCCCGAGCATGCTGGTGTCGGCGCTGGCCACCGGCTACGTCAGCGAGTGGACGCGCGATCCCGCCGCTGTCACCAAGTACTGGGTCGAATACTCCGATCGCATGCACCATCTCGCGGTGCCCGACATCGGCGGCGCGGAACTGGAATTCAACGGCCGGGTCGTGGCCTGCGATCGCCGCCGCCGGGTGGCGACGATCGCCATCGACGCGAAGTCGCACGGCGCCAAGCTGTTCGGCTACGCCACCGCCGAGGTGAGCTTCACCCCTGCTCGGCGGCGTTGAACGAGCGCGCGATCAGGGCCGCGCGCAGCTGCCACAGGCCCGAGGCCGCCGCCGGGTCGAAGCCGGTCAGCTGGCAGATCCGCTTGATCCGATAGTCGACGGTGTTGGTGTGCACGTGCAGCAGTCGCGCGGTGCGCTGGCGATTGAGATTGGTGCTGATATGGCAGCGCAGGGTCTGCAGCAGCTCGGGATGATTGTCGAGCGGATCCAGCAGCGCGCCGAGCATCTCGCGACCCAGGCCGGGCCGGGTCAACTGGTACTCCAGGGCCATGTCGGCGAAGCGGTACAGCCCGGCCTCGGAGTTCAGGCACTGCACCATGTCCAGCAGTTCGTGCGCGCGATCCGCCGCCGACGGCACGTCGCCGGGTACGGCGACGACCACCGTCGCGGTGATCGGGACCCGGGCCGCCGCCGACAGCCTGGCGATCAGTTCCGGCAGCCGGTCGGGGCCGGTCGCCCCGGTCGGCACCAGCAGCGTGCCGCCGTCGACGCTCAGCAGCGCCAGCGCGGTGTCGCCGCAGCGCACCGCGAGTTCGGCCTGCAGCCTGCGCAACTTGCGGCGCGCGACCACCCGGCCGTCCAGCATGGGGTGCCGCTCGTCCGGGTGCTCCGGAATCGCCAGGGCCAGTACCGAATACTCCGCGGCGATGTCGATGCCGCATTCGCGGGCCATGGTCGAGGTGGCGTGCCCGCTCAGCAGCGCCGAGGTCAGGGTGTGCACCGAGGTGTGGTGCTCGCTCACCACCGCGCGGTGCTCGCGCACGTAGGCGGCCACCACGGGCACCGAGATGGTGTCCAGCATCTCCACCACCAGCTTGGCGCCGGTGATGAGGCTGCGATGGTCCTCCTGGGCCGAGGTGTCGGAGAGGATCAGATCCATACCGAGTTTGAAGCCCTCGTGAATGGAGTGCAGGACGGTGTCGATCGGCACGCCCTCGCGGGCCCAGCCGGCCGCCGCCTCGGACAGCCGCCCGGTCTTGGCCGGAATGTCCTTGCCGTCCAGCATGCTCACCGCCAGCTCCAGGCAGACCCGGGTGATGGCGGTGACCTCGCCGGAGATGACATCGCCGGGCAGCGTGCCGCAGGGGATCACATTGTCTATGAAGTGCCCCACCAGTTTCCGGGACACCGTGCCCACATCCCGCAGCGGGCGGGACATCGGTTCGCCCGAGACCATCAGTCCCGATCCGTGTGCTCTGTCGGATGTCATCGTCGACTCCCTTCGAGATGGATACCGCGTCAACGGCGCCTGTCGAACTCTAAAGTGATCATCGGCTCACCTTCTACTCCCTTCCGCGACCGGTTTCCGGACCCGATGAAATGCGTCGTGACCAGGCGCGATGGCGACGGATGGTGGCGGTCCGGCGGAACTTCGCGCGGCAGATGTGCGCGGTCCGCTCATCTTTTCGCCGCACCCGCTGTTGTGGCCGATACCAGCGGCGATGCCCGCGAACTGGAGCGTTCTCCAGGATTGCGACGAGCGGCCGTTCCGGCGCTCGCACGGGCCTACTTTTCTCCGCATGATGCGCGTGGCCCTGCTGTCCGTCACCCTGCTCCTGCTCGCCTCGCTCGGCACCGTGCGCGCCGATCCGGTGGTCGAGATCCAGGCCCCGCTGCCCGAGCGCGCGATGGTCGCCGCGCGCCCCGGCGCCGATGGCGCGCACCTGATCTCGGCCGGGCAGGGGCCGGGCCGGATCGTGAACCTGAGCGTCTACTCCGCCGCCATGGGTCGCGCGATACCGGTGGAAATACTTCCTGCCCACGATGATTCGCGATCAGCGCCGGTGCTGTACCTGCTCAACGGCGTCGACGGCGGTTCGGACAGCGGGGTGTGGAGCGACGGCGCGAACTGGCTCACCAGAACCGACGCCGAACGCTTCTTCGCCGACAAACAGGTGACCGTGGTGATGCCGATCGGCGGCGGGGGCACGTTCTTCGCGGACTGGCGGGCCGATGATCCGATTCTGGGCCGCCAGCGCTGGATCACCTTCCTGACCGCGGAACTGCCGCCGGTGATCGACTCCGCCTTCCGCGGCACCGGGGCCAACGCGGTCGCGGGCCTGTCGATGGCGAGTTCGTCGGTGTTCCGGCTGGCCCTGGCCGCGCCCGGCCGGTACCGCGCGATCGGTTCCTACAGCGGCTGCGTGCGGACAAGCGATCCGTTCGGGCAGCTGATGGTCAACGCGATAGTGGCCGCGCGCCGTGGCAATCCGCTGAACATGTGGGGCCCGCCGGGCGATCCGGCCTGGGCGCTCAACGACCCCTACCTGCACGCGGATCGGCTGCGCGGGCTGGCCATCTACGTCGCCACCGGCACC
Source organism: Nocardia sp. NPDC055321 (assembly GCF_053645575.1). Taxonomy (NCBI): domain Bacteria; kingdom Bacillati; phylum Actinomycetota; class Actinomycetes; order Mycobacteriales; family Nocardiaceae; genus Nocardia; species Nocardia sp. NPDC055321. Next base: position 179,066 of record NZ_JBSHMS010000001.1, read on the forward strand.
GGCGTCCCGGGCCCCTACGACACCCTGGGCGGGCCCGGGGTGAACGGGAACCCGGTCAAGCTGGTCGACCAACTGGTGATCGGCGGGATCCTGGACGCGGTGACCGCCCGGTGCACAGGGCAGCTCCGGGATCGGTTGCGCGAGCTGGACATTCCCGCGACCTTCGACATGCGCCCGAGCGGCACCCACTCCTGGCCCTACTGGCAGCAGGACCTGCACAACTCCTGGCCGCTGTTCGCCGCGGCCCTGGATCAGTGATCGAGCGCGCCCGCCGCGCGCAGGAAGCCGGCCCGCATGACGGTGAGGTAGCGGTCGACCGACTCGTGCGCGATCGGGGTGTCGGGGTAGATGACGCTCAGTGACGTGCCCGCGGGCAGGCGGTTGATCCACATCAGAACCTGTTCGCTGGCAGCGCGATTGGCGTACACGCCGCCGTTCGCGACATCGAACAGTTCGTTGCCGAGGAAGTCCCGGGCGTCGACGTACGAGATCATCGGGGTCACCCAGCCGGCGGGCACCGAGATCGTCGCGTCGTCGGCGGCGAGTTCCAGGACGCGGTGGAACGAGACGCCGGTGAGGCGCACCCCGTTCTCGTAGGCGCGCTGGGCGCGGGTGACGGTGCGATCGAAATCCGCGGTGGCGCTGACCGGAAACGCGACCGGTACCAGGGTGACGAACCAGCCGACGGTGGCGATCTCGGCGAACGTCGCGCGGGTGCTGATGGGCGTCATGCCGAAGTAGTAGTCGCCGCCGGTGAGTTCGCGCTGGGTCAGGGCCGCGATCGCGAAGATGCCGCCGGTGAATTCCGCGCCGTGCGCCGCGCAGGCGGTCTCGAAGGCGCGCGCCTGCGTCTCGTCGAACAGCGGCAGGGTGCGGTGGGCGCTACGGCTGTAGCCGTCCAGACTGGTGCCCAGATCCAAAGGGAAGCACGGCAGTTCGCCGTCGTTGCCGCGCACCAGCTCCAGCCATCTGCGCACCCCGGGCGACGCCGGGGTGAGCTGGGCCGAGCGCTCGCGCTCGCGCGCGCAGTACTCCACGAAACTGGCGGGCTCCATGAGCGGTTCGGTCAGCTCGCCGATCTCGCGGGCGTACAGCTGGGCCAGATCGAAGCACGAGATGTACTGTGCGACACCGTCGGTGTGCAGATGGTCCACGGCCAAGTACAGGGTGGTGCCGCCGCCGTGCTCGATGGCGCCGAAGGTGAAGCAGTCCCACTGGAACGGGCCGGGCGTGGTCTTGTGCACGTGCTGGCGGATGGCCTCGGCGTTGTCGATCTCGCCGTGATCGGTCGGCTCGAACTCCACCGCCTCGGGCGGCAGCAGATGGCGCACCAGTTCGCCGCCGCCGGTGCGTTCGAACCAGGTGCGGAAGGTGTCGTGCCGGAGCAGGAAAGCGTTGATGGCCCGGGTCATGGCGCCGCGGTCGAGCAGGCCCGGTACCTCGGCGGTGACCAGGCACAGTCCGGAGAAGCGGAAGTCCGCGCCGGCGTTGCGGTCCGCGCCGCGCAGGTACTCCTCCTGCTGGTGCGACGGCGGCGCGGGATGGACCGGCGCGAGCGCGGCGGCAGCCAGTGCCGCGGGGGTGGCGGCCCAGGTCAGCACGCGGCCGGGGGTGGGCTCCCACTCGTCGATCAATCCGAAACTCACCATTGTTCAATCCCGTTCTTCACTGTCAGTTGCTCGTGCCGTCGACCATGCGCAGGGTGCGCAGGCTCGGCCAGGCGGTGGACCAGCGCACGCGCGGTTCCAGGCACAACCACACCGTCACATCGCGATTCACGCTCGGGAAGCCGAGCGGCCGGTCGATGCGGGTGAGCGCGGTGACCTCCGCGAAGTCGACGCCGAGCCCGGTGCGGGGTTCGTCGACGCCCACGTACAGCACGGCCTCGGTGGTGTCGGGCGGCGGCGGGAAGTACCCGTAGCCCCGGTTGGTGCTGTAGATCGGTGGCAGGCGCACGGTCCGGCCGAAATGTTCGAGTCCGGCGGCCTGCCAGTAGTTCTGGGTGATGATGACCAGTTCGGGGCGCAGCGCCGCCGGTACCCGGCCGTGCGCGTCCTCGACGCCCGCGAGTAGATCCTCCCAGCCGGACGGGCCGAACAGTCGTGCGCGCCAGTCGATCTGGGCGTAGCTGTCGGTGGGCCGGAGATGGGATTCGGAGATCGGCAGGGCCAGTACGGCGAGCACGGTGAGCGCGGCGCCCAGCGCGAGCAGCGCGAGCCCGCACCTGCGCAACCAGGTCCCGAGGCCGCGCCAGGCCAGATACGCCGCGCCCGCCGCGAACAGCCCGGGGAACGCGCCGACCACGTAGTACGTGCGCAGTCCGCCGAGCAGGACCGCGAGCAGCCACGCGCACACGATGGGGATCAGGAATCGATAGGGGCGCACCGCCTCCCAGCGCACACCCGCCCACATGCCCACCAGCAGCAGCGCGCCCAGCGGTCCGGTCACCATGACGATCTGCCACGGCATGGCCCAGGTGCCCCCGCTGGTCGCCAGTTGCTCCCCGCGAATCACCGCGCCCATGCCCAGCTGCGGCCAGCCGTTGGCCTGCTGCCACCACACGGTCGGCGCCGCGGCGGCGGCGAACAGGGCCGCACCGAGCCAGAATGCCCGGCGGCGCAGCATCTCCCGGGGACCGAAGATCAGCACGCCGGCGATCAGACCGGCCCACACCATGGGAACCAGCCATTTCACCTGCAGATCCACCGCTGCCACCAGCCAGGCCGCCACCAGCAGCACGTCCTGCCGGGTCCGCACCCAGCGGATGAGCAGCCAGCTGATCGCGGCGGTGCAGGTGGCGTCCAGGGCGAAGGTGGTCAGGATCGCCGACTGCATGACCGCGGCGGGCGTCGCGGCGTACGCCAGCGCCGCCACGGTCTGCGCGGTGCGGCCGCCGCCGAACTCCCGGGTGATGGCGGCGCAGAGCACGATCGCGGCCAGCGTCGCGAGCAGCGCCGGAATGCGCAGCACCACCGTGGAACCGGGGTCGAGCGCGTTCGCGGCGGCGGCGAGCAGGGGGATCAGCGGGCCCTGATCGGCGTACCCGAAGGCCGGATGATTTCCGGCGGCGATGAAATACAGTTCGTCCCCGCCGAAGTCGTACCGGCCCAGGCGAACCGCGAACAGCGCGCCCGCCGCGGCGGTGACGAGACCGACCGCGCGCCAGGCGAACGGGTGCGGCGCGGGCGATCCGGTCGCGGTCGCGGACTTCGCGGGAACCCCGGGGTCTGCTGCGCGCGGGAATGTCATGGCCGCTCGGCCGGTTCGGGCAGGGCGAGGGTGGCCGCGGCGACCAGCAGCGCCACCACCGCGATGGCGGCGAACATGGTGATGCTGCCCGTCATGGTGTGCGAGCGGAAGAACACCGCGCTCAACAGGGCCAGTCCCAGTCCGTTGCCGATCTGCTCGATGGTCGGCAGCAGTCCCGAGGCCGCGTCCATGCGCGCCTGGTCCAGCGCCGAGAGCATGATCGGCTGCAACTGCACGCCGAACAGCCCGACGCCCAGGCCGGACAGGAAGACCGGCCCGGCGGCCAGGGGCAGGGCGGGCACGCTCTCGACGAGGTACAGGTACGTCGTGCCGAAGACGACACAGCCGCCGTACAGCGCCATTCCGGCGGCCAGCGTGCGAACGCCCCACCGCCCCACAAGGAACGGTGAGGCGAGCGCGCCCGCGCCCGCGCCGAGCGCGAACGGGGTCATCAGCAGCCCGGTATGCCAGGGCGACAGGCCCATCTCGTCCTGCAGGGTGACCGACACCGTGAACACGAACGCGGTGAACAGGCCGAAGAACACCGCGACCAGGCCGGCCCCGACCGCGAAACCGCGATCGGCGAACAGGTCAAAGCGCAGCAGCGGGTCGGCGCCGTGGCGGCCGGCCCAGCGCTGCTGCGCGACGAACACCGCCCCCCACAGCAGCGCCACGCCCAGCTGCACGGCGGTCATGGCGCGCCACCCGTGCTGCTGGAGGTCGGTCAGCGCGTACAGCAGCGCGAACAGACTCACGGTCGAGAGCACGGCCCCGCCCGGATCGAACCGCACCCGCTCGCGGGGCCTGCCCAGGCGCAGATACCGCAGGCCCAGCCCGAAGGCCAGCACCCCCAGCGGCAGGTTGATCATGAACACCGAATGCCAGCCCAGATTCCAGGGATTCGCGGTCACCAGCGCTCCACCCAGGATCGGCCCGAGCATGCCCGCGAATCCGGCCACGCCGCCGTACAGGGCGAACACCTGCCCGTGCAGGCGGCGCGGGAAGGTGGCGGTCAGGATGGCGATCGTCTGCGCGCCCATGCCTGCGCCCGCCGCGCCCTGAACGGTCCGCGCGATCACCAGTTCCCCTGCGCTGTCCGCCATTCCGCACCACACCGAGGCCGCGGTGAACGCGACCACCGAGGCCAGGAACATAACCCGCCGCCCCAGCAGCTGACCGAGGCGGGCCGCGGTCAGCAGGGTGCAGGCGAAGGCCAGCGAGTACGCGGTGACGAACAGCAGCTGCTGCTGGCGGGTCGCGTCCAGGTCCGCGGTCATGGCCGGGAGCGCGGTGTTCACGATGGTCACGTCGATCATCTGCATGAACACCGCGATCAGGCAGCCCGCGAAGCCGAGCCAGGCGGTCGCCCCGCCCGGCTCGGCCCGGCGATCGGCGGCGATCTCGGTCACGGATGAGCCCCGACGGGCTCGCCGGTGGCCAGGATGAGTTCGGCCACCTTCGGCCCGGCCTGCAGCAGGCTGAAGGTGCGGCCCATCTGCAACGACATGAGTTCGATGCCGAGCTGTTTGGCGACGCGCGCACCGAATTCGACGGCCATGAGCGAATCCAGGCCGAGTTCGGGCACCGGCACGGTCAGGTCGATCGACTCCGGCGACACCCCCATGACGACCGCCAGCTGATCGGCCAGCATGCGGGCCACGGCCTGTCCGCGCTTGCTCTCCTCCAGCGCGCCCAGTTCGGTCTTCAATTGCGCCAGTGCGGAATTGTCCCGCACCGAGGTCGCGACCAGGGTCGCCACGCGACCGATCCGGGCCATCTGCGGGAAGGCCGCGGTGAGCTTGCCCCAGTCGGTGGGGATGATCGCGGCGCGGGTCACGCCCAGGCGCAGGGACTGCTCCAGATACGACGTGCCGTCGGCCATGTCGATCGCGGCGAAGCCCACCAGGTCGAGGTACTTGGACACCTTCTCCTCGGCCGCCATACCGCCTGTCGCACCGGACATGTGGCCCCAGCCGATGCAGAGGGCGGGCATCCCGGTGCGGGCCCACTGCTCGGCGAGCGCCTCGACCGCGACATTCGCGGCGCAGTAGTTGTACTGGCCGAAGATGCCGAACATCGAGCCGCCCGAGGAGTACAGCACGAAGGCGTCCAGCTCGATGCCGGCCGCGGTGACCGCGCGGTGCAGGGCCCGTGCGCCGTGCACCTTGGGGCGGTACACCCGGGCCAGCTGATCCAGATCCATGGCGGTCACGCGGTTGTCCGAGACCGCCCCGGCGGCATGGAAGATGCCGCGCAGCGGGTGCCCGGTGCTGTGCGCGCGGGCGATGAAACCGGCCACGGCCGCGAAATCGGTCACGTCGGCGGCTTCTTCGAGGACCTCGACCCCCAGCGCCCGCCACGCCGCGATCTGCTGGCGGGCCGCCGCGGTGGCCGCGCCGCTGCGCCCGACCAGCATGAGCCGCCGCGCGCCCCGTCCGACCAGCCAGCGGCCGGTGGTCAGGCCGAATCCGCCGAAGCCGCCCGTCACCAGATAGGTTGCCGCGCGGTCGATTCGGACCTCGGGCAGGTTCGGCCGCACGGGCGGGGCGGCAGCGTCGAGGCGCAGCGCGACCCGGGACGTCCGCGAGGAGCGGATGACCTCGTCGAAAGCCTGTGCCACCTCGTGGGTTTCGAACGTCTCGAAGGGCAGGGCGTTATAGAACCCGGCCTCGATCTTGCTGTAGACCCGGCGCAGCAGTTCGGCCAGCTGCCGGGGCCGCACCGCGCACATGCGGTCCAGGTCGATGGAGAAGTACGTCAGGTTCTTGTCGAAATTGGCGAGTTCGAGCAGTCCGCCGGTGTAGACGTCGGCCTTGCCGACCTCCACGATCCGGCCGAATTCGGCTACGGCCTTGAAGTTCTGGCGCAGGATCTCGCCCGGAGCGGTGGACAGCACCACGTCCGCGCCGAGCCCGTCGGTCAGGGCCAGCACGTCGTCGGCGAAGTTCAGCGACCGTGAGTTCAGCGCGTGGTCGGCGCCGAGTTCGAGGATGTGCGCCCGGCGCTCGTCGGTGCCCGCGGTGCCGATGACCCGCGCGCCCAGGGCCTTGGCGACCTGGATGGCGGCCGAGCCGACGCCACCGGCGGCGCCGTGGATCAGCACGGTCTCGCCGTTGAGCAGCCGGGCCAGATCGACCAGCGCGTACTCGGCCGTGCCGAAAGCGGTGGTGCTGGTGCACAATTCGGGCGCCGCACCGGCGGGCAGCCGGATCACCAGGTGCTCGTTCACGATGCGGAAGCGCCGCATCATGTCCTTGGCGGCCACGGCCACCATGTCGCCGACCGCCACCCCGGCCACCCCGGGGCCGACGCGCTCCACCGTGCCGACGCCCTCCATGCCCGGGGCGGTGCCGAAGAAGGTCGCGCCCAGCTCGCGTTCGCCCAGGATGCCCATGACCTTGAGCGGGTCCTTGTAGTTGAGCCCGACCACCCGCATGCGCACCTCGACCTCGCCGGGCCCGGGATCGGGCCGGGCGCAGGCGCGCCACGTCAGCGCCGAGAGCAGGCGTGAACGCGGTTGTTCCAGTGCGAAATTGGCGTTCGAATCGGTGAGCGGGACCGCGGTGTCCAGGGTGTCGACCCGGTCCTGCAGTGCCCGCTGGATCACCGGGGCCCAGCGCTTGCCGCCGCGCAGCAGGATCTCGTCGGAATTGTCCAGGGTGAACGCGCCGGGTACCGCCAGTTCGGTGACCAGATCGATCAGCGCGATACCGGGCTCGATGTCCACCAGCCGCCAGCGCAGGCGCAACTGCTCGTTGAGCAGCACCCGCCGGGCCCCGGCGAGCGCCGCCTGCGCCGAGTTGGGCAGCACCGTGCTGCCGGGCAGGGTGAAGGCGCGCTCGGTGATCAGGGTCGCGCGGAACCGGCCCGCCTCGGTGGACATCGCGTCCGCGTCCTCGGTGCTCGCCGCGTACTCGTCCACCGCGACCGCGATCCGCTTGAACGCCCACAGCGCGGCCAGATCGTCCTCGATCGCGCCCGCGACCACGCAGACGTGCACCTGGTGCACACCGGGTTCGGCCGCGGCGGCGGCCAGTTCCGCGGCCAGTTCGGCTTCCAGATCCGTGTCGGCGGCATCGGCGTGCAGATACCGGGAGGGCCGCAGCACCGTGGCGAGCCGATCGGCGCGGCCGCCGAGACCCAGCGCCACCACCACGCTCGCGGTGCCGTTGGTCGGGGGCAGCACGCCGGGATCCAGCGGGTCGCGCAGTTCCATGGTGTCGGTGTAGAAGAAATCGACCATGCGCCGCAGCGGGTCCGCGCCCGGGTTGAGCGCGCCCACCCGCACCCCGATCAGGCGCAGGCACAGGTTGCGATCCTCGTCGAGCAGGTCCACGTCCGCGCAGAGCGGGGAGTTCGGGTCGCGGCGGGCGACGACCGTGACCTTCTCGGGAAGCGGGCCGTACAGGCGCACGTCCTCCACGCCGACCGGAACCATGGCGCCCTCGCCCATGCTCGCGTCCGCGAACAGCAGCGCGACCGTCTGCATGGCGGCGTCGACGACCGCGGGGTGGGCCAGATGACCGGAGTCGACGCCGATGCCCGCGTCGACCGCGGCCACCACGGTGTCCACGGTGGCGCGCACCGAGGTCACCCGGCGGAACGCGGGGCCGTACTGCAGCCCGCGTGCGGCCAGAGCGGCGTAGAACAGCTCCGGATCGAACTCGGTGGCCGAATCATCCTCGGGGACGATGACTTTCGACGGCTCGTAGCCGTCGGTCAGCAGGCGGCCGGTGGCGTTCACGGTCCACACCGAGCCGGTGGCGGCGCGCGAGCGGATGAGGAAGCGGCCGCTGGAATCCTCGACGCTGGTCTCCAGCAGCGGAATGTCCGAGGGCGCCATGATCAGCGGCGCGACGAAGCGCACCCCCTCCAGCGCCACCCGGCCGTGCCGGGAACGGCCCGCGGCCGCGCTGAGCGCCGCATCGAGATACGCGGCGCCGGGCAGGATGCGCGAGCCCGCGACCACGTGGTCGGCGATCCACGGCAGGGTTTGCGCGCCGACCTGCAGCTGCCAGCCGGAGCGGCCCTCCAGGTCCGGGTCGCCGAGCATCGCGTAGCCGCCCGGGGTGCCCAGGCGCAGCTGCTCGAACAGCGGGTGCGGGGCGTGCAGGCGCACGTGCTGCCAGGGGTAGCGGGGGAGCGGCAGATGCGCGGTGACGGGATGATCCGCGGGGAAGAGGGTTTCGGTGCTCACGACGCCGGCGGCGTACAGGCCGATGAGGGTGCGGCGCAGGCTCACCGAATCGGGCTGCTTGCGATCGAGGGTCGCGACCGTGACACCGGTGTCGTCGACGCCCAGCAGTACCTCGCGAATGTTGCCCGACAGCACCGGGTGCGGGCCGACCTCGAGGAACACGCGGTGGTCGGCGGCGGCCAGGGCGGCGACGGCGGCGGCGAAGCGCACCGGCCTGCGCACGTTCGCGCACCAGTAGTCGCCGTCCCAGGTCGCGGCGGTGACCGACGCGCCGGTCACGGTGGAGTACAGCGGCAGCCGGGGCTCGTGCGGCGTGATGCCCGCCAGCGCCGTGCGCAGTTCGTCCAGGATCGGGTCCATCAGCCGGCTGTGGTAGGGCACCTCCACGTGCAGGCGGCGCGCGAATACGCCGTCGTCGGTGAGGGTTTCGGCGATCTCGTCCAGGCGCTCCACCTCGCCGGACAGCGTGACCGAGCCCGGGCCGTTGACCGCGGCGATGTCCACCCGCGCGTCGTCCTCGATCAGCGCGGTCGCCTTGTCGGCGGGCAGGCCCACCGCGAGCATCCCGCCGGATCCGGCCGTGGTGGCCTGCAGCCGCGCCCGGTGATAGGCGACGGTGACCGCGTCCTCGAGCGACAGCACACCCGCGACGTACGCGGCGGCCACCTCACCGACGCTGTGGCCGACGATGGCCGCCGGGACGACGCCGAGTTCGGCCAATTCGTCCACAAGTGCGGCCTGCACCAGGAAGTTCGCGGGCTGGGCCACCTCGGTGGCGGTGACCCGGGATTCTTCCTCGGGCCGCAGCAGTTCCTCGATGATCGACCAGCCGGCGACCGCCCGGAACGCCTCGTCCACGCGCCGCGCCGTTCGCGCGAAAACGCCGTCGGCGCCCAGCAATTCGCGCGCCATTCCCCACCACTGCGGGCCCATGCCCGAGAAGACGAAGACCGGCTCGGGAACGCGGTGCGCGGGAGTGCGCACCGCGTCCCTGCCGTCGCCCGCGCAATAGCGACGCAACTCCCGCCCGAGGTCGTCCCCGACGGGGACCCCGGTGCGGTACGGATGATGGGCCATGCGGGTCCAGGCCGCCTCGGCCAGCCGATCCCGATCCGCGCCCGCCGCCAGCAGGTCGGCGAACCGCCCGGCGAGCTCGCGGACCGCCGCGGGGCTGCGGCCCGAGACCGGCAGCACCCCGAAATGCCTGGGGGCGTGCGGTTCCGGTTCGGCCGTGGCGGCGTGCTCGGTCAGGATGACGTGCGCGTTGGTGCCGCCGTAGCCGAAGCCGTTGACCGCGATGGTCATACGCTCGACCGCCGGATCGACGGGCTCCGGCTCGAGCTGGACGTGCAGGTTCAGCTCGGCGAACGGGATGTCCGGGTGGGCGGTGTCGAACCAGCCCTGCGGGGGGATCGTGCGATGGGAGATGGCGAGTGCGGATTTGATCACGCTCGCCACCCCGGAGGCGGCCTCGGTATGGCCGAGGGTGGCCTTGAGCGAACCGACGCCCAGGGTGCCTGGGCGCCCGCCCGCCGCACCGTAGACCCGGCCCAGGGCGCGCAGTTCGATCGGGTCGCCGACCGGGGTGCCGGTGCCGTGCGCTTCCACGTAGGTGATGTCCCGCGGATCCAATCCCGCACGGGCACAGACGGTTCGGGCCAGCGACTCCTGCGCCGTGGCGTTCGGCACGGTGATCGCGGTGGTGCGCCCGTCCTGGTTGGTCCCGCTGGCCTTGATGACCGCGTAGACGCGGTCGCGGTCGCGCACGGCGTCGTCGAGGCGCTTGAGCACGATCATGCCGCCGCCCTCGCCCCGGCCGTAGCCGTCACCGGCCGCGTCGAAGGATTTGCACCGCCCGTCCGCGGCCAGGAAGCCGCCCTTGCACATCATGACGAACGTCTCGGGCTGCAGCATGATGTTCACCCCGCCCGCCAGCGCCACCGCGCAGTCGCCGCGGTTCAGGGCCTGACAGGCCAGATCCACCGCGACGAGCGAGGACGAGCACGCGGTGTCGACGGTGAGCGCGGGTCCGGTCAGGTTGAGCGCGTACGCGATTCGGTTGGAGAGCATCGTGTAGGAGGCGCTGGCCGCGGTATGCATATCCACCTGCGGCAGCGCCGGGCCGACCACGCCGACCACCGACTGATCGACCACGAATCCGCCCACGTACACCCCGACCGGCGCACCGGCCGCGCGGGCCGCGGCGCCCGCGTCATCGAGTGCCTCCCAAGTGATTTCGAGCAGCAACCGCTGCTGCGGATCGAGTCCGGTCGCCTCGCGCCGGGAGATGCCGAAGAAGTCGGGATCGAACTCCCACGGGTCGGTGGTCAGGAAGGCTCCGTGCTTGGTGTAACTGCGGGCCGGCGCCCGGCGGTCCTCGTCGTACCAGCGGCGGTAGTCCCAGCGGGTGGCCGGTATCTCCACGACCCCGTCCCGCTTCTCGACCACGAAATCCCAGAAACTCTGCGGTGAGTCGATTCCGCCGGCATAACGGCACCCGATACCGACGACAGCGATATCCGACATAGGTTTCCTTTCGAAGGGGCGCGCAAGACAACGGCGGTCTCTCGAAGGGGAACGACGCCGGATCATCGTCCGGACGTGCGGCACGACCGGACCCTGCGGCCGTGGACATCGGCCGCCCACCGCGCTGTGGTGCGGCCGATATTAACGCTGCCACAAGGGGTTTCGTCCGACGAGCGAGCAGGTTGATCCACGGCCACAAAGGTTCGTCCGGGGTTCTGTGAGGCGCCACGAATCGCTCCTGCGGTCCGGTGGCGCCGGGTAGCATCGGCGCGCGTACCCACGATCTCGGGAGTGTTCTTTGTTCATCGGGTTCGCGCTGTGGGCGGATTTCGTCGTGCGCCGGCGGTTGCTGGTGCTCGGTCTGGTGTCGGCGGGCCTGCTCGCCCTCGGCGGTTACGGACTGGGGTTGCACGCGCACCTGAGTTCGGGCGGCTGGGACGATCCGCGGTCGGAATCGGTGCGGGCGGCCTGGTTACGCGAGAGCGCGTTCGGGCGCGACCGCGCCGGGGACGTGATCCTGCTGTTCCGGGCACCCGACGGCGCGACGATCGACGACCCGGGTTTCGCGTCCACGGTGTCCGGGTTCCTGGACAGCCTGCCGCGTGATCATCCGCGCGAGATCTCGAAGGTGAACGGCGCCTACTGGCCGACCGAAACCGGTGTGGCGCAGCGCAATGTCTTCGGCACCGAGGACCGGCAGTACGGCTTCGCCTCCATCGCGCTGGCCGGCGACGACGAGACCACGGTCATGCGGGACTACCGCACGATCGCCGGCGCGCTGCGGCTCGACGGGGTCGAGATGCAGGTCGCGGGCGGGCAGGCCGTGGGTGGCGCGCTCAACGACACCATGGTGCAGGACCAGCTGCGCATGGAACTGCTCGCCATTCCGGCGGTGGCGGTGCTGCTGTTCTTCGTCTTCGGCGGTGCGGTGGCGGCGGCTCTGCCGCTGGTGATCGGCGCGCTGACCGTGGCGGCGGCGTGGGGCGTCATGCGGGTCATCGCGACCGGCATGGAGGTGAATTCCTTCGTCTCACCGGTCGTTTCGATGATCGGCCTCGGTCTGGCGGTCGACTACGGGCTGTTCATCGTGAGCCGGTTCCGGGAACAGCTCGACGCGGGCGACGAGGTCGAGGCGGCGGCGCGGCGGGCGGTCGCCACGGCCGGTCGCACGGTCGCGTTCTCGGCGGTCATCGTGGTGGCGGCCAGCGGCGGCGTGCTGCTGTTCCCGCAGAACTTCCTGCGGTCCTTCGCACTCGGGGCGATGGTGACCGTGGCGCTGGCGGCGATCACGGCCCTGACGGTGCTGCCCGCGCTGCTCACCCTGCTCGGGCGGCGGGTGAATCTGCTGGGGGTGCGGCGGTTTCAGCGTCGCGGGTCCGGTGCGGGTTGGTATCGCCTGATCGCGCGGGTGGTGAAACATCGTGTCGCGGTGTTCGTTTCGGTGTGTGCGGGGCTGTTGCTGCTCATCGCGCCGGTCGCCGACATGAGTTTCGGCGGTATCAGCGAACGGTTCCTGCCCCCGGAGCACCCCACGCGGGTGGCCCAGGAGCATTTCGACGAGCTGTTCCCCCAGCGCCGGGTCGATCCGGTGCACCTGATCATCCGGACCTCGGATCCCACGGCGGCGGGCGCGGTCTGGACCGCGGCCAACACTGTTCCGGGGCTGGCGGCGCCCTTCGCCGTGCCGCGCCGCAGCACCGAGCTGCCGGACGTGTTCGTCACCGAAGCGCCGCTGGTGGATTCGCACAACGGCGGACCCACCGTGGACGCCCTGCGCGCCATCGCGGTGCCGGACGGCGCGACCCTGCTGGTCGGCGGTCAGCCCGCGATCCTGCGGGACAGTCTGCGCGCCCTGGCGGATCGGCTGCCGCCCATGCTGGCGATCGTCCTGCTCACCACCACGGTGCTGCTGTGGCTCGCCTTCGGCTCGGTGGTGCTGCCGCTGAAGGTGGCGCTGCTCAACGCCCTCGGGCTCGGCGCGACCCTGGGGATTCTGACCTGGGTCTTCATCGAGGGCCACGGTGCGGGCCTGCTCGACTTCACCCCGCAGCCGATCATGGCGCTCATTCTGGTGGTGGTCATCGCGGTCATCTACGGCCTGTCCACCGATTACGAGGTCTTCCTGCTGTCCCGGATCTCCGAGGCGCGCGCGTCCGGGCTGTCCACCCGCGAGGCGATTCGCACCGCGACGGCCGAGACCGCGCGCATCATCACCGCGGCCGCGCTCGTGCTGCTGGTCGTGGTGGGCGCCTTCGCCTTCTCCGACCTGCTGATGATGAAATACATCGCCTACGGGATGATGGCGGCGCTGTTCATCGACGCCACCATCCTGCGCATTCTGTTGGTCCCGGCGTCCATGGCGATCCTGGACGACCGGTGCTGGTGGGCGCCGCGATGGTTGCGACGCACCCGCTCACCGGTGGCGGAAAGCGCCGAGCGGCAGTTGATTTCACAGTGAGGCCGGTTCCGGGCGCCGCGGCGTGCGGGTGCGTGTGGGCGCGATGACCCGCCAGGAGATGGTCGTCCACGCCACGGCCAGGATGACCGAGCCGAGCACGTCGGTGGGGTGGTGCGCGCCCGCGTAGAGCCGTTGCGCGGCAACCAGGACCGGGATCAGCAGCACGATCGCGGCCAGGACCCGGTAGCGCCGTCCGGTGGTGGTGAACCACAGCAGCAGCGCGATGCTCAGGTAGAGCGTCAGGGCCGCGGCGACGTGCCCGGACGGGAAGCTGGAGGTCGGGGGGAGATTCGGGTCGAGATGGTTGACGCGCGGGCGGTCGCGGTCGACGATCGCGGTGGTCGCCAGGAACAGGGTGATCTCGCCGAGCATGGCCACCGCGAGGAACAGGGCCGGGCGCCAGTCGCGCCGGGCGCCCAGCGCCAGGACCGCGACGATGAGGGCGACGACGATCACGGCGGTGGTGTTGCCCACCTCGCCGAACACGCCGAGGATGGAATTCAGTGTGGGATTGCGGTTTTCGGACAGCGTCGCCACGCTGTCGTGATCTTCCCGCAGCGCGGTGGTGTCGGACTGGAGTGCCCGGATCGTCAGGCCCAGTCCGACGAGCAGCGCTCCCACCAGCAGCCAGCCCGCCGCGAGCCGCGCCGCCCCGCGCCACGGGTGCGGCATCGGGGCCGCGTGTCCGTCCGGGACGGGCCGCAGCTCCCGCTCGTCGTCTCCGGGCAGATCGCCCGGCAGTGGTCCGTCCTCGGGGATGCCCGAATCGCGCCGCCAGCGCAGGAAGGCGGCTGTGGCGGAGGCGAGCCACAGCGACCCCAGCAGCCAGCCGGCGAGCACGTCGGTGGCGAAGTGCACACCCAGCGCGATCCGGCTGAACCCGATCGCGATGACGAGCAGCGTCACGACAGCGACGACCGCGCGCCGTGTCTTGGCGCCCATGGCCGGAAGGAACACCAGCAGCAGAATCCCGTAGCACACCAGGGAATTCATCGAATGCCCGCTGGGGAAGCTCCACCCGCCCGCTGTGTAGACCGGATTCTCGGCCTCGGGGCGCAGCCGCCCCACCACCGCCTTGACCGCGACGTTGAGGATGAAACTGCCTGTGGCGGCCAGGATTACGTACACCGCGAGGCGCTGCTGGTCGCGCTGGGCCAGCCAGATGGCGGCGAGGGCGAGCAGCACGACCAGGGTGACGCTCGACCCGAACCTGGTCAGGACCTCCAGGCCGCTGCGCAGTGCGTCGTTCGCCGCGACCACCGAGACCACCCGGTCGACGATCTGCTGGTCCACCCGCTGCATCGGTTCCCACCGGGTGCGGGCCGGCACCGCGAGCGCACCGAAACCGATTCCGACGGCCACGGCGACCAGCAGCGCCACGCCGCTGCGGACGGCGAACCGCTCGGCGGCCACGAGATCATCGTGGCGCTCGCCGGGATCGGCCACCCTCGTCGGGACATCGACGTCCTGCCGGTCGACAGACAATCCGAACCTCCTGCCATCGTGCGGCGCCCGTCGCGGTGACGGATGCCGGTCGTTGTTTCGGTTTCCCGCAATGGGCCGTTGCAATCAGACCGGTTCGCCCGACGGGTGCACCGGTGCGCTCGCGTGCGAAGTCGCGACGGTGATATTTCCGGATGCGGGAATGGGCGCGTGCGGTCGCCTCGTTGTGGTGTGCGGCTGTACGGCGGTGCCCGCACAGGCTCACGCCGTCACAACGATTGAAGGATTGAATGAGCACAGCACAATTCGGCTTCACCAGCGCGGGCGACCGGCTCGCGGGTGTGCTGCACCTGCCTGCCGGCGAGCCGCTCGCCGCGGTGGTCACCACCGGTCCGCTGACCTCGGTCAAGGAACAGGCGTCGGGTGCCTACGCCCGGGCGCTGGCCGCGCGCGGGTTCGCGGCGCTCGCGTTCGACCACCGCACCTTCGGGGAGAGCGAGGGGCAGCCGCGTCAGTTCGAGAATCCGTACGGCAAGGCCGAGGACATCGGTGCGGCGGTGACGGCGCTGCTCGGCGACGAGCGCACCCGGGACCTGCCGGTGGTCGCGCTGGGCGTGTGCGCCGGGGCCGGGTACATGGCGCGCGCGGTCGCGGACGACCCGCGGATCCGGGCGTACGCCGGGGTGGCGGGGTACTACTCCGACACTTCGGTCGCGACGCCGAGCGCGGAGGCCATCGCCCGGGGCCGGGCGGCCGCCCAGCGCCGGCTCGAAACCGGTGTCACCGAGACGATTCCGGCGGTCGCCCCGGACGGCGGCGACGTGGGTATGCCGCTGCGTGAAGCGTACGAGTACTACGGGACTCCCCGCGGCGCGGTGCCGAACTACACCAACGCGTTCGCCGTCGAATCCTTCGCCTACACGGGCGAATTCGACGCCGTCGAGGCGGCCGCCCGCATCGCCGTGCCGTACCTGCTGGTGCATTCGGAGAACGCCCTGGTCCCGGCCTTCGCGCGCAAGTTCTACGCGACGGTGCCGAGCCCCAAGTCCGAGCTCTGGCTGGAGTCGGTGGGACAGATCGACTTCTACGACGACCCCAGGCTCATCGAGGCGGCAGCCGATGCCGCCGCTGCGATGTTCCGGTCGGTGCTCGCCCGCTGAATCCGTCGCGTCGGAATCGGGCCCGACGCTGAATTCGAGTGGCGCTGCCATTCGGTTCGGGCGGCCGGGAGAGACGAATTCGCGCCGTCTTTCCTCAGTTCGGGGTGTCGCCCTCGTTATCCATGTTGGCGGCCTGGTCTTCGGTGGTGGCGATGGGGTCGGGCTCGGCCGCGGGCTCGTCCTCGTCGCGATCACGGTCCGCCCGACGTGCGGCATCGGGGCTGGTAGTCATGGCTGGTGTCCTTTGTTCGGGGAGAGCGGTCTGTCCTCCGGCTACCCGGAAAGATCATCGGCAATCGTGCCGGTGTCGCGGAGCAGCCGATCGATCGATCGTCAAGCCGACAGAATTGTCGGCAGAATTGTGGATTCCAGCGCGGGAAATCCGGGAGCGCCCGCCGAATTCGTCTGCCGCCGAGCGAAGGCGTTGCCGGGGATTTGTGTCTGCAGTACTGTCTGGCCGAAAGTGCACAGGTTGGCCACATTCGACGCGGTCGGCGGGCAATTCGGTATAAGGCGGGAAGTTCGAGTGTTCGGCAGTGGCGTGCGGTGGCTGTGTACGGCGGCGGTGGCGGTCTCCGCGTCGGTGAGCGGGGCGACGGCGGCGGGGGCCGACCCGGCGCCCGAGGGTAAGGAACTCGTCGTGCTGGGGGATTCGTTCTCGGCGAACGTGTGGAACATCATCGAGCAGGAGACCGACTGTCGCCGGCACGGTCCGACGGCGTGGCCCAGGCAGCTGGGCAAGCTGATGGGGGTGGACGGGACCGACCGCATGTCGAATCCGTCGTGCCCGGGGGCCTCGATCGACAGCGGGCCGGGGTGGACCCTGGCCATGCAGGCCAAGCGGGCGGACGAGGAGGGGGCCTTCGGGCCGCGCACCAAGGTCGTCACGTTCCAGTTCGGGATGAACGACAAGTGGGGCAAGAACGAGCAGACGATGTGGAACTCGCTGCAGCAGTGCGTGTTCAACGTCGAACTCGGCTGCGGTCCGGAGGCCGTGGACGAGGGCCGGATACCCGACTACAACGGCGTCTCCGGAAAACTCTTCGCCGAGCGCATGCGCAACGCGGTGACCTACATCCGCTACTACGCGCCGAACGCGCGCCTGGTGCTGGTCGGTTATCCGGAACTGTTCGTGTCGGGCTCGGATACGGTGTGCCTCAACTTCTTCGGCGTGGCCCCGTTCGTCAATCCGCGCGGTCGCGCCGCGGTCGAGTACTTCGATCGGATCGATCGGGCGCAGCGCGAGGCGGCGGAGATTCTCGGTCTGGAGTTCATCGACGCCCGCGCGCTGACCGCCGGTCACGGCCTCTGCTCGGCCACCCCGTGGGTGAACGGCGTCTTCGACCCGCGCGCCGACCTCGGCGGCCTGTTCTTCCACCCGTCCACACAGGGTGATGCGGTGGTGGCCAACGCGATCCACGCCGGTCGCTGACTTTGCCCGGGCCGGGCTCGCATCGTGGAACCCACGGTGCGAGCCCGGCCCGAGGCGCATAATCGGGGTTCCGCGTTCGTGTCGATGGGGGAGTTCCCATGGATGTCACCGCACCCGTTTGCGTCATAGGAGCCGGTCAGAGCGGCATCATGGCGGCGGCGCAGTTGCGCGGCCTCGGCCACGAGCGGATCGACATCCTCGAGGCGGGGCCGGAGCCGGGCGGATACTGCCGGACCGCCGAGGTCGACGGCGAAATCTATGATTTCCAAGCGCATCTCGTCATCCAGCAGGATTTCGGCGCGGATATGTCGGGAACCGCCATCGACGAGCTGCTCCGCCGGCATCCGGTGGAGCTCCAGCCCGAGGCGCTGTACTTCGTCTCCCGAACCGAGTCCGGCAAGCCGGGATTCGCGGTGCCGCCGCACTTTCCGCCGTTGCTGTCCACCCTCACCGCCGAGCAGGCGGTGGACCAGTTGGTCGAGGCGTGGAACATCATCGAACGGGCCGTCCGCGCCAAACACGGGCCGGGGCCGGCCGGGCTGAACTTCGACCGGGTGCCGGGGGAGACCTGGGAGAGCTGGCGGGCGCGGCGCGCACCGCTGGTGGGCGAGGTATTGCAGGGCATCGCGCTGTACGCGAACATGCGCAGGCCGCGTCAGCCGGTCGAGACCATCATCAACATCAATGCCCATATCTCCGGCCATGTTTCGCAGCTGGCCAAGATGCTGCTGACCCTGCACGCGGGACGGCGCGCGGAGCTGCTGGACCGGATGCCGCCCTCGCTCGTCGCCCAGATCGGTTCGCGCCGCCCGGTGACCCTGAGCTTCCGCCGCGGGTTCATCAGCTTTCTGCGGCGGATGCTGCGGGACCACGAGCTCCAGGTTCAGGTGAACAGCCGGGTGACCGCGATAGAACCCGTTGGGCCCCGGCGGGTTCGGGTGTCCTGGCGGGCGGGTACGGAGTCGCGCAGCGCGATCTACTCCCGCGTGGTGGTCACCGCCCGCCCGACCCAGATCCGCGAGATCTTCCCCCGCGGTGAGCTCCACGACCTGTTCTCCGAACGGAACTGCCCCCGCACCTGGACCCGCAGCTACCTGATCAAAGTCCCCGGGGACATCATCACGTTCCCGACGAATGCCCCAGACCCCCTCGGCTTCTGGCTGATGGATCCCCAGGGCAGCCACACCGACACCGATCCCGAGCAGGCCCTGCACCGGATCACCGCCGCCAACAAACAACACCCCGGCCCCTACTGGGTGTGCTTCAGCAACTCCGACCTCTCGGTGACCCCCGCCGAAGCCTGGGCCCTCGCGAAGGAAAGCCTGTTCCTGTTCGACGACCCCGAGTTGATCACCGAAACGATCGCCGAGTGGCCCGCCCACCCGAGCGCCCCCGCGGTCCGCGCCGGCTGGTTCGATCGTGTCGCCCGGGTCCAGGGCCGCGATTCGATCTACTTCACCGGCGAGGTCCTGTCCGGCCCGACCGCCGAGTGCATCAGCGCCTTCGCCCGCGAGGTGATCCCCGCCTGGTTCGGCTCAGAGACTTGATCGCCGGAGGGGGCACGGCCCGAGCAGTCACGAGCCCCTACCTATCGCAAACGGCTAAAGGCGCATCCAACTTCCGAAGTTCTTGACGAGTCCGGAGTAGAACTTGTTCCCAGGTACGGAACCCGGGTTGCCACCCGCGTCGTAGAACGCCACATTGGTGAAGGTGGCCGAGGTCGATGCGTTCAGGTTCTTGTAGAACGCCAATTTGCCTCGTCCGAAACCCACGAACAGCCAGAACACGCCCAGGGCTGCGCTGTTTTGCAGCAGTGATCGGATCTCTGCCTTGTCGGACGGGTCTCCGGTGACTTGGGCAACGACGAAAGCCGGGTCGGTGCTCCCGGACTCTTGGTAGTGGCCGACTACTCGACGCATCGCCGAGGCGACATTGCCCCAGCCCCAATCCACTTGGGTGTGCAAATCCCCGATTCGGCCGCGATAGTTATCGAGACTCATTTCCTCGATGAACGGTTCACGATCACCGGAGAAGATTACCGGCACAGTGCCGTCGTCATCGAGACTCGCAGACAGGGCGAGAACTCGCTCGGCAAAGGCCTGGACCGCGAATGATTCGTAGAAATCGGACATTTCATAGCTGTGGTCGAGCATCAGATAGACCGCCGCACGTCGACCACTCAACCCAACATCGGCGAGCGCTCGGCTTGCTTCGCGTGCGGGCGCGAGCAGCGCAGGCGCCCGCCGCTCCACCTTGGTCAGGTCGACCGTCGGATCAGTGGCAGGGGGCGTGTTCGACCCGGTAGGTGTCGGTGTGGCGGGGCCTTCGTCGTCATCGATCGCTACCCCGAAATCTGCGGCGAGCCCAGCGAGACCGCTGGAGTAGCCTTGGCCCACCGCTCGGACCTTCCAGCCCTCACCCCGTCGGTACAGTTCGGCCAGTACGACGAGGGTCTCTCCTCCGCTGAACCGCGGCGCTTCGAAATTGAGCTCGGGACCGGATTTTTGCGAGATGCTCAGCACGGGCGCAGTGGTGAACACGGTCCCCGGGACCAGGGGATCCGCACTTGCCGCGATGACGATCTTCTCGACGTTCCCGGGCATGTGTGGCAGATCTGCGGTGATCGTGCTTCCGGATACGGACACTCCGTCCTGCACCGGATGGTTGTAGAAGACGAGATCGTTATCGCCGCGTACTTTTCCGTTGGATCCGACCAGGAGAGCCGATACGTCAATGGACAGGCCGGGCAATGTGACGGAGCAAGTGACGGAACCGATTGACAGAGAGGCGTTCTCGCCTTTGCTGAGCGAAGATCTCGTATTCAAGTTGGGGCCACCCTGATGTCTGAAGTCGCGCTGGGTATATCTAGAACTTCTCTGCTGATGCTTGAACAGCGCGAATAATGCTATGCCACCGATTAACTGCGTCGAGGTGACGGATCGTGCCAATCTACGATTGGTGACGAGCTGACTCCTCTTCGCGCGCCGCTCGTGCAGGTGGCCCGATAGTCAGGGAAGTGGGTGCTTGGGAAGCAGATGAGGATCCGGAGTGCTCCACGACGAAGTGCGGGCGCGAGTGATGTGTGTTCTCGATCAACGAACCTGCTCTCCGTGTGGCGGCACGATTGTGCACGGCCGGGGTGGAGCCGAGCGGGCCGGCTCCGGAGGGGCTGATGGTTCGCTCGACTACCAGCGGTGGGCGACGTCGATCACGATGCGGTTGCCGGTGCCCGGACCGTCGAGGGTGAACACCCGGAACGGGAGGCGGGCGCGTACGCCCAGGCCGATCGTGGTCTGGCCCTCGAACGTTCCGGCCCAGGACAATTGGCGGAAGGTGTCGTAGCCGGAGACGTTGGTCAGTTCTTTGCGGTTGGCGGGGTTGTAGGTCAGGTTGCCGGAGCCGTCATAGGCGGGGGCGAACACGACCACCTGCAGGAAAGCACTGCCGCGCAACGGAACCGGCTCGCCGGAGGCGTCCATGTAGACACCGTCGACGTAGCCGACGCGGTAGCCCGCGACCGGGCCCGCGAGGTCGATGACCATGCGGTCGTAGCAGTCCTGCCGCCCGGACCTCACATTGGTCAGTGTGGCGGTCGAATGGTCCGGGTCGGACTTGTCGAGCGAGCCCCAGACCAGTCCGCAGTAGGAGGGCGTCGCGCGGGCCTGCCCGACGGGTAGTAGCAGGGTGAGAACGAGCGCTGCGAGCGCTACGAATATCGAGAGTATGCGACGCATGTCGCACCAGCCTTCGGCAGAGAGACGGTTGATACCGGATAGATCGGCCGGCCGGAACACGGTGTTAGACACGGGACAGTCGCTGCTGGGTATCGAATGGGCCGATTTCTGCCGGAAGGATAACGAGATGAGCGCGATCGAATCGACGGGGGACACCGGTCTCTTCGCGGGAACGTCCTGGCACTACGCCCGCTATCGCCCCGGCTACCCGCCGGAAGTGCTCGATGATCTGGTTCGGCGCACGGGGCTCGACGGCGCCGGCAGGTTGCTGGACTTGGGTTGCGGCACCGGGCAATTGACGATTCCGCTGGCGCGGCACGTGCTAGAGGCCGTGGGCGTGGATCCCGAACCGGAGATGCTGGCCGAGGCCGCGCGCCAGGCCAGCGCGGCGGCGGTGACCAATGTGACGTGGCGGCGGGGTAGTTCGGCTGACCTGCCGGTCGACCTCGGCGGGTTTCGGGTCGTCACCATGGGCCGGTCGTTCCATTGGATGGACCGTGCGCAGGTGCTGGCGGACCTCGACGGCAGGGTCGTCGACGGCGGCAGCGTGGTGATAGCCAACGACAGCTGTCTCGTTCGGCCGACGACGGCCTGGCAACGAGCGATCGACGGCGTGCAGCGCCGCTTTCTGCCCCCGGATCAGCAGGAGCGTCCGACCCCGCCGGCGGACCCGCGGCACCGGCACGAACACGTGCTGGCAGAGTCGGCATTTTCACGGGTGCACCGGCGGGTGTACGAGTTCCCTCGGCCGTGGACTCTCGAACAGGCGATGGGCTACCTCTATTCGACCTCGTTGCCGCTGCGGCGGTTGCTCGGAGACCGGCGCGCCGAGTTCGAAGAGGCGGTAGCCGCCGAGCTGCTCGCTATCGAACCGAGTGGGCAATTCGTCGAACCGGTCGCTTTGGAGGTGTTGACCGCGACGCGGGGATAGGGGGGTTCCCTCGGCTGCCGGGGACTGGATCGCGGGAATTGTTGCGCCCCGCGTCCGCACCGCGATCTTGTTTCCGGAGGGGCTGTGGCCTTGGGGGAAGGACCGTGGATGAGTACCGTAATCGTGGAGCCGAGCCGTGCTGTCGCGGAGCAGGATTCGCCGGGCGAGACCGGGTGGCGGCCGATCACTCGAATTCTGTTTCGGTTCGGGGTGGTGTATTTCGGGCTGTTCGCGCTACTGACCCAGGTGATCCTGGAGCTGCCCGGGATGGCGGCGTGGTGGGGGCCGATCGGCTCTGGAGCGCCGCGGCCAGGCGTCGAATGGGTGGGGCGCACGGTTTTCGGAATCGAGGTCGTGCGGCGGAACTCCGGCAGCGGTGACACCGCCTACGACTGGGTGCTGCTGTTCTGCCTTCTCGTCACGGCGGTGCTCGCGACGCTCGTCTGGAGCGTCCTGGACCGCGGGCGCTCCGAATATCGCACGGCGGCAGCGTGGTTCATGGTCTTCCTGCGCGTGTGCCTGGCCGGGACGATGCTGAGCTACGGCATCGTCAAGGCGTTCCAGCTCCAGATGCCGCCGCCGTCACTGACTCGGCTGCTCCAGCCGTTCGGAGATCTCACGCCCATGGGCGTGCTGTGGAGCCAGGTGGGTGTGTCGCCGGTCTACGAATCCATCCTCGGATTCGTGGAAATCCTCTGCGGCGTACTGCTTCTGACTCCGCGCACGGCGGTGCCCGGTGCCCTGCTGACCGTGGTCGGGTCCACCCAGATCTGGATCCTGAACATGACCTACGACGTCCCGGTCAAGATCCTGTCGTTCCACGTTCTGCTGATGGCCCTGGTCCTGGTCGCGCCGGAGGCGCGGCGCATCACGGCGGTGCTGCTCGGCAACGCCGCCGGCCCCTCGACCGCGCCGCTGCCGTGCCGAACTCCGCGCGGGCGTCGCGTCGTCGCGGGCCTGCAGATCGCGCTGCTGCTGTGGTTGCTGATCTCGGGCACCGCGAAAGGGCTGGTGTCCGCCCAGCAGCGGCAGTCCGAGCCGTCGCTGTACGGGATCTGGGATGTGACCGAGTTCGTCCGGGACGGCGTGCCGGTGCCGGCGGTACTGGGTGACGAAACGCGCTGGCGGCGTTTGGTGTTCGATCAGCTCGACACCGTGGATATTCAGGCGATGGATGATCGCTTCACCCCGGTCCGGGCGGACATGAACCAGGGCACCGCCCAGCTCACCTTCCGATCCTTGGACGATGCGGTCCCTGCCCCGTGGGCGGTTTTCACCGTGTCCCGTCCGACCCCGGATCAGCTGCACCTCACCGGCGAGGCGAACGGCAGGCCGCTCACCGTGGAAATGGTTCGGTACGACCCGGACCGGTTCACGCTGCGCCGAGACGGGTTCCACTGGGTCAACGAGTACCCCAACAACGACTGCGTTTCCGGTCGCCCGGCTTGTCCGTCGCGATAGTGCGCGGTTGCCGTCCATTGAAACTTACGAATTAAAAACGGACGTATCTGATACGTTAGAAACATGGAAGGTGTGCCGGACCCACGAACCAACCCGGACGATGCCCCGAATCGGGCGCACAGTCCCCGGCGGTGGTTGCGGCGCGCGGTCGTGGCGCTCGCCTGCGTAATCGCGCTGATGGTCGGCGCGGGCGGTTGGGTGATCCACGCGAACGACTTCGCCGTCCAGCGGCACGAGCTGACCATTCCCGGATCCACGCAACCCCTGCACGCGACCCTGGCCCTGCCCGAACACGGTGACGGCCCCTTCGGCCTGGTCGTCTTCGTGCACGGCGACGGCCCCGCCGACGCCACCCGCGACTCGTTCTACGAACCGATCTGGGAGTCGTTCGCCGAGGCCGGCTACGCGTCCGTGTCCTGGAACAAGCCCGGCGTAGACGGCGCCCCCGGAAACTGGCTCGACCAGACGATGCACGACCGCGCCGGCGAGACCGAAGCGGTGATCGCCTGGGCGCGTGAGCGCGCCGACATAGACCCCCGTCGCATCGGCCTGTGGGGGATCAGCCAGGCCGGCTGGGTGCTGCCCGAGGTGGCCGCGAACGATCCTGCCCTGCAGTTCCTGATTCTCGTTGGCGGGGCGGTGAATTGGCTACGCCAGGGCGAGTACAACTTGCGGGCTGAGCTCCGCCACCACGATGCCCCCGAGTCGGACTTGGCCGAGGCCCTGGACCGCCGCACCACCGTCCTGCGGCTCTTACGCGAGAACGCCACCTACGAGCAATACCTTGCCGCCCAACCGGATTCGCCCCCGATGTCGGCGGCCCGCTGGAATTTCGTCCGCTTGAACTATCTGTCCGACGCGACCGGCTTCCTGCCCCGGATCAAGTCCCCAATCCTGGTCGTCCTGGGCGACGAGGATCTGAACGTCGACGTGACCGAGACGGAAAGCACCTACCGCGCCCACCTCGCACCGGAACAACTGACGGTCCACCGATTCCCGAACGCCTCCCACAGCCTGGTGAAGGCATCCTTCGAGAACGATCAGGACTGGCGCGCTGTCGCGACGGCCTTGTTCGCCCCTCGTTCGCTCTACGCGCCCGGCTACCTCACTGTGCTCCGCGACTACGCGGCGTCTCGGCCTGTTCGCTGAAAGGCGTGTTGTCGGGTCCGTCGGCAGTGCCCGTCGGACGCGGGAAGAACACGGCGGTGTCTACGACTTCGGCATGAATGCCCATGCGCGCCAATACTTCTACAGTAAGCCGAGTCTGTCCCGCCACCGGGACAACCATCGCCCGGGAATCGAAATCCTGGCAGGAGTTCCGGGTATCGCAACCGTTCTCCCACAGCCTCGCGATGATCATGCGCAGGGCGTGGTCGACGCAGGACTCGCGACCGGCGGCGCGGACGTGGATCTGGCGGTGGCGCACCGCCACCAGACCGCCGTTGGTCCGTTCGCATTCCGCGCACAGCGGATACGGGCCCAGGACCACCTTTCCGGACAGCTCCAGCTGATCGAGGAAGTAGTCTCGGTTGCCGATCGCCGAGTCGAGCTGTTGCGCAGCGGATTCCGGCTGCTCGTCTTCCAGGCGCCGGTACAGCCGAACGGCCTCGTCGGTGGCGCGCAGCGCGTCCCCGAGCTCGCCCGCGTGGAACGAGTAGAGCCCGAGCTGTTGCAACGCGCCGGCCAGCAGGGGTTCGTATCTCGGTCGGTGCGGTGCGAGGCGGCGCAGTATGTGGACGAGTTCCGCGCCGAGGGGAAGCGCCTGCTCGGGTTCCTCGATCTCGTCCAAGGCCCGGGCGGCGGTATCCAGCGCCATCAGCAGGGCCGGCCCGAACCGGCGTGGGTCGCGGGGGAGTCCGGCCCGGCACAGTGCGATCGCCTCCAGCGCGTCCGCCGCCGCTTCCCGGCTGCGACCCAGATCCTCGAGGATGTCCGACCGGACACTCAGGGACCTGGCGAGCCGGGCATCGCGCCGCGATCGCCGGACGGCCGACCCGCCGCGATAGAGCCGGATCGCCTCCTCGACGGCGGCCAGCGCCCGCTCGAGCTGACCTTCGTCGGACAGCGCCCGCGCCAGGAAGTGCAGCGCCTCGGCGAGACTGGGTTCGATCCCGGGTACCACCGCGTGCACACGCCGCAGCAGCGTGACGGTGTCCGCCAGCGTTTCGGGATTCCGTTTGCCCTGCTCGAGGATCCCGAGCAGTGATCTGCGCGCCATACCCACCCCGTGTGATTCGTCGCGCGCCGGACAGGGCCGGATTCCGGAACCAAGGTCCGCCACGACCGGTTACACCCGCACCGGCCCGCCGAGCATCCCATAGTTCGTCCGTCCGTGCCCCGGTCAGCGGCCGCTTCGCGCACGAGCGACAGTCTTCGGCGCCGGGCATCGCTCGAGGCAGCGGAAACTGACGATTTGCGCCGCATCGCGGAAACCACGGTGAGGCGGGCCGGATCAGGCCGTAGCGTTGGCCCGGATCCTCCTCGCTGGAACCCGGCACGGACAAAGGCATTCGATCATGACAGCGCAGCTGCTCAAGGGACAGAACATCGCTCTGCAGGCCACCGATCTCGTGGTCTCCGTTCACTCCAGCGCCGCGGTGGATCTGTCCGCGCTACTGGTCACCGCGGCCGGGCGAGTCCGGTCCGACGACGACTTCGTGTTCTACAACCAGCCGCACGCGCCGGGGGTAGACCTGTCCGCGGGCGCGTTGCGGATCTCCCCGGCGCGGGTGCCCGCCGGAATCGACCAGATCCGCGCCGTCATCACCCTCGACGATCCGCGCGCCAGCTTCGGGCAGTTTCCGCCGCCGGTCGCCACCGTCGCCGACCACACCGGAAAAGTGCTGTGCCAGTACCGCATCGACCAGCTCGGGCCGGAGTCGGTGGTCATCGCGCTCGAGGTCTACCGGCGCAACGCCGAGTGGAAGGTCCGCGCCGTCGGCCAGGGCTACGCCGGCGGGTTCGCGGACCTGGTCACCGACCACGGCATCACCGTCGACGATGCGCCCGTCACGCCGCAGGACGATCCCTCGGGGGTGCGCACCGTCGCGGGCGAAGCCACCCTCTCGCTGGAGAAACGACAGACCCTCGACCTGCGCAAGCGGGAAGTCGCCAAAGTGCTGCTCACCAAGGGCGCGGGCGGGGTTCGGGCGCGGGTGATCCTGGTGATCGACAAGACCGGCAGCATGCACAGCCTGTACCGCAAGAAGGTGGTGCACCGGGTGGTGGAGCGGATGATCCCCGTGGCCATCCAGCTAGACGACGATGGCAACCTCGAAACCTATTTGTACGGTGACAGTTTCGCGAAGCTCCCCGATGTCACCGTCGCCACCGCCGACGCCTGGAGCGCGACCTACCTGCACCTGTCCGGGCGGCACGGCGGCATCGACTACGACCGTCAGATCGGCGGCGTCAATGACGAGATACCCGTCATGACCGACATTCTGGGGTCCCTGCGCCCCGGCGCCGACCCCGCGCTCGTGCTGTTCTTCACCGATGGCGGCTTCCACAACCGCGCCCAGATCACCGCCCTGATGCGCCAGGCCTCCAACCTGCCGGCGTTCTGGCAGTTCATCGGGTTGGGCCGCAACGACTTCGGGATCCTGCGCAAGCTCGACACCCTCGACGGTCGCGTGGTCGACAACGCGGGCTTCTTCGCGGTTCCCGACATCGACGCGATGAGTGATGCCGAGCTGTACCAGCTTCAGCGAGTTCCCCGATTGGCTGACGGCGGCGCGCCGGGCGGGTGTGCTGCGCTGAACCGGTCGAGGACTCGAACGCGGTTCGTGGTCCGGAGCGCGCCCGTAATCTGTTTCATGGCAGTGGAATTCGGCTGAAGTTCTTCGGAAGGTGAACGGCGATGCGCGATTGGCACGATATCTTCACGAACGACCACGTGATGTCCAAGTCGTTCGCCACCGCGGCGGTCTCCGATGCCCGGGGCGATGTCGTCACCGGTCTGTTCGAAGTCGAGTCGCGGATCGTCGCCCAAGACGGCAGTCCGCTCGCGCCCGGTGACGCCGACACCCCTCGGGTCAACAACGTCATCGACGACACGATCGGGTTCGGCTACACCGAAACCGGGTTCGAGACGAAAGGCGAACTGAAGGAGTACCTCAAGGGCTACTTCCAGCGGGTCCTGCGCCACCTGAAGGACAACGGAGCTTCCCCGGACCAGCTGCAACGCTTCGAGACCGACGCGATGGGGATCCTGAAACACCTGAACTCGATGTTCCCGGACCTGCAGTTCTTCCTCTTCCGGTCGATGAACAGTGAGGCGGGCATGGCCTTCGCCTACTACCGCGGCGAGAGCCACGACCCGACGTTCATGTACATCACCCACGGTTTGGCGAAATCGACCGACTGACTGCGAAAGGTCAGTCGCCCCACGGGTTGGTGTCGAGGACCGTGTTCCAGGTGAAGGGCACCAGCTTGGGGTGGCTCAGGCGCAGGATCTCACCGGGCAGGCTGCCGGGCGGGGCCTTGTGGGGATCGGCGACCACCTGGCGCTCGATCGCGGCGGAGAGGGCGCGGATGCCGCCGAGGCGGGGGTAGGTCGCGTGGACGTGGGCCGCGAAGCCGGGCGGTAGGTCGCCGGGGTCGCCGCCCAGGTCGTAGCCGATGCCGGTGACGGACAGCCAGATCTCGGCGGGGCGGCGGCGCTGGTAGACGGGGGAGTCGCTCAGGCCGGTGGTGTGTGCGGCTATGGCATCCCAGATGATGTCGACGCGGTTGTCGGTGATGCCGCGCTCCTCCAGGTAGCGGGCGGCGTAGTCGGCGCTGTCGACCTCGAAACGCTGTGGGCCGTTGGCGATATCGGACAGGGCGATGTCGTGGAGGGCGCAGATGAGGAACATGTTTTCCTCGTCGTAGTCCGCGCCGGGGCGCAGGCCGCGGGAGGTCGCGAGGGCGCGGGCGAACAGGAACCCGCGCACGCTGTGGTTGCGGATGGGCGGTTCGAGCGCGGTGGTGATCAGGTCGAGGGTGTCGGTGGTGAGGGGTGTGGGTGGGAGTGTCAGTGATTCGTGGTGTTCGGAAGGTGCTGTGGCTCGGCTGTTTTCGGTGGTCGGCTGAGGGTGTGGCACGACGGGTCCTCTCCGCGTTGTCGGGGTCGCGCCGCGAAGTGGAGATCGTTCCGTGGCGCGTCTCCAGTCTCGAATCGCCGGAACTCGTTGCCCAGTGGCCGGATAGCCAGATGCCGAACAATTCTGGCCAGTCGCGGGGTTGTCGTCGCTAACCCGCGATGCGCGTCGGGTGCGGATCCGCGCGGTGCTGAAAGTTGTTGCGGTAGGCCTGGGGTGTGGTCTGCGTCAACCGCGCGAAGTGGTATCGCAGCGTGGTCGCGGTTCCGAATCCCGCTTCCGTAGCAATGTGTTCGATGGACAGCCGTGTGGTTTCCAGTAGCCGCTGTGCGTGATGCACTCGTCTGCGCAGCAGCCATTGCAGCGGCGTCGTTCCGATCTCCAAGCGGAAGCGGCGATTCAGGCTGCGTACGCTGATGGCCGCTTGCGCGGCAACCTCTTCCAGCGTCAGCGAGCGCGATAGGTTCGCCTCCATCCACTCCAGCACGGGGCGGAGCGAGGTGTCGGTGCGCACGGGCTCTGCGTGGTTGATGAACTGCGCCTGCCCGCCATCTCGGCGCGGCGGCATCACGATTCGGCGCGCGGTGTCCGCCGCGATCGCCGCGCCGAGGTCCTGGCGCACGATGTGCAGGCACAGGTCCAGCCCGGCGACGATACCGGCGGAGGTCAGCACCTTTCCGTTGTCGATGTACAGCACCGAAGCATCGACTTCGACGCGTGGATACTGCCGCGCCAGCTCGTCGGCGTACTCCCAGTGCGTGGTGACCCGCAGCCCGTCCAAGAGTCCCGTCGCGGCGAGCGTGAAAGCGCCGACGCACACCGAGGCGAGCCGGGCCCCGCGCTCGCCGGCGCGTTTGAGCGCGTCGACGATCTCCCGGTCCGGCTCGGTGAGGAAACCCGCTGTGCCCGGCACGATGACGAGGTCGGCCACCGCGAGGCTCTCGATGCTCCACCGGCTGCGCAGTCCCACCACCCCGTCGCCCGAAGCGATGTCCGCACTACCGCTTTTGGTCACGATCCGGATGTCGTAGTGGTCGCGTTCGACCGTGGCGTTCGCCGCCCCGAACACGACGTCCGCGATCATCACCTCGAAACCGAGCGCGTCGTCGGGAGCCATAACCGCCACAATCGCCATGGCGTGAATCTAATGGTGCACAGGCACATTAGGTCATATGCCTACTGCACGAAGGGATTTAAACTATAGCTTCGAGCTATGAAGAGGTGCGAAGGCTCATGGCAGACGAATCAGAGTATCTGGCCAATGTCCGCAGCTATGTCACGCTGATGTCGGAGGGGAAGTCGCCGTCGAACGAGACGGTGATCCTGTCCGCCAGAGGGGTTCGCTGGCGCGGGGGAGACCCGGTTCGGCTCACGCGGCAACTGGATGGTTATGCCGACGAGATCGGCCAGTCCCAGGCGATGATCCAGCTTCGCGGTGCGATCGTCGCCGACTGGAACGCGGAGGAGGAAGACGAGCGCCGGAGCCGCTCCGCGCCTGCGACATCCGGCGGGGGTGACGGGCCGGGCATGGCGTTGTGGGTCGGCAGCATTGTTGTCGCGGTGGTTGTGCTCACCCTGTTGCTGTCACAGTGCTCGTAGTGGGGCGACGGGTGGGCCCGGCCGGATTCACGATCGGGCCCACCCGGGGCTCTCAATTCCCCAGCGTCAGGGCGAGTCCCTCCACCGGCCCCGACAGGGAGGCTTTGACCTGTCTGGTGAAGTCGTCGACGAGAACCTCGGACGCGCCCTGCGCCACGCCGTCGGCGACCTGGGCCGCGACGACTGCCGGCGCGAGCTTCTCCGCCGGGATCGACCTGACCATATCGGTGTCGGCGAACCCGAGGTGGACGCCGACGACCTGCGTTCCCTGCCCGGCCAATTCGATGCGCAGCGAGTTCGTGACGGACCACAGCGCCGCCTTGGACGCGCCGTACGCCGCGGCGCCCGAACTCCACGACAGCACCGAGTGGATGTTCACCAGGGCGCCGCCTCCGTTCGCCGCCAGGATCGGAGCGAACGCCTGGGCGACCCGCAGCGGGCCGAAGACGTTCGTGGCGAAGGTTTCCTCAACCCCCGCCAAGTCGGCCCGCAGCAGCGGGGCGGGCCGCAGCACCCCCGCGTTGTTGACGACGATGGTGACGTCGCTCGCCCGCTCCGCCACGGCGGCAACGGAATTCGGGTCGGTGACCTCCAGTTCCAGCGGCACGATGCGCTGGTCGTCGCTCTCCTGCGGTTTCCGGGCGGTGACGTACACCTTGGCCGCACCCCGCTCCAGGAACTCCCGGGCGAACGCCTTCCCCAGCCCCCGCTGTCCGCCCGTGACCAGAACGGTCGCTCCCTCGAGTGTGGTCATGTTTTACCTTCTTCGCGTCCAGGCTCGAACTCTAACTATAGAGAACTATAGTCATGGTCGGCCTGATCGAAAAGCGGTGGCCCGACCGTCCTGCCTACTCGGCCACTTCGAGGGCGAGTTCGCGCAGCAGTAGCAGGCTCTGGGCGTGCAGGGACGCGGCGTCGTCGTCGCCGTCCGTCTCGGTGACGGACATCAGCAACAACTCGTTGAGATACAACTGCCCGCGGATGAGGTGGATGCGCCCCGTCTCATCGAGGTCCGCGATCCGCCGGCCGATGTATTCGGCCTGCTGGTCCCGTGATCCGTCGATCTCGGAGATCCACATGGTCAGCAGCTCGATGGCGGCGCGAACGACCTCGTTGACGTCGGGCTGATCCTGCGGGGCCACGCGGTAATGGTAGCTAAAGATTTGCTATCAATAGGTGTGGGCGCGCTGATGGATTGCGGAACATGATTCGCTCATCGAACTCCTAGCCGTTCTCGGCTGCGGTGATCCTCGGCAACTCGTGGAGATCGCGGATCCTCCAATCGGCAAGCTCACCGACCTCCGGCGCATTGCGTTGAATCCAGCCCCACGGCCCGCGCTGAACGAATGCGGTCCGCATGCCCGCCGCCTTCGCCGGGGTGAGGTCGTTATCCAGGCGGTCGCCGACGTAGACGATCTCGTGAGCGTCGCCGGGAGCGACCTCGACAACCTTCTCGAAGAACTCGACATTGGGCTTCTCGATGCCCCAATCATCCGACGTTGCAATAAAGTCCGTCGGCAGGCTCAGACCTCGCAGGATCTTGCCGCTCCGTAGCGTCTGATTGCCGACGATGCCCACCCAGACCCCTTGCTCGCGCAGCGCCGACAGCGCGGGCCGTACATCGGGGTACAGATCCTCCTCGCCGTAGGTCTCGGGCCTGCCCGCTGCAGCGCGCGCCTCGCGCTCCTCGGCGAGATCGAAGCCGGGCTTGAAGACTTGGAAGGCCTCGCGGTAGTCGAGTCCCTGCGCGATGGTGGCGCCGAAAACGCTGGCGAACGTGTGCCGGGGTACGCCGAGCCAGTCGGCCCAGGTCCCATATTCTCGGGTCTCATCGACCAGGGTTTCGCCGACGTCGAACACCACACTGCGAATCACGGCGTCACGGTATCTCGAGAGCTGTGCGACAAAGTCGGTTGGCAGCGCCCGTCGTTCTCACCTTCCAGCGGGCAGAGAACGTTCGCGGCGAGAAAATGTCGCTGGCTTAATCGTTTTCGGACCGCCGGGTCGCATGTGGATCTCACGCATGGTCGACGGTTGTTGCGCGCCAAAGCTACACAGCAGACCGTCGGCTGTAGCTACAGGTGGCAAGCCCTATTCGAGGGTTCGTGCGTCGATGTGCTGCTGGCTAGTACGGGCTATCAAGGGTGGTCGGGGTGTTTGCGACTTCCAGTGTCGCGGCCGGGTATGCCGGTCCGGCGGTGTAGAAGCGGGCCCGCGTCTTGCCGACCGGCTCGAGTACCCGAAGCGTCACGAGGTCGCGGAGATCGCGTTGGGCCTGTTGCAGGCTCAGGCCTTCGGACTGTTCGTAGCGGGAGCGCCGGACCCTGCCGGACATCGCGACGTCATGGAGTGCGCTCACGACCCGTTCGTCGAGATGTATGCCTGCGACGTAGTCCTCGAGGGTTGCCCATACCGCACCGGACCGGACCCACCGGGCGTGCACGGTTTGGGCCTGTTGGTGGTAGGCGGTCAGATTGAACCGGATCCATTCGGAGACATCCTGATCCGGTCGGTAGGTGCTGCCGCGGCGGCCGAGGACCTGGTAGTACTCCCACGTGTTACCGGGCCTGCCGAGCCAGGCTTCGATGGACGAGAACTCGGGTGCGAGAACGCCTTCCCTGGCGATCATCAGGGTTTGGAGTGATCGGGACATGCGGCCGTTGCCGTCGGCCCAGGGGTGGATCGACACGAGGTGCAGGTGCGCCATCGCCGCGCGTACGAGTGGATGCGTGCCGTCCTCGGTGTTCAGCCAATCGACCAACTCTCCGGTCAGCTCCGGCAGTGAATCGGCGTCGGGGCCGGTGTAGGCGGCGATGCTCGGGTCGCGGGGGTCGGTCACGTAGACCGGACCCGAACGCCACTGCCCGGCCGGACGGCGATGAGTGTTTCGGTGCCCCTGCAACATCCAGTGCAAGGCGTTGAGAAAGCCTTTGCTGTACGCGAAGTCGTCCACATCGTGCAGGCTCTGGATGTAGGTCATCATTCGCTCGTAGGCGAGGGTCTCGGCCTTGTTCTCCTCGGAGACGTCGACGTCCCGCTCGCCGGCCATCAGGTCTTCCACGTCGACGGTCGAGACTCTGAACCCTTCGATGGAGTTCGACGCGGCTACGGAGTCTGCGGTCAGGAACTTGCGGAGGCCGCCCGCCCATTTGCCGGGCTTGGATTGCACTTCGTGCCGAAGCTGATCGCGCATTCGGTCCACGTCAGCGAGGACGCGGATATCGTCGCTGGTCAGTGCCGGAGTGGGAAACAGCATGACACAACAATAGGGTGACGCAGTCATTGCATCAAGTAGGTCGACAGCGTGCCGGGGCGGCTATCCGGAATGGTATCGAGGTCGAAAGCGGTGGGGCCGGGTGTGTGCTCGAAAGAGGAGCCGGACGAAGGGTCGAAAACTCCGGCAGGACTGCAGGATTCGTGCTCGAACGGACGTGGAAATTGCGACGATTCGCTTCTGGTGAGGGTGACGAATCATTGCGGTGTCCAGCTGAATGTCAAAGCTCATAAGCTACAGCTGAAGATACAGTGGCGAAAAGAGAAACCCTCCTATCAGCGTTTCCGCTGATAGGAGGGTTGATACCCTGTCGGGCTGACAGGATTTGAACCTGCGACCACTTGACCCCCAGTCAAGTGCGCTACCAAGCTGCGCCACAGCCCGTTGCACTCCGCTGCGCTTTGTGCTTGATGAGAGTACATCAGGACCCCCCTCAAACTCCAAATCGGCTGGTTGTGGGCGTGTTCGTCATTCCGGGGAGGGGGTGGGCGGTTGGTACAAAACGGGGTGGGCGGGCGGATTGTGGCGCGGGGCCGGCGGTCGGCGGGGAGGGGAGCTGTGGGGGGTGACGGGGATTGAAATGTGTTGCGTGGTGCGGGGATCTGGGGAAACTATGCTGTGGTTCGGCTGGAGATGGGAAATCTGGCTCCGAAGCACGGACCTGGGAGCGGGGGTAGACCCTAGTTCTTGGGGAACATTGGCAGGTGGGTGCCAGTTTCTTGGTGTGGGGACGCCGCAGACAACCCGCACTCACATTCCAAGCTGTGCAACCTATTACTGTGCGGTAGCATTCTGGGAACCCATACGGGGTCAACGAGATTCGGGATGTGGAGGGTGGGTTATGGCCTCTGCTCGGGGTGGTACCGAGTTGTATCCGCCGCCGTGGTTGCCGGCGCCTATGCGGTGGCACGGGACCCGGATCGGGTGGGGGGAGTCGTGGCGGCTGGCTTTCGGGATGGGGAAGCGGTGGCGGGACCGGACGCTCGTGCACTACCTGGCGGCGGAGTTGCCGGGGGCGGACGACGTCATGGTCGCTCGGCTGCCCTTTTTGAAGTACGTCATCGTGCGGAGTCCGGAGCTGGCGCGGCGGGTGTTGGTGTCCAACCAGGACAACTACGCCAAGAGTGCGGAGTACGACATGATGGCGGTGACGTTCGGGCAGGGGCTGGTCACCGACATGGACGAGCGGCGGTATCTGCGGAACCAGCGGCTCGTGCGGCCCATCTTCTCGCGCAGCGCCATCGACGCGTTCGCCGAGCCGATGACCGCGGCGGTGCTGGACACCGCGGACCGTATCGATGCCGTGGCGCGGCAGGGGAGTGCCATCGACATCGGGTCCGAGATGAACCGGCTCATGCTGGATATCGTGGCGCGCACCATGTTCGGGACCGACCTGTCCGGGCCGATCCACAAGATCAACCTCAGTAATCTGCTGAAGTTCTACGGGGTCGGGTTCGCCTCGGGGCTGAGCCGGCCGCTGCGCAAGCTGTCGACGTGGGTCGTCAAGCACACCGAGAAGGATCCGGACAAGCGCATCGGATCGCGACTGCCCATCCGGGCCATGCGCGCGCTGACCTGGGTGTCCGCCCCGCATCTCATGATCGAACTGCGCGGGATCGAGGCGGCGGTCGACTCGCTCATCGCCGATCACCGCGCGGGGCGGATCGCGGGGAAGGACAACCTGATCGGCCTGCTCATGGCCGCCACCGACGCCGAGACCGGGCACCGGTACAGCGACACCGAGATCCGCGACGAGCTCATGACCTTCATCGGCGCGGGGATGGAGACCAGCGCGACGGCGCTGACCTGGGTGTGGGACCTGCTCGCGGAAAACCCCTGGGCGCGCGAACGGCTGCACGAGGAACTCGACAGCGTCCTGGCCGGCCGGCTGCCCACCGCCGCCGACATCGACAAGCTGGTCTGGTGTAAGGCGATCTTCTCCGAGGCCATGCGCATCTACCCGCCGATCATCGGGCTCACCCGCGTCGCCAAGCAGGACGACGTCCTCGCCGGCTACCGGGTCACCGCGGGCACGACCGTCGTGGTGAGCCTGCACGGGGTGCACTACAACGGCCGCGTCTGGGCGGACGCCGAGAAGTTCGACCCGAACCGGTATCTGCCGGAGAACATGACCGCCGACCACCGGCACGCCTCACTCGCCTTCAGCGCGGGCAAGAGAGTCTGCATCGCACAGGGTTTCGCCACCATGGAAGCGGTGCTCACCATGGCCATCATCGCCCAGCGCTTCCGGCTCGACCTCGCGACGCCCGGACCGGTGCGCCGCCAGATGTCCTTCGTGGGCGCACCGGAACACGCGCTCATGATGCGGCCCACCGCCCGCGACACCGCGCCGGATCAGCGCGAGTAGCCGGGCGCGACAGCCCGAGCGTCACATCGTCCGCCGGGAGATGCCCGGCATCGGACGAACCACACCACCGCGGGACCGAAGGTTTCACCATGCCGAAAACACTGCAGGACATAGAGATTCGACCGGCCGTCCGGAGCGACATTCCCGCGCTGACCGCCGCCCTGGACCGGGCCTTCGGCACCGATGATCCCTTCGGGGAGTACATGTTTCCCGACCCGGCGAAGCGGGCGCGGGCACAGCCCCGGCTGACCCGGGCCATGATCCGGCACCAGTACCTGCCCCTGGGCGGCGCGCACGTGGCCACCCTCGACGGCGTCGTGGCCGGCGGCATGCTGTGGAAGCCGCCGGGCTACCGGTTCGGCCCGCTGCGCTACCTCGCCTCGATTCCGGAATTCACCTGGGCCATGGGTGCGGGCGGGCCGCGCGTGCTCGCGGTGGATTCCGCCATCGCCAACATCGCCCCGGGGCTGCCGCACTGTTTCGGGGTCACCCTGGGCGTGGACCCGCACCGGCAGCACTCCGGGGTCGGCGCGGCGCTGCTGGGATTCGCCATCACCGAGATCGAGAAGGCGGCCGTGCCCGCGCTGTGCCTGTGCAAGGACGGGAACGTCGGCTACTACGAGCTGTTCGGCGCGCAGCGGCTGGGCAAGATCCGGCTCGGGCGCTCGGGGCCGATGATCAACGTCATGATGTGGCTGCCGTCGAGTCTGCGCGATGGGTGAATCACCTTGTACGGGCACCAATTCCAACTCCCGGGAGCAATCCGGGCGAGAACATCGAGCTACACACTGTGAGGAGCGGGCTTCCTTGTCGGACATCGCGATCGTCGGCATCGGGTGCAGGTACGCGGGCGGCATCGACTCGCCGGAATCGTTCTGGGACTTCGTCGTCGGCAAACGAGACGCCATCACCGAGATCCCGGCCGACCGCTGGGACGCCCGGCGCTTCTACGACCCGGATCGGCGCGCCCCGGGCCGCATGCACACCACCCGAGCGGCCTTCCTGACCGGCGACCCCTGGGCCTTCGACCCGGACTTCTTCGGCATCTCACCGCGCGAGGCCACCGCCATGGACCCGCAGCAGCGGCTGATCCTCGAGGTCGCCTGGGAGGCCCTGGACGACGCCGGGGCCGCCGGGCGTAGCGCGGGCGCCCCGGTCGGGGTCTATGTCGGCGCGTTCACCCTCGATCAGCTCGCGGTCGGATTCACCGGCGAGGCGGTGGCGCACATCGACATGCACTCCTCGGCGGGCACCTCGTACACCATGCTCTCCAACCGAATCTCCTACGCGCTCAACCTCGGCGGGCCCAGTATCACCGTCGACACCGCCTGCTCGTCCTCGCTGGTGGCCCTGCACCTGGCCTGCCGCGCGCTGGAGAACGGCGACTGCGAGACCGCGCTCGCGGGCGGGGTGAACCTCATGCTGCAGCCGGGCACCTTCATCTCCATGTGCAAGGGCGGCTTCCTCGCCGAGGACGGGCGCAGCAAGTCCTTCGGCGCGTCCGCCGACGGCTACGGGCGCGGCGAGGGCGCGGGCATGGTCGTGCTCAAGCGGCTCGCCGACGCCGAACGCGACGGCGACCGGGTGTACGCGGTGGTCAAAGCCACCGGCTCGAACCAGGACGGGCGCACCACCGCCATCACCGTGCCCAACGCCGACGCCCAGGAGGCCCTGGCACGCGCCGTCTGCCGCCGCGCGGGCGTCGCACCCCATCGGATCGACTACGTCGAGGCGCACGGCACCGGGACGCCGGTGGGAGATCCGCTGGAGCTCAGGGCGATCGGGCGGGCGTACGGGGTGGTCGAGGGCCGCACCGCGGCGCTGGGCGTCGGATCGCTGAAGGCCACGCTCGGGCACACCGAGGCCGCCGCGGGCATCGCGAGCGTCATCAAATCGGCGCTGGCGGTCTTCCACCGCACCCTGCCGCCGCAGGGCTGGCTCGATTCCGAACCCAATCCCGATCTCGCACTGGACGAGCTGCGGCTGGCCATCCAATCCGAGGCGCGGGTGCTGGACGCGGACGCGGGCCCGATGACGGTGGCCGTCAACGGCTTCGGCTACGGCGGCACCAACGCGCACGCGATTCTGCAGGGGCACCTCGCGACCGGCGACGGCGGCCGGGCGGTCCCGCATCACGGGGTGCTGCCGCTGTCCGCGCGCGGTGAACGCGCCGTGCGCGAGCTGGCCGGGGCCTATGCCGATCTCATCGAATCCGGTGCGGCGGTGCGCGATATCGCCGCGGCCGCCTGGACGCGCCGCAACCACCACCCGTATCGGCGTGGCGTCCCGTTCGACTCGGACGCCGAACTGCTCAACGAACTGCGGAGTTTCGCGACGGGCGCGGGTCGTGACGCCACCCGCGTCGTCGCCGCCGGCGCACCCGTCTTCGTCTTCACCGGCATGGGCCCGCAGTGGTTCGGCATGGGCCGTGACCTGCTCGCCACCCATGAGCTGTTCGCCGCCGCCGCGCGGCGGATCGATGACGCGTTCATCGCCGTGGCGGGCTGGTCCATCCTGGACGAGCTGGCCAGGCCCGAGGCGCGATCGCGGGTGACCAGCACCGAGGTCGCACAGCCGGCGAACTTCCTCGTGCAGGTGGCGCTCTTCGAAACCCTTGCCGCCCTGGGCATCACGCCGGCCGCCGTGGTCGGGCACAGCGTGGGGGAGGTGTCGGCCGCCTATGTCACCGGCGTGCTGACCCTGCCCGAAGCCGTGACCGTGGCCTACCACCGCGCGCGACTGCAGGCCCGCACGGCGGGCACCGGCGGCATGCTCGCCGTCGGACTCTCCGCCGACGAGGCGGCCGCACTGCTGGACGGCGATACCGCCGTCGACATCGCGGCGGTGAACAGCCCCACCGCCTGCACGCTGTCCGGCGACCGCGACCGCCTCGACGCGATCGCCGAATACCTCACCGAGCAAGGGGGTTTCGCGAAGCGGCTGCGCGTCGAGGTCCCGTACCACAGCGTTCTCATGGAACCCGTCCTGGACGAACTGCGCACCGCCCTGGCGGACCTGACGCCGCGGCCGCCGACGATTCCGCTGTACTCCACCGTCACCGGCGCGCGCGTCACCGACGGCGACTGGGACGCGGACTACTGGTGCGCGAACGTCCGCGAGCCCGTGCGCTTCGCCGACGCCACCCGCGCGCTCGTCGGCGCCGGGCACCGGGTCTTCGTGGAGGTGGGCCCGCATCCCGTGCTGGGCGCGAACATTCGCGAGATCCTGATCGCGGCGGGGGAGAAGGGCGCGACGGTCCCCACCCTGCAGCGCACGCAGCCCGACCCGGTGAGCCTGCGGCAGCTCGTCGCCGGACTGTACGCCGCGGGCGCGCTCGACATCGACGCGCTCGTCGGCGCCACACCGGCCGCGCACCTGCCGTTGCCGCGCTACCCGTGGCAGCGCACCCGCCTGCGCGCGGACCTGCCGCTCGGCGCGCAGCACCGCCACGGCACGGCCGACATACCGACCATGCTGGGGGATCCGGACCTGCTGGTCGAGCGGCGCTGGACCCTGGACATCGCCGCCGGGGTGCTGCCCTGGCTGGACGATCACGTCGTGGACGGCGTCCGCATCCTGCCCGGCGCGGCCTACCTCGACGCGGCCCTGAGCGCGGCCGCCCTCGAATTCGACCGGGGCGCACCGGCGATCGAACAGGTGCGTTTCATCGCGCCGCTGGTCATCGGGGCCGGTGACGTGCCGGTCATGGAACTGACCGTGGAGCAGGCCACCCGCCGCTTCACCATCCGCTCCCGCACCGCGACCGGCACGACCTGGACCGTGCACGCCACCGGCCGGCTGGTAGAGGGCGCGTTCGATCCCGGCAAAGCCGATGTGCCGCACACCGATTCCATGACCGCGATCGACCCGGCCACGCTGTACGCGGACCTGTCCGCCACCGGCGTCGAGCACGGGCCGTCCTTCCGGCTCGTCCGCCGCGCCTGGGCGGCCGGGGACACCGTCGTCGCCCATATCGACGGCGGAATCGGCGCGGGCTCCGGGCATCTCGCGCATCCCTGCGTCCTGGACGCTGCCTGGCAGGTCGTCTCGCTCGGCGATACCGGCGGCCCGGCCCACGACGGCGCGGTCATCCCCGTCGGCGCGGACATCGTGCGGCACTACGCCCCGATCCCGGCCGAGGTCGTGGTCGTGGCCCGGCTCACCGGCCCACTGCACGCCGATGTCCTGGTCCTGGACGCGGACCACACCCCGGTGCTGGAGATCACCGGTGCGCGTTTCCAGGCCGTCCCGTTCGGCGGCGGCCTGCTGCGGCGGCTGGAAGGGCTCTACTACGAGGAACGCTGGACCCTGCGCGATCCCCTGGACCGGTCGGCGATGGCGCCGGCGGAGAACGCCCGCACGATCCTGGCGCCGCTGGGCGCGGTGACCACGGGCCGGATCGAACAGATCATCCGATCGGTTCCGGGCAGCTTCGTCATCGACACCGCCGCGGCCGACGCCGAGCACACCCTGCTCGACGCCCTGCACGAGGCGTACGGCACCCCGGGCGTGGCCCGGATCCACGTGTGCTTCGTGTCCGGGGACGCCGCGGCCACGGACGCGCTCTGGCTGCTGAGCCGGCTGGCCCTGGTCGTGGAAGCGTTCTCCGACAGCGTGCACCCCGAACCGCTGCCGCTCACCGGCGACGGCTCGATCCACGCGACGCTCGTCACCCAGCGCGCCTTCGCCCACCCCGAGGATCCGGCCGAACCCGATCCCGATCACGCCGGGCTGGCGGGCGCGCGCCGGGTGCTACTCAACGAACAGCCTGCACTGGGGTGGCGGCTCATCGACATCGAGCCCGACACCACCGAGGGCGAACTCGCCGCCGAACTCGCTGTCCCCGGCGCTTTTTCGGGCGACTACCGCGAGGAGGTGTTCCTGCGCAACGGCCTGCGCTGGTCCACCGTGGTCACGCGGGCGCTGCCCGACCGCCTCGCGGCCCTGGATCAGCCCGAGCCGCTGACCGACCCGGAAGCCAATTTCGCCCTCGACATCCCGAAATCGCGGCTGCTGTCCCAGCTCGGCTGGCGCGCCGCCCCGCGCCGGGCGCCCGGACCGGGGGAGATCGAGGTGCGGATGGAGGCTATTGGCCTCGGCTTCAAGGATCCGCTCAAGATCCTCGGCGTGCTGGGCGAGAACGAGCTCGCGGCAACGGCTTTCGGGACATCGCCCGGAATGGAGGGCGCGGGCACCGTGGTGCGCGTCGGCCCCGGGGAACAGCGATTCCGGGTCGGGGACCGGGTGGGCCTCGCCTCGCCCGGCATGATGGAGCGCTACCACGTCACCACCGCCGAACTCGTCGGCACCACGGCCGCCAGCATCCGGCCCGAACTGTGCACCTCGACCGTCTCCATGGTCACCGCCGAATACGCCCTGCTGGACCTGGCGCGGGTGCGCCCGGGCGAGACCGTGCTGGTGCACGGCGCGGCGGGCGGTGTCGGCAGCCTGGCCGTGCAGGTGGCGAAACTGCACGGCGCCACGGTGATCGGCACCGCGAGCACCGACGAGCGCCGCGCCTACGTGCTGGCACAGGGCGCGGACGAGGTCCTGGATTCGCGGTCGCTCAATTTCGTCGACGACGTGCTCGCGCTGACCGGTGGCCGCGGCGCGGACATCGTGCTCAGCACCGCGCCCGGGGAGATCGTGCACCAGAACTTCCGGGCCGTAGCGGAATTCGGCCGCATCGTGGAGATCGGCAAGGCCGACATCTACGCGGGCGGCGTGCTCGACATGCGCAACTTCGACAAGAACGTCGCCTACTACTCCTTCGACCTGGACCGCATGCTGAAGCTGCGGCGCGCGGAGGTCATGGGCCGGGTCGCGGCCGTGAACGAGAAGATGGGAACCGGGGAGTACCGGCCGCTGCCCTACGAGTCGTTCGCCACCGGCCAGGTGGCGGGCGCGTTCGAGGAGGCGCTGCGCTCCACCCGAATCGGCCGTATCGCACTGCATCTGGGCACCGAGCACCCGCCGGTGCGGCCGGCGTACGCGGACGTGCCGATCACCGCGGCCGGGCGCTACCTCGTCACCGGTGGCTTCGGCGCCTTCGGCCTGGCCACCGGCCGATGGCTGATCGGCCGGGGCGCACGGCATCTCGTGCTCGTCGGCCGCAGCGGCGCGAGCACCGAGATGGCCCGGGAACAGCTGGCGGCGTGGGCCTCCGAGGGCATCGAGGTCACTCGGGAACGGGCCGACATCACCGATCCCGCGGCCATGGCGGCGCTGGTGCGGCGCGCCCACACCCCGGAACTGCCGTTGCGCGGCGTCTTCCACGCCGCGGGCATCCTGGACGACCAGCGCATCGGCACCATGGACCGCGCCAGCCTCGACGCGGTGTTCCGGCCGAAACTCGATGGGGCACGGGCGATCCACGACGCGGTGACCGCCGCCGGGGCACAGCTGGACGTGTTCGTGCTCTTCTCCTCCGGCAGCGCCATCATGGGCGGCATCGGCCAGTACTCCTACACCGCGGCCAATCTCGCGCTGCAGGCCTTCACCGAACTGCTGGCCCGGCGCGGGCAACGGGTGCTGTGCATCGGCTGGGGCGCGATGTCCGGCGGCGGCATGGTCGAGGCCGACGAGACCGTGCAGCGGTATCTGCGCATCACCGGGTTCGACACCATCGACATGGACGAGGGCACCGAATACCTCGGCGAGGCACTGCGATTGGGCGTGCGTCAGGCCGCGATCATCCCGGTGGAGTGGGGCAAGGTCGTGCTGGCGGCCCCGCAGGCGGCGTATACCGCGCGCGTGGCCGACCTGATCGCGGCCGCCGCGCAGGACGATTCGGCCGCGGCCGGGCTGCGTCGGCAGATCGGGGCGCTCGACGACGCGCAGCGCGCGTCGGTCGTGGGCTATGTGCTGGCCGAACAGCTCGCCGAGGTCATGGGCGTCGCCGCGGACTCGATCGACCTGGATGTGCCACTGCCCGAACTCGGGCTCGATTCGCTCATGGCGGTGGAATTCGGCGCGCTGGTGACCAAGACCCTGGGCGTCGAGATGAACAGTATGCAGCTGGGCCGCTCGTTCAGCCTGGCCCAGGCGGGGGCGCGGATCGCGGACATCATCGTCGGCGCGGACGGCACGGCACGGGAGGCGCGCGTATGACCACCGACGACCGCGACATCGCCCGGCGACTGCTCGCGGGCAATCGCGGGGACGCG
This sequence comes from Nocardia sp. NPDC055321, assembly GCF_053645575.1. NCBI lineage: Bacteria > Bacillati > Actinomycetota > Actinomycetes > Mycobacteriales > Nocardiaceae > Nocardia > Nocardia sp. NPDC055321. Next base: position 222,145 of record NZ_JBSHMS010000001.1, read on the forward strand.
GGACCCGCACGGCCACCGGTGAATCCGCCCCGGGCCCAGGTGCGAACCCGGCGCGGGCCGGGCCGGCAGTTCGCCGATCATCCCGAGGTCGTCGCCGCACTGCGCAAGCAGGCCGCCATTCAGGAACTGGTCGACGTGACGGGGCTGCCGCACCCGCTGTTCCTGTCCCCGGACGGGCCCAACGGCGCGGTGATCCATTCCGGCGGCAGGGAACTGGTCAACTTCAGCTCCTACAACTATCTCGAGCTGGCCCAGCATCCCCGGGTCGTCGCCGCCGCCAACGCCGCGGCCGAGCGCTACGGCACCTCGGCCTCGGCGACCCGCATCGTCACCGGGGAGATCCCGCTCTACGCCCAGCTCGAGGACTTCCTGGCCGAGGTCTACGGGGTCGGCGGGGCGCTGGTCACCTCCAGCGGCTTCCTGACCAACGCCGCGGTCATCGGGTTCCTGCTCGGGGAAGGCGATGTGGCGGTGTGCGATTCGCTGGCACACGCCAGCCTGGTCGCGGGCACGCGGTGGGCCGGATGCCGCCGGGTCACCTTCCGGCACAACGATCCCGAGGCCCTGCGGGCGCTGCTGCGGTCCTCGCGGCATCGGTTCGACCGGGCACTGGTGATCATCGAGGGGCACTACAGCATGGACGGCGATCTGGGCAGGATCGCCGAAATAGCCGAGGTGGCACGCCATTACGACTGCGCGGTCCTGGTGGACGAGGCACACGCGCTCGGGGTGCTCGGCCCGAACGGACTGGGCAGCCCCGAACACTTCGGCATCGCGGGCGATCTCGTCGACATCTGGGCGGGCAGCCTGTCCAAGGCCATGGGCAGCACCGGCGGATTCATCGCCGGTGACGCCGATCTGGTGCGCGCGATCAAGTACGCGGCGCCGGGGATGGCGCTGTACACCGCCGGGCCCTCACCCTCGAACGTGGCCGCCGTCCTGGCCGGGTTCGACGTCATGGCCGCCGAACCCGATCGCCTCGAGCGGCTGTGGACCAACGCCCGCGTGTTCAGCACCGCGCTGCGCGAGCGCGGCATGAACCTCGCCGATTCCCAGGCCACCCCCATCGTGCCGGTCATCGTGCCCGGCGAGGTGCGGGCGGGCTACGCCGCCACCGCCATGCTGCAGCGCGGATTCAACGCCGGGGCGATCCTGTCCCCGGTGGTGCCGGCGGGCACCGAGCGGCTGCGGTTCTTCCTCACCGGCGAGCACACCGAACGTCAACTCCTGGACACCGCCGACAACCTGCTCGAGGTACTGGGCATCGTCGAGCACATTCCGGACTGGTCCATCGATTCCGGGCTGCCGGTGCCGCCCGGGAATCCGGGTGAACGGTCGTGAAACAGATCCTGTGAATCGCCGCAACCAGGTCGAATCGACCACCGGACGGGTGGATCGGGAGCAGACTCGGTACCGGACCAGAACCGGACCGCAAAGGAGTTTCCTATGCTCACCACCCGTTTCGTCACCGGATCCCCCAACTGGATAGACGTGTCCACGCCGGACCTGCGGGCCGCCGCGGATTTCTACACCGGACTGCTGGGCTGGACCTTCGCGCCCGGCGGCCCGGAATTCGGCGGCTACAGCCAATTCCTGGTGGACGGCAAGGCGGTCGGCGGCGCCATGCAGGTCACCGCGGATCAGGGCGAGCCGGGCTGGACCGTCTACTTCCAGTCGCCCGACAGCGACACCACCGCCAAGGCCGTCGCCGCGAACGGCGGCACCGTCCTCGCCCCGCCCATGGACGTGGGCAGCCTGGGCCGGATGGCGGTGTACACCGATCCCGCGGGCGTCGTCTTCGCCTCCTGGCAGCCGGGGGACATGGCCGGCCTCGAAGCAGTCAATACGCCCGGTTCGCTGAGCTGGCTCGAGCTGTACACCGGTGACGACGCGGGCGCGCAGCCGTTCTACAACGCGGTCTTCGGCCACGCCTTCACCACCATGGACATGCCCGAGGGCGAGTACACCACGATCAACCCGGCCGACCAGGGACCGGACGAGATGTTCGCGGGCATCGTCCCGCTGGACAGCGATCCGGTGGAGGCGGCCGGCGGCCCGTACTGGCTGACCTACTTCGAGGTCGAGGATGTGGACGCGGTCGTGGCCAAGGCGCTCGAACTCGGCGGCGCGGTGCGCTCACCGGCGGTCACCATGGCTGGGGCCGGACGCTTCGCCAAGCTGTCCGACCCCTTCGGTGCCCGTTTCGGCGTGATCCACGGGGAGAATCCGCCGAGCTGAGTGGCGGCCGAACTCAGCCGAGTTGGGCCTGCGCCGGCTCCGCCGCGAGTCGCACCGCGTGCGCGCCCGCGCGGCGTCCGGAGAACACGCAGTCCGCGATCGAGAGACCGCTGACGTAGGAGTTCGAGCAGACGCCGACGGCCGCGCGCCCAGCCGCGAACAGACCGGGGATGGTGCCGCCGTCCTCGGTGCGCACCGCCCCGGTGTCCTCGTCGACCAGCAGTCCGCCCAGGGTGAGCATGGGCATCGGGTAGCTCAGCCGTGCCTTGAACGAAATGTCCAGCAGCGCAAAGGGGCCCGCGACCAGGGAACGCCGGATGTCGGCGGGTTTGCCCATGGGATCGGGCAGATTCGCGGTGATGGCGCGATTGTGGGCGTCGACGGTCTTGCGCAACGCGGCCGGTTCGATACCCGCGCGGGCGGCGACCTCCTCGATGGTGTTGCCGCTCACCCGGCCCACGCGCAGCAGTCGTTCGGACTGCATGCGCTGGAACCACACCGACTGCGGGCCGAGCTGACGGCGCGCTTCGGCCTCCAGGTCGGCGTCCAGCAGCAGCCAGGCGCGATTGCCCGGGCTGGTGGCAATGGCGGCGCCCAGCGCCGCTCCGTACCGGGACTCGTCGATCATGCGCTGGCCGTTGGCGTCGACGGCGATGGAACCGAAGAACGCGCTCGGCGGCGCGATGAAGCGCCACGTCGACATCGCGTCCATCTTGCCGGTGGCCGCGCCGATCTCCTGTGCCATGGCGATGCCGCTGCCGTCGTCGCCGGCGGTGCCCAGCGGCAGGCCCTCGGCCCACGGGTAGTCCGGGGCGTGCTTGTTCACCATGTCGCCGTTGGCGATGAAGCCGCCGGTGGTGACGATGACGCCCGAGCGAGCCTGAATGCGGATGGGATGGCCGTAGCGGCGCTCGAGCCGATCCAGTTGCGCCTGAACGGCTTTGCGCAGACCCGGGTGGTACACACCGGGTTTGGCGGAGATCTTGGACAGCAGCCGGAAGCGGCGCAGGATCTTGGGCGGCGCGTCGGCCAGGGTGGTGGCGTGGACGCCGACCACGCGCCCGTCCTCGACGATGAGTCCCGTTGCCCGCGTGGCGGTCTGGGCCCGGACCCCGCGCTTGGCGGCGGACGCGGCCAGCGGCTGGAAGATCTTCTTGCCCGAGACGCCGCGCCCGTGCGCGCGATGCCCGCGCTGGCTCGGCCGCGCCAATTCGCGGAAGCCGCCGGAGTTCTCGCTACCGGAGTAGTACAGGTAGTGATCATCGGTCGGGTAGGAGGTCTTGTACGGGCACAGCGACGGGTCGAACGGGACGCCGTGCCCGGTCATCCAGTCGATCATGCTCGCCGAACCCTCGCAGAACCGGCGCAGCGTCTGCTCGCTCACCGCGTCGCCGACCTCGGCGCGCAGGTAGGCCAGCATGTTGTCGACATCGTCCTCGACGCCGGCCGCGCGCTGCACCCAGGTGCCGCCGCCCGCGTAGACGATGCCGCCGGACAGCACCGTCGCGCCGCCGCCGATGTACCGGTCGATGGCCAGAACCTCCGCACCGGTTTCGCGCGCCGCCAGCGCGGCGGCCACGCCGGCCCCGCCGTATCCGACGACGACCACATCGGCCGAAGTGTCCCAGGTTCGCATCGTCGCGTCGCCCACCTTCCGAACGGAGTCACCGTCCACCCTTGGCAAATGGACAGAACGATAACGCGTTCTAGTGGCGTGCGCCACGCGGGTGCGGTGTCCGAACTGTAGCGTATTCAGGCCGAGATGTGGGCGGTGACCTCGCCGATGTACGCGCGGAAGAGCCGTCCCATGTCCACTCGGTCCGGGGCGAGCAGCCACTGCAGCTGTAACCCGTCCATCATCGCCAGGATCTGCCGGGCGAGGGCGAGGGTGTCGACATCGGCGCGGATGTCGCCGTCGGCGATGCCGTCGTCGAGGGCGCCCGCGAGGAAGGTCTCGACCGTGCGGTAGCGCTGCACCACCCAGTCTCGGGCGGGGTGGTCGGCGGTGACGGCCTCGCCGGTGACCACGGTGAACAGTCGCACCAGGCCGGGGACGTGCGCGTTGTGCTCGACCAGTTGGGCCAGGCGGTCCAGTGCCGCGATGCCGCGCGGGCGGCGCTCGAACCCGAGTCGTTCGTAGTCGAGGCGGTCGCGCTGGTCCAGGACGGCCGAGAGCAGCGCGGCCTTGGTGGGGAAGTAGTGCAGCAGGCCGGGCTGGGACAGCCCGCAGCGCGTGGCTATCTCGGCGATCGAGGCGTGGCGATATCCGTTGTCGGCGAAGGTTTTCAGGGCCTCGTCGATGATCTGCTCGCGCCGGTCCTCGCCCCGTCTGCGGCGTTGGGGATGGGGACTCATGAGCACGGACAGTAGTCCGTGCCCGGGGGCGGCCCGAATCGCCGAGGATCACGAAACGATAACTTTACCTAGTGTCCGCTCGGTAGGCCGGCGGGGCGCTGGCACACTCGGGTCGGCGGGACCGGGCCGCGCCAACCGCGGCGGCCGATACGCCGACACCCGGCGCGAACCCTCGATCTTCTGGGAGGTACAGGCATGAACGACGGCATCGACGACCTGCTCGCCAAGCTGGACCTGGAGGCCAAGATCCGGCTCGTCTCGGGCTCGGGGGTCTTCCGATTCGCGGGCGAGGAGAGCATCGGCCTGGCCGAGATGCCGGTATCGGACGGCCCGTCGGGGGTGCGCGGCGAGCTGTGGGACGAGCGCGATCCGTCGGTGAGCCTGCCCTCGGGCACCGCGCTGGCCGCGACCTGGGACCGGGAACTGCTCGGCGAGATCGGCGCGCTCATCGCGGCCGAGGCGCGCCGCAAGAACGTGTACGCGGTGCTGGGCCCGACCATCAATCTGCACCGATCACCGCTCGGTGGACGGCATTTCGAGTGCTTCTCCGAAGACCCGGTGCTGACCGGGGAGATGGCCGCCGCCTACGTGTCCGCCGTACAGGCGCACGGGGTGAGCGCGTGCCCGAAACACTACGTGGCCAACGACTCCGAGACCGAGCGCTTCACCGCCGACGTCATCGCCGACGACCGCACCCTGCGCGAGCTGTACCTGCACCCGTTCGAGCGGGCGGTCGGCGCGGGCGCGTGGATGATCATGGACGCCTACAACTCGGTCAACGGCGTCACCATGACCGAGAACCCGCTGCTGGCAGAGCCTTTGAAGGGCGAATGGGGATTCGACGGTGTCGTCGTCTCGGACTGGACCGCCGTGCGCAGTACCGCCGGCGCGGCCGCGGGCACCGATATCGCCATGCCCGGGCCCTGGGAACTGTGGGGCGCGCCGCTGCTCGCGGCGGTGCGCGCGGGCGAGGTGCCCGAGGCCGCGATCGACGAGAAGGTCCGCCGCATACTGCGATTCGCCACCCGGGTCGGCGCGCTGAACGACGATCCGGTCGTTCCGCCCGCGTTCACCGACGAGGCCGCGCAGCGACTGGTGCGCACGGCCGCCGCCAGGGCCATGGTGCTGGCCCGCAACGACGGCACGCTGCCGCTGGGCAAGCCGGCCACCGTCGCCCTGCTCGGTGCGGCCGCCGCCGAACCGCGCTTCATGGGCGGCGGCAGCGCCACCGTGATTCCGGGGCACACGACCTCGCCACTGCGGGGGCTGTCGGACGTGTTGCCGGTGCGGTACACCCCGGGCGTGCATCTGAGCGATCACCTGATCCCGGTTCCGCTGCACCTGGTCACCGATCCCGAGACCGGTACCCCCGGACTGTCGCTGCGCTATCTCGAGGGCGAGACGATCCTCGAGACCGAGCACCGGACCGCGGGCAACCTCATGCTCTTCGGTAATCCGAATGCCCAGCGCGCCGACGCTTTCGAGCTCACCGGCAGGCTTCGCGCCGACATGGCGGGGGAGTGGCGGATCGGGTTCGCCGGGGTGGGCGCGCTGCGCCTGGACATCGACGGCGAGCCGGTGCTCGAGGAGACCGTGCTGCCCGAGGGCAGCGATCCGGTCGAGCTGCTGCTGAATCCGCCGCAGCGCTTCGTGACCCGCGAACTCGCGGAGGGCGAGCAGGTCGAGGTGCGCATCCGGCTCGCGCCCGCCCTCGCGCAGGGGCTGCCCGCCATGGGCATCACCTACGCGGTGGGCCGCCCGCGCCGCGCGGCCGACGAGGAGTTCGCCGCGGCCGTGGAGCTGGCGCGCACCAGTGAGGTGGCCGTGGTCGTGGTCGGCACCACCGAGCAGATCGAATCCGAGGGCTTCGACCGGAAGAATCTGGACCTGCCCGGCCGGCAGAACGAACTGGTCGCCGCCGTCGCCGCGGTCAATCCGCGCACCATCGTGGTGGTGAATTCGGGTGCGCCCGTGGAACTCCCGTGGCGGGACGAGGTCGCCGCGGTGCTGCTGACCTGGTTCCCCGGACAGGAGTTCGGCGCGGCGCTGGCCGACGTGCTCACCGGCGCGGTCGAACCCGGCGGCCGCCTGCCCACCACCTGGCCCCGGACGTTGGCCGATGTGCCGGTGGTGGACACGAAGCCCGCCGCCGACAACACCCTGCCCTACACCGAGGGGATCCACATCGGCTACCGGGCCTGGCTGAAATCCGGTGTGGCCCCGGCCTATCCGTTCGGGCACGGCCTGGGCTACACCACGTGGGCGCTGTCGGACCTCGCCGTCACCGGCCGGACCGCGACCGTCACCGTGCGCAACACCGGCGACCGGCCCGGCCGCCAGGTGGTGCAGGCGTACCTGTCCCGCCCCGGCAGCGCGGTCGATCGACCGGTCCGCTGGTTCGCCGCCTTCACCGCGGTCACCGTGGGGCCCGGCGAATCCGTCACCGCCACGGTCGATGTGCCCGCGCGAGCTTTCGAACACTGGACCGACAGCGGCTGGACCGTCGAGCCGGGCGCCTTCACCCTGCACCTCGGCACCTCGGTCGACGACCTCCCGCTGACAGCCGAGATCGACTGACCCCAGTGTCTTTCGGACGCGCGGTCGCCGGTGTACCCGGCCCGGGGAGACCTCGGCCTCAGGCGAAGTTCTTCTCCAGCAGCAGATCCACGATGTTCGGGAACAGGTCGGGGAAGTCCATCGCGACGATGCCGTAGTGGGCCGGGCGGGAGCGGTTCTCGGTGAGGTACTGCTCCACCTTGGGCAGGATGGCCTTGGCGTTGTCCTTGGGCCAGGCGTTGTCGGCGTAGCTCAGGAAGTTGATGTACTGCAGGGTGTTGTCCGGATCCGCGGCTGCCCTGTCGAAACAGGCTCGCACGTCTTCGAACTTGTTGCCGCCGGAGGAAGCCGTGTCACCGGAACCGCTCGCCGATCCGCCGGCCGAGCCGCTCGCCGAGGCGGTGTCCAGGCCCATCAGGCCCTTGCCCTTGTACCGATCCTGGAGGTGGAAGCGGCTGTCGGTGAACGTGCCGTTGTCACCGGACGGCCAGCGTAGGGCGGGCAGGGAATTGGCGAACTGGGTGATCAGCACGATGCGGCCGCGCGCCTCGCCCAGGGTGGGTATGCGGTCGCCGATCCAGAACAGCGGGCGGTAGCCCTTGGTATCGAGGTAGCCGTCGAAGATGCGGGCGAAATCCGCGCCGACGTCGTTCTCGGTGCCGTCCTCCTTCTTGACCCGCATGACGAGCACCTCGTCGGGGCTGCCGGTCAGGAAGGTGCGGCAGCGATTCAGGACGCCGTCGAAGGTGATGTCCTGATAGGCGGGGCCGTGATAGACGCCGAACGAATCGTCCATGTGGTCCTGCAGGCCGTTGCAGCGGATGTCGAGGAAGCGGATGCCGCGCTCGAATTGCTCGGCCAGGTCCCAGTTCTGGGTGTGCGACCACTCGGTGCCGTTCGCCGGATCGACGCACACCGAGTCGTGGGTGCCGGGAATGGTCAGCCGCAGCAGCGAGGTGCTGTCGGCCAGACCGGACATCCAGGAGCGGGGCGCGCCGAGGGTCCGGCGCAGCGGTGTGGCCAGGGCGCCCGGCGCGGCGAGTCCGGCGGCGGCGGCGCCCGCGGCGGCGGCCACGGTGGCACGGACGAACTCTCGGCGAGTCAGCTTCATTCGGGTCCCTCGGTCTGCGAGCTTCGCACGCGAGCGTGCGTATTCGAGCCGGGAGCCTAACTTGGACGCTGGACCAGCATGGCGGATTCGGTGGATTCCCACCGCCGGGAATCCGGTCCGAGTGCGGTGATCAGGCCGTTTCGGTCGTGAGGGTGATCGTGGTCCAGCCGCCGACGTGGATGCGATCGCCCGGGCGCAGTGGCACGGGCGTCCGGACCGGGATCGGCGTCGGGCTGTCGTTGACGCAGGTGCCGTTGGTCGAGCCCAGATCGGTGACCGTCACCGTCGCGTCCGCCAGGCGCAGGATGGCGTGCGAGCGCGACACCGCGATGTCGGCGGGGGCGATGGACAGGTCGATCTCCGGATTCACCCCCTGCGAGGAGCTGCGCTTGCCGATGAGAACGTCGCCCTCCGGCAACGGAATTCGGCGCGCCGGATAGTAGGCGGGGAAGTCCACGCGATCCATGTCCGGGCCCTTCTGGGCGCGCATGCGCTGAAAATGCGCGGGATCGGCGGTGATGGTGGCCACCCAGGTCGCCGCCGCGTCCGCCACGGTAATCGGCACCGCGGGGGCATCGGTCACCGTCGGCGCCGCGACCGGCTCCGGCGCGCCGAGCACCGAATCGTGGCCGCAGTCCTCGCAGTAGCGGCCCTCCATGAGCGCGCCGCAGCCCGGGCACTGGGTGACCTGCAGGGTGGTCGCCTGCGGTTCGCCCACCATGGGCGAACCGCAGTAGTCGCAGTAGTCGGTGGCGGTGGACTCGTGGCCCTCGGGACACCTCGGCATCACGCGTCCGCCTCCCCGCGCACGCGAACGGTCTTGCGGGACCGCACGTTCAGCGCCATCTCGTCGGCGGCGTCGACGCTCGCGCGCAACCGGACGGTGCCGGTGCTCTCCTCCACCTCGACCACCGCCGCGAGCAGTTTGGCGGTGTTCTCGTTGCCGGACTCGCGCGCCAGCTCGACCGCGCGCTGCAATTTCGCGGTGGCGGCGGCGATATCGCCCCGCTTGCGCGCCGCCAGGCCCTCCTGGACGGCCTGCGCCAGTTCGGCCTGCCCGGTGTAGTGGGCCAGGCGGCGGCTGATCCGCGCGGACAGATCGGTGTCGGTGGTCCACACCGCCTTCACCAGGCCCTGGCCGATCACCTCGCCGTCGGCGACGACACTGACTCGGGCGGCGAGCTTCTCGCGTCCGGCGGGGGCGGGCTCGAGTTCGAGCTGAATGTGGTACCCGCGCTCTTCCGCGCCCCACGGCCCCAGCGGATACTCCCCGATCTGCGCGGCCGGTTCGGTGCGGCGTCCGGTGAAATCCTCCAGCGTCGGATCCACCTGCTTGAGCAGTTTGACGCGCGCGCCCACCGGCGTCCAGACCCGCAGGGTCAGCTCCGGAATCGCCTTGGCCAGTGAGGAATGCATCATGGCGGCGAAATCGGCGGCGAGCAGATCGGGGGTTTTGACGATGTCGACCGTCCCGTGCAGCGCCGCCGCGATGGCCTCCAGTTCGGCGGGCTCCCAATCGGTTCCGACGCCGCGGCAGTCGCAGGTGAACAGGCCCTGGGAGGCACGGATCTCGGTGGCCAGCCGCTCGGAGGTCTCATGCTCGTTGCGGCCGTCGGTGAGCAGGATGGCGTGCACCATGGCGGCGGGATGCCGCTGGGCGATCATGCGCGACAACCCGAGCCAGGTGCCCATCGCGGTGCCGCCGTGCGGACGCAGCTTGTCCAGCGCCAGCCGCGCGGCCTGCCGGGTCTCGCGGTCGGCCACCGCGGTCGCACCGTCGCGCGGGAACACCACCTCGGCCTTGTCGGTGCCCTCGACGATGGCGAACCGGCAGCCGTCGGGCAGCACGTCCAGCGCGGCCAGCGTGGCGCGGCGGGCGCCGGGGAACTTGTCCGCCCCGGCCATGGACCCCGAGCAGTCGATGATCAGGATCTCCACGCGCTCCTGCGCGGGGGCGGCCACCACGAGATCGTCGGTGGTCTCGACGCTGATGATGGCGTCGACGGTGCGCACGCCCTCGGCCAGGTACTCGTTCTGATCGATGAAGACCGAAAGACCGGGTGTCTCAGCAGAACTCATGGTGCATCTCCTACTCGCTCGGAGAACGGAACGGGAACCAGTGCGACGGTGATGTTGTCCTTGCCACCGGCCTGCAGCGCGTAGTCGACCAGCGCGCGGGACGCGGGGACCGGAGCGCCGGCGGTGGCGATGCGCGCCAGATCCGCCGGTTCGGGCAGGTAGTTCCAGAGACCGTCACTGCACAGCAGCAGCACGCCGGGCTCGGCGATGTGGGTGGTGCGCACGCAGTCGGGGGACCAGCTGTGCCGGTCGTTGTCCGCGCCGAGCCAGCGGGTCAGCACGTGGGCGTGCGGGGCGCTCATGGCGGCGTCCTCGTCCATGGCGCCGGAGTTGATCAACTCCTGCGCGAGCGAATCGTCCAGGGTCAGCCGCAGGGACCCGGTGGGCTCGGGCCGGAGCCAATAGGCCCGGCTGTCACCGACATTGGCGATGGTGACGCGCGCGCCCCCGGTGTCGTCGAACAGCACCAGCGCCGAGACGTAGGTGCAGGACGGCGAGCGGCCGTCGGGGGTGCCGATGTCGTGCACCGCTTTTCCGGCGGCGGTGAGCCCGGCCAGCACCGCCTCCTCGGCGGGGCACGCGGCCGACAGCGCCGCGAGGGTGGCCTCGACCCCGGCGCGCACCGCGGCGCCCGAGGCCGCCTGCGGATCCTCCGAACTCGACACCCCGTCGCAGACCGCGATCACCACGCCCGCCGCGCCGCCGGCGTCGGTCAGGCGGGCGGCCGCGACGGCGTCCTCGTTGTGCGCGTGACTGTGCCCGCGATCGGTGACCACGCAGGTGATTTCGAGATCGGCTTCGAAGCGGTCCCGTTCGCGCGGGCGCTGACCACAGCCCGCGCAGAAACCGTCGGCGTCGAAATCGACTCCGCCGCAGCCGTCACAGGGGCCGGGCGCGGTATCGGCGAAGGTGACGGTGGTCCCGGTCAGCGGCGCCGGAGCGAGCGCGGGATCACCCGCGGGCAGGGTGACCGCGGCGGGCGCGAACACGCCGCCGCCGGGCGGCAGCGCCACGCGCTGCGGTACGAGTTCACGGCCGCACTCCTCGCAGAAGCGGTCCGTTTCGGCGGCGAACGCTCCGCAGGCTCCGCAGCGGGCGTTCACAGTGTCGTCCTGGGGCGGACGGTGTTGGCTTGTTCCACGAGGGCGATGCGCTCCCACATATCGTCGGTCTCCCGGGCCAGCTCCCGGTAGCAGCGTTCCAGTCCGGTCCGCACGCCCTGCTGATCGAGGGTCACCCCCAGCAGCGGCGCGGGATCGACGGGTACCCGGCCCAGGCGCAGCCATTGCAGCGCCGCGTCCAGTACCCGCATACGTGCCTGTGCGGCACGACGTTTGGAGTCCAGGGTGAGGTGTTCGATCCGGGCCCCGGCATCGCGCAGCAGGGCCTCGGTGAGCTCACCCGGGCGGTCGACGGCCAGCAGGATGTCGACCGCGGTCACCCCGGCCTCGGTGTGCACCGCCGAGGCCCGGTCCACCTGATCGAGGACCGCGACCGCGCCCGGGCGGTCGGGCACCGAGCGGCGCAGGCGAGCCGCGCCGAAGGCGGCGCTGGCGTAGGAACGGTCGGTGCGCCAGACCATCTCGTAGTACTGCGCCGAACGGCGCAGGGCCGGTTCGGGATCCGCGCCGTTGCCGTGGCGCGCCATCAGCTCGGCGGTGACCGCGAGCGCGAGCTTGGGCGCGGGCTCGCCGGGCAGCGCGGTGTACAGCGCGTCGAGTTCCCCGGCGGCCGCGGACCACTCCCGTCGCAGCAGGAGCAGTTGACTGCGATACCAGGTGGGGCGCCAGTCACCGGCGAACGAGTCGTCCAGCTCGGTCAGGCGGCGGTCGGCCTCGGCGATGTCGCCGAATTCCAGTGCGGCGCGCAGCAATCGAAGCGGAATTTCCACCGATTCGTCTTTACCGGTGATGACCGCCTTCAAACCCGCGGTGAGCTCGCGTTCGAGCTCGTCGGGCCGAATCGCGGTGGAACTGGCGAGCAGGGCCGCGCCGCTGTCGGCGGGATCGACCAGCGGGACCGGCAGCGCGGCGATGATGGCCGCGGGATCATCGGCCAGCGCGTCCCCGATGCCGAAGACCGCGCGCGGCGGACCGAAGCACGCCGACAGACCGGGCCGGGCCTGACCGTCCTCGGCGGCGAGCACTTCGCGCAGTACGCCGGTGAGCTGGTCCGCCATCTCCTCCATCGACCCGAAGCGGGCCGCCGGATCGTCGTGGGTCGCGCGCAGCAGGAAGCGGTGCAGCGAATCGTGCCGGGCCAGCAGGGGTTCGGCGTCCGGGGTCGGCAGCGGTCCGAGTTTGCCGTCGACCTGAGGGATCTTCATGAGCAGCACCGCCAGGGTGCGGCCCACCGTGTAGCCCTCCGAGGCGATCGTCGGCCCGGTGTGCGCGAGCTCCGGCGCCTGGTAGCCCGGGGTGCCATAAATGGGGCTGTCCTTGTCGTTCATGCTGATCACCGCGCCGAGGTCGATCAGGATCAACTGTTCCTCGGCCTGCATCACGTTGTCCGGCTTGAAATCGCAGTAGGCCAGCCCGCGCGAGTGCAGATAGCCCAGCGCGGGCAGCATCTCGAGGACGTACGCGATGGCCTGGGCCGGCGGCAGATACGTGCCGTCGGCCGCACGCCTGCGCCGGAGCAGCTCCTTGAGCGAGGTGCCGCCGACGTAGTCCATGACGATGTATCCGACCGGTACCCCGTCCGCGCCGATCTCCTCGGTGAAGTTGTGGATCGACACCACATTCGGGTGTTTGACCCGGGACAGGAAGCGGCGCTCGGCCACCGCCGCGCGCATGGCGTCGGCGTCCCCGGTGTTGAGCAGGCCCTTGAGCACCACCGGCCGGAAGTCGAGTTTGTGGTCGATGGCCAGGTAGATCCAGCCCAGGCCGCCGTGCGCGAGCGGGCCGAGCACCTCGTATTGGTTGGCGAGCAGCTCACCGCGAACCAGCTTGGGCGTGAACGAGAATCGGGTGCCGCAGTTGCCGCAGAAACCCTCGGCGCGGCCGGGCTTGTCGCCGCGGCTGCGCCCCACCGGCTGATCGCAGTTCCCGCAGTAGCGCTGGTTCTCGGGCACCATCGGGTCGGCCAGCACGGCCGAGGCGGGATCGATGGGCGCGACCGGCGGGATCTTGACCATGCCCGCGCCCAGCCTGCCCCGCCCGGCCTGGCCCGAGCGCGAACTGCCGGTGCGCACCGAATGGCTCGCGGACCAGACGGTGCTGCCCGCGGAGACCTGGCCGGAGGCGGGGCCGAGCGTGCCGCTGTGCGCCACGGCGGCGGGCGCGACCGTCGTGGGCGCGGCGGTCGGTTGCGGCGCGGGCGCGAATCCGCAGACATCGCAGTAGCCGTCCGTCCCAACGGTTCCGGTGCAGTCCGGTTCGGTGCACTTCACGGTCGTCTCCCGGATTTCTGCGCGATGAGCTGGCGATAGTCCGCGACGGCGCGCGTGCAGGCGGCCAGGTCGCAGGGTTTGCGGGTGAGCAGACCGGTGGCGATGCGGTCGGTGGCCAGGACGTCGCGGTCCTCGCCGACGCCGAGCCGGGCCGCCTTGGCCCGGTAGGCGGTCAGCCTGCCGCGCAGTTCGGACCGCCGGTCCAGCAGGCCGAGCGCGACCTCCTCGGACTCGGCGGCCGCGGCGATGGCCGCGGTCAGGCGCCGCCGCAGGTCGAGCAGTCGATCGGCGGGCGCGGCCGAATCGGCTGCGAGCGTGTCGAGTTCGGCGCCGAGCGCGCCGCTGTCGTCGGCGTGGCGGGGGAGCGGGCCGGTCAGGATGGTCCGCTCCACCGCGACGCGGGCGAGCTCGGCGCGCGCCCGGGTGTCGCGCAGGGTGTCCATCCGCGCCCGCAGGCGGGCGATCGCCGCGTCCCGGTCACGGGTGACGGCCTCGAGTTCGGCCAGGCGCGCGGTGAGATCGGCCAGCCGGGTGGTGATCTCGCCCAGCCCGGCGTCGAGCTCCGACCTGGTCAGGGACAGCGGGTCGGTGTCGGCGCGCGCGGCGAGGGCGGCGAGATCGGCGGTGAGGGACCGCGATTCGGGCAGCGCCGCCGCGGCGGCGAGCTCGGCCCGCACCGGTGTCATCCGGTCCACGGCGCGCCGGTGTGCGGCCTCGATCGCGTCGAGCACCTCGACGATGCCGGGGAATTCGGCGCGCATCCGGTCCACCAGCTCCCGGAAGCCCGCGTGCTCGACGTGTTCGGCCGGACCGTCGAGTGTGCGCCGCGCCAGCGGAATCGCCACGCGCGCCAGTTCCACGGGCTGCCCGCGCAGCAGCCGGGTGAGCTCGGCGCGGTCCCGGGGCTCGAGCCGGCGCTTGGCGCGCGCGGTGCGCACCCGCTCGAGCAGATCGCGCAGGTGCCCGAAGTCCACCCACAGCCGGTCGAGCGCGGTGTGAGCCGGAGCCCAGCGTTCGGCGGTGCGCCCGGTGGGCGGGCAGCGGCGCACCAGGTGCAGGCCGGCATGGCCGTCCACTTCCACCAGGGTGGTGGCGATGGCGTCGATTTCGCCTGCGCGCCTGCCGATGTCGCGGTCGATCTCGGCGGTGGTCAGCGCGCGGCCCGATGTCCCCGTCATGGCCGTCAGTCGAGGTATCGGGGTGCGGGCGGGCCGGGCGACGCGCCGAGCTCGGCGACCAGATGATCCTGATACAGCCGGGTCCAGGTGCCATCGGTGCGAATTCGCTCGAGCACGCCGTTGACGAAACGCACCATATCGGTGGCCTGCTTCGGCACGCCGACCGCGTAATCGTCGACGGCGATCGACCCACCCACGATGTGCAGATTCGGATCCTGCACCCGCAATCCCGCCAGGATGGGCATATCGGTGCTCAGGGCGTCGACCTGGCCCTGCTGCAACGCGGTCAGGCAGTCGAGCCAATTGTTCATCCCGATCACCGTGGGCCGGTCCTTCAGCGCGAATATCGCCTCGAGTGTGGTGGTTCCTTGCAGCGCGCAGATTCGCCGGCCTTTCAGATCGGCGGCGGATTCGATGCCGTTGCCATTGGTGGTGAGAATGCGCTGCTGGGTCGTGAAATAGATGGTGGAGAACTCGATCTCACGGCGGCGCTCACAGGTGGCGGAGAAAGTCTGCACCACCAGATCGACCTCGTTGTCGCGCAGCGCGGCCACCCGATTGGCGGTATCGATGGGGCGCAGTTCGACCCGATCGGGATCTCCGAACAGATCCTTCGCGATCTCTTTGGCGATGCCGATATCGAATCCGTCGAGCTGATTGGTGGCCGGGTTGCGGAATCCGAAAAGGAAGAGGTTCTGGTCGACGCCCACCCGCACTTTCCCGTTGGCCACGATCGCGGCCATGGTCGATCCGGCGGGCATGGCCCCGGACCGCGGCTGATTGACCGGACGCAGGCTCGCGGTGGGATTGCAGGTCTGCGGCTGGGGTTGCGGGGCGGTCGTGATCTCGGTGGCGCCCGGGGGCAGACCGCTGCCCGGGTCCACGACCATGATCGGTGCATCGGGCGCGTTGCCGCTGCAGGCCGCGGCGAGCGTGGCGGCAACGGCCAGCAGGGCCAGCCGAATTCGTGCGTGCCGACTGCTCACAGGAACTCCTTCAACCGTGGCCAGACCCCGAGCGCGACCGCGGCGGCCGCCCCGAACAGCAGGAGCAGGGCGCCCTGCGGAGCCAGCAACAACGCGTCGCCCGCCGCGTCCACCCCGTCGCGCACCCGCTCGCGGGTCTGCTCGAGATCGGAGCGCAGCGCCTCGTCGAGAGCGGCGAAACGCGCAGCCGCCGAATCGTCGCCCGCGCCGATGGATCGCTGCACCGCCGCGCCGTACTCGTTGCCCCGATAGGACACGATCTGGGCGCGATGGCTGTCCTGCCAGCTGGAGAACGCCTGCGCGGCGGGCGAATCGGCGCTCACCACCGAGAGCAGACTCTCGCGCAGGGCGGTGCTGATCTCGGTATAGCGGGCCTCGCTGGCGTCGACGTCACCCCGGGTGACCAGCAGCAGCGTCTCCTCGGTGCGGGCCTGCTGGGCGAGAATCCGTGTCTTGGCGAGGGTTTCGAAGCGTGCGGTGGCGCCGTGCTCGCCGCGGTCGACGGCGGTGGTGGCCGCGATCGTCGTTCCCGCGATCCAGAGCAGGGTCAGCACGGCCGCCCCCGCGGCGGCCAGGACGCCGAGATTCACCCGGCGATTGGTGTGCCGCAGCAGCTCTCGCGAACCCAGCGCGCAGCCGATCAGCAGCAGTACGAGCAGCACGACACCGATCAGCGGCGGACCGGAAATGACACGCTGCTGTTCGTGCAGCGCGGCGAGCCGGGTGCGCTCGAGTTCCTCGGCCTTGCTCAGCAGGGTGTCCTGCATGAGCGCGGACGCCTGGCGCAGGTAGGCCGAACCTACCGGCAAATTCTGGCGATTGTTGGCTCGCGCGGCTTCCACCAGCCCGGTGTAGGCGGGCAGGTCGACGGCGATTCGCGCCACGATCTCGCGGGTCTGCGCGTCCGAGGCGCCCGTGGTGGCCTCGGCCAGCGCGGCGGCGGCGTCGGCCAGCGCCTGCCGGTAGCGGGCGCGCACCTCGGTGGATTCGATTCCGCCGGACAGGAATGCGGCCGACGCGGCCGCGTCCGCCGCGGAGAGCGCGACATACAGGCGCTGGGCGGCATTCGCCAGCGGTTCGGTGTGCTGCAACACCGTGTCGCGGCGAGTTCGTTTGTCATCGAGCTCATTCGCGGACACCAGCCCGGACACCAGGCACACGATCACCAGACCCACCACGACCGCGCCCATGGCGCCCGGCGCGGTACGCGCGAAACGCCGCAGCCACCCCACCCCGTCGCGGATTGTCGCCGACAGACGACCTCTCACACCGTGCCCCCGTTCGACCGGCCCCTACTCCCCGTACGGCGATGGTACGGGAGGCATTCGGTTGTGTCGATCGCATTCCGGGCGGTTGGATTTCGCAGGTGGACTGCGCTATTTCGCATCGGTGCACGCCATTTCTCGCGATCGGGAATCCGCGATTTCACCGCCGGTGAACCGGCGGGAAACCTGACGGCACACTACGTCTCGCGGGCGCGGCGCGCGGGGTGAGAATTCGATTGCCGAGGCCGGCGGTGACTCGTATGGTTGGCCGCCGCGCGCATCGATCCGATGCCCGCGCGGAAAGCGGCGGTGGGAGTTTCGGTTTGGCGGTTCGTTTGGCCTGGGGTGTCGTCGCGGACAGAACACTGGGGGCCTGGTCGGCCGAGACCGGGGAACCGGTGGATCCGCGCGCACACGACCTGCGGGCCGGCGCGGCGGTCGTCCTCGGAGACCGCGACAGCGCACCCGAGCGGGTCGCCGCGGCCCGGAACACCCTGGCGCGGTGGATGGCCGCGGGCGGCCCGGTGATCGCCGGGGCCGGGATCGACCTCGGCGACGGCCTCGTCTCGGCCCGGCTGGCCGGGGCCACCGGCGATCGCCGGGACGCGGTGCTGGCCGCGCTGCGCGTCCTCGGTATCGAGGGCGCCGCCCGGCTGGGCGCACGGGCGAGCACCCTGGTCGCGCTGTTCGGGGTGAGCGCCACCAAGCCGGTCGGCGCCGCCGCCGAACAGGCGATTCGCGAACAGCGCTGGGCCGCGCTGACGCTCGCCTCGGCCGCGGCCGAACTCCTCGGGCCCGAACAGGTGGCCGAGGTGCTGGGCTGGCACGCGCCGGCGGGGACCGATCCGATTCCGGCCGGCGCCCCCTCGGCCCTGGCCGCGAATCTGGCGCCGGTGCTGAACCGCTACCCGCGGCAGCGCAGGCGGGCACTGCTCCGGGATCTGTGGGATCGGGTCGGCGCGCGGCAGGCGACGCTCGCGCTGGCCGAGAGCCGGATTCGCGCCCAGGACATGAGCCGGGCCGAGAGCCTGTACCGGCGCCGGCGGCAGTACGACGCCGAGCTGACGGTGGCCGAGCTGGGGATCGACCCGACCGATCCGCTGGCGCTGCTGACCGCGATTCGCCGCGTCCCCGTCTTCGCCGAGGTGTGGAAACCGGTGCTGGAGCGGCTGATTCAGGACGCCGTCGCCGCCACGGTCCTGGTGCGCCTCGCGGTGGCCGTGCACGAGCACGGCGTGGTCGCGGGCATCACCGCGTTGCGCCCGCAACTCGCGGCGGCGTCGGCCATGGTCGGCCGGCACGATGTCAAGTCCGCGCGGCGCGACGCGCCCGCGGAGTGCCCGCTGCCCGCCCGCCCCATCTGCCATGTGCGCGACATCGATTCCTGGTTGCGACAGCAGCAGCCGATGAACCGGGCGTTCGAGAAATTCGTGCGCGTGCGCACCGCGACCGCGCTCGCGTACGCCACCGTCGTCGAGCAGGCCTTCCAGCTCACGCTGCGCGAGATGACCGAGCTGCTGCCCGGCGCCCACTGGGATCCGCCGGCGCTGCGCGAGTGGCGCGCCGCCATCGGCTACGTCGGCACCCGCGCCCCGGCGACCTGGGACATGAATCCCTATGTGGCGCGCTTCGCCGAAACGCCGTTGGCGCGGCGGCTCGAACAGGACCCCGCAGCGCGCGAGCACGCCTCGGATCTGCTGTGGTACGGCGAACTCGCCGACGCCGTCGTGAGCCTGCGCGGTCACCGGGCCGCCGAGATCCGGACCGGCTACGGCTGTGTCCCGCACTTCGACCCGGACCCGGCCGCGGAACGGCCCGAGCCGCTGACCCCGCGGCTCGATTCGATCCCGCTCGCGGTCGCGGGCGCGGCGCAACTCGTCGCGCTGGGCGCGACCCCGCCCGCGCGCTGCCCCGACTGGGCGAGTCTGTGCGCGGGGCTGATGACCGGCGGTGCGGTCGCGGCGGCGCTCGGCGGTGAATTCGACGTTCCGGAAACGATTCTCGACCTCGACGGGCAGCGGCTGCCGGGCACCGATGCCCGCGTCCAGGTCGCGCGCGATACCGGGCGACTGGCCGAATGGTCGGACTACATGGGCAATTGTATTGCGGGATCACCCTATCGAGACATGGCGATGGCCGGGCGCAACGTGCTGCTCGCCCTGCGCGACGCGCAGGACATCATTCTGGTCAACGCCGAACTCCGGTCCACCGGGTACGGCTGGTGGATCAGCGAGATCAAAGGCAGGTTCAACGACGATCCGGACCCGGTGCTGAAGACCGCGCTGGAACGCCTCGTACGGGAGTTGCGCCGGGTGGAACCCGACACCGAACCGGAGACGCCGGACCCGGAATCGGTTGCGCGCCCGCGCCGCTCGGCCCCGAACGCGGTGCGCGAACTCGGCCCCGCGCTGCGCGCCGTGGTGTGCGAGCCGGTGCGAGACGTCGCTACCACCCGCGCGGTGTTCATCGCCCTCGCGGATGCGCCCGTCGCCGGGACGGGAGTGTCGATCGGCTCGAAAAAGGCTGCCGGACAGAACAATCTGCCGGCACCGGTCGAATACCGCCGACCGGTGTCCGCGGCGACGGACACGCGGCGCGGGACCGTGGCCCGCGCGCCCGCGGGGCGGCGGGAACCGGCGTTCGACGCCGAGGCGGCGGGCAAGGCGCTGACCGTCCTGCGCCGGGCGAGCGCCGAGCGGCTCGCCGGGCACATCCGAACGGCGCTGTCCGACGGACTTCTCACGCTGCCGCAGCTCTGGGCGGCGTCGGGCGCACGCCCGCTCACCCGCGCGGTCGAGCGACTCGATCCGGATCTGATCGCTCGTCACCCCCGGGTGCGCCGGCTCTCCGACGACACCGCGCTGCCGTCGAAGGCCCTGCGCCTGCTGGTCCGTGATCCCGACATCGGGACCGCCCGCTCGATCGAGCTGGTCGCGCTGCGCCTGCGCGCGGCGCTGCACGCCCTGGCCCGCGCGGACGATCCGGTCTTCGCCCGCGCGCTGCTCCGCGATCCGCGCGCCGAATTCCTGTGCCCGTTGATACTCGCGCTCACCACCACCCCGCCCGAGTGCCGGACCGTCGCGGTCGCCGCACTTGGAATGGTCACCGTGCCGGGCTTTCCCGCGACCACCCTCGACGATCCGGCGGGCCCCTGGCAGCGCGGCTGGCCGACGGCCGTCGCGCTGGGCGCGAGCGCCGACCTGTTCTGGGCGCACGTCGCCGACACCGGTCTGCGCGTCCCGGCATCCTGGTTGCCCGGCGGCGGCTGGAACGCCCTGTGGGGTCGCGCCGGTGTGCACCCGATCCCCTGGCCGCCATCCGCGCCCGACGATGTTCACGTCGGCACACTCGGCGCGGGATAGGCACCGCGCGCCCCGCGTCCGATCGCGGCACTGTCGGTAACCGATGGTTGACTGGCCGCATGCTGACCACCCTGGCTGTCGAGAACTATCGGTCACTGCGCAGGCTGGTCGTACCGCTGCGTCAGCTCAACGTGGTCACCGGAGCCAACGGCAGCGGCAAGTCGAGCATGTACCGGGTCCTGCGGTTGCTCGCGGAGTTCTCCCGCAACGGAGCCGTGGCCGGGCTGGCCCGCGAAGGCGGAATCGACTCCACCCTGTGGGCCGGACCGCGCCGGACCGCGCGCGGTGAACCCCTGGCCCTGCGGCTGGGCTACGCGGGCGACGATTTCGGATACGCCGCCGACCTGGGCGTGCCGGTGCCCGGTCAGTCGATGTTCGATCGAGATCCGGAGATCAAGGCCGAGGCGGTGTGGGCGGGTCCGGTACTGCGGCCCGCGACCCTGCTGGCCGAGCGCGGCGGACCGGTGCTGCGCCTGCGCGGCGCGGACGGCGACTGGGCCATGGTGCCGCACCCGCTGAAGTCCTTCGACAGCATGCTCTCGGAACTGGCCGATCCGCAGGCCGCCCCCGACCTGCTGGTCCTGCGCGAACGCATGCGATCGTGGCGCTTCTACGACCATCTGCGCACCGACGCCGACGCACCCGCGCGCACCCCGCGGATCGGCACCAGAACCATGGTCCTCGCGCACGACGGGGCCGACGTGGCCGCGGCCCTGCAGACGATCCGGGAGATCGGCGACGCCGAAGGCCTCGCGCGGGCCATCGACGACGCGTTCGAGGGCAGCGAGATCGAAATCCTCAGCCGGGACGGTCGTTTCGAGCTGCTGCTGCACCAGCCCGGTCTCGTCCGGCCGCTGACCACCGCCGAACTCTCCGACGGCACCCTGCGCTACCTGCTGCTCACCGCGGCCCTGCTCACGCCCCGCCCGCCCGAACTGCTGGTGCTCAACGAGCCGGAAACCAGTCTGCACCCCGAACTGCTCGGCCCGCTCGGCGCGCTCGTCGCCGCCGTGGCCCGCGACACCCAGGTGGTCGTGGTGAGCCATGCCCGCCCGCTCATCGCGGCCATCGCCGCGCACGCCCCGGACCTGCACACCATCGAGCTGGTCAAGCGGGACGGGGCGACCGTCGTGGACGGGCTGGGCACCCTCGACGAGCCGCCCTGGTACTGGCCGAAACGCTAGCCGGGCTTCGCCGCGTGCGCACAGGCCATATTCTGGCGGGGTGAGTGTGGAAGCTATCGGGTCGGCCGGACCCCTGCCGCGCGGGCGGCACGGGCTGAGCCGGGAAGAAGTCGTCACCTCGCAGTATCAGCGGCTGTGCGGCGCGGTGCTGGAGGCGGTGGGCGAACTGGGATACGCGGCGACCACCGTGGCCGACATCGTCAGCCGCGCGCAGGTGGCCCGGCGGACCTTCTACGCCGTCTTCGGCGGCAAGGACGAATGCTTCGCCGCCGCCTACGATCTCGCGGTCACCTCGGCGCTGGATCAGCTGCAGGCCACCGTCACCGGCATGGACGGCGTGCGCTGGGCCGACCGGGTGCGCTTCTCCTTCCAGATCTACCTGGGCATGCTCGCCGCCCAGCCGGGCGCGGCCCGGGCGCTGTACGTGGAAACCCTCGCCGCCGGACCGGGTTTGGTCGCCCAGCGCGCCCAGGTGCACGAGAAGTTCGCCGACTACATCCTGGCCGTGGCCCGGGTCGGGGTCCGCGACGGCGATCTCACCGGGGAGCCGGATCGGGAGATGATCGACATGCTGCTCGGCGGCATCGACGATCGGGTGCGGGCGTGCCTGCATCAACACGGCGCGGCGGCCCTGCCGGAGTTGACGGATCTGTTCACCCGCACCGCCATCGTCATCGCAGGCACCCCCGCCGCCTGATCCGGCTGTCCATCGCCACAACCGCCCGCCCGGCGCGGGAGGGCGGCATTGTCATCTGACACAGCGCCCGTGACAGCGCTCACGCCACCGCCTTACGTTCGCAAGCGAATTCGACGCCGATGTCGATTCATGCGATGCGGTGGGAGATGTCATGAGACGGACGAGCAGGACGCTGGGCTCGATTCTGTGCGCGGGGGCCACCGCGCTGGCGGTGCTGAGCGCCGGCGGCGTGGCGCGGGCCGATGTCGGGACCGGCAGTGGGTCTGGGAGCGGTTCCGGGAGCGGGACGGGATCCGCGACGGCCAGTGTCGCCTCCGACGCGGTGGGGGAGGGACCGGAGGTGTCGGCGTACCTGGCCGCCTTCGGATACGGGCTGCTGCATCCCGACGCGGCCCCGCCCGGGGCGAACCGGTGGGACTGCCGCCCGAGCGCGGAACACCCGCGGCCGGTGGTGCTGCTGCACGGTACCTGGATGAACGCCTACGACAGTTTCGCCTACCTCTCGCCCCGGATCGCGCGGGCCGGATACTGCGTGTTCGCCTTCAATTACGGGCGCGAGAACCTGCTGAACGGCGGCGGCGTCGGGACGGTGCTGCCGGGCAGGCACGGGGTCGGGCCGATGGAGGACTCCGCCCGCCAGTTCGGGACGTTCGTGGACCGGGTGCTCGCGGCGACCGGGGCGGGCGCGGTCGATGTCGTGGCGCATTCGCAGGGCGGTCCGGTGGCCTCCCAGTATCTGAAATTCGAAGGGGGAGAGGGAAAGGTAGGTAAGTTCATCTCCTTCGGCGCGACCAATCACGGCACCTCGCTGATGGGCATCGCGGCGCTGGGGCGGGCCATCAACAACCTCGGGCTGGACATCCTGGGCTTCTATCAGCCGCTGCTCGGGCAGTCGAACATCCAGCAGGTGGTGGGCTCGTCCTTCTACTCCCGGCTCAACGCCGCTGGTGACACCGTTCCCGGGGTCGAGTACACCGTGGTCGGCACCCGGCACGACGAGGTTTCCAACCCGTACGAGTGGACCTTCCTGCAGGCCGGGCCGGGGGCCACGGTTCAGAACATCACCCTGCAGGAGGGGTGCGACCAGGATCTCTCCGATCACCTGACCATGCTGTACTCGCCGCGTGCGGCGTCGATCGCCTTGCGCGCCTTGGGATCCGGTACTTCGCCGGAACTGGCGTGCGCGTTCAATCCCTGGCTGATCGGCGGCGGCGGACAGCTCTGACCGCGACCGCGACCTTGCGCCGGGCGCCCGCCCGGCGCCGAGCGCCCTGCCCGAGAGGAACACCATGACCATCGGCGACTCGCTGGAAGAACCCCTGCTCCGGAACGACGCCGAACCGGAGTGGGGCAGACCGCTGCTACCCGACGCCGATCCGTTCCACCTCGCGCCCGAGGGGCTGGGCGCGTTCGCGCCCGGCACCGTATTGCGCACGCGCGCTGTGCGATTGGGGCTGCTCGGACTGGTGCCCCAGCGCGTTCGGGCCTGGCAACTGCTGTACCGCACCACCGACCTGCGCGGCGCGCCCGAGGCCGCGGTGACCACGGTGCTGCTGCCCGAAGGACCCGATCCGGGTGACCGCCCGCTGCTCTCGTTCCAGTGCGCGATCGACGCGGTCGCGCCGATGTGCTTCCCCTCCTACGCGTTACGGCATCGCGCCCGCGCGGCGGGCTCGATACCGCAGATCGAACTGCCGCTCATCATCGGTGCGCTGGAACGCGGCTGGGTGGTCTCGGTACCCGATCACGAGGGCGCCGGCGGGCATTTCGGGGCCGCGCGCGAACCCGGCCACCGCGCACTGGACGCCGCCCGCGCGGCCCTGCGCTTCGCGCCGCTGGGGCTCTCGGCCGCCACCCGCATCGGACTCTGGGGGTACTCCGGCGGTGGGCTGGCCACCGCGTGGGCGGCCGAACTCGCCGCCGAGTACGCGCCCGAACTCGACATCGTGGGCGCGGTCGCCGGATCTCCGGTCGGGGATCCGGCGGCGGCGTTCATGCGGTTGAACGGGTCACCCTTCGCCGGCTTCGCCATGGTCTTCACCGCCGCGCTGCGCCGCGCCTATCCGCAATTGGATCCGGTGCTGCGCGAACATCTTTCGGCGGCATACCTGGCGCTGCTGCAGCGCGCCGAGACCACCGCCACCTTCCCGCTGCTCGCCCGGTTCGCCGGGCGCGACGCCGAACGTCATTCCGGGGCTGGGCTGGCCGCCATGTTCGCGCATCCGCACCTGCGCGCGGTACTCGACGAGATCCGGCCGGGCGCCCAGGCGCCCGCGATGCCGTTGCTGGTGGTGCAGGGTGTCAACGACGAGGTCATCGCGGTCGCCGATATCGACGCGCACGTGCGGCGCTATCTCGACCACGGCGCGGACGTGCGCTACATCCGCGATCGGCTGAGTATGCATCTGCCCCTGCAGTTCCTGGCCGCGCCGCTCATGACCGACTGGCTGGCGGACCGCTTCGCCCAGCGCTCGCCGGACCCCGCGGGGGTGCGCACGGTGTGGTCGGTGGCGTCGAGCCGGTCGGCTCTCGCGGGACATCTGGCCTTCGCCGGGACGCTGGCGCGGATGGCAGCGGGTCGCCCACCGCGGACCCGGGCCGATCGTAGGAGCGTGCCACCAGCGCCGAGCGCAGATACCACAGTCCCGAGGATTGGGCGGGGTCGAAACCGGTGAGCTGTCCGATGCGCTTGAGCCGGTAGTCCACCGTATTGGCGTGCACACCCAGGACCCGTGCGGTGCGTTTGCGATTGAGATCGTTGGCGATGTGCCGGCGCAGGGTGTCGAGCAGTTCGGGGTGCTCGTCGAGCGGATCCAGGAGCGCGCCGAGGTATTCGCGTCCGGGGCCGGGCCGGGTCAGCTGGTACTCCATGGCCAGGTCGTCGAAGTTGTAGAGCCCCGGCGCGCAGCCCAGCCGGTGCACCAGATCCAGCAGTTCGTGTCCCTGGTCCGCGGCCTGCGGGATGGTCGCGGTCGCGGTGTGCAGCGCGATGGCGGTGATCGGCACCTGCGCGGCGGCGGCCAGGGCGGCCACCAGGGGGTCGAGATCGGCTGTGGCGACGACGGATTGGGGCAGGAGCACGGTGCCCCCGTCGGTGCCGAGCAGGGCCAGCGCCCGCCCGCCGCACCGATCCGCGAGTTCGGACTGCAGGCGGCGCAGTTTGCGCCGCGCCACCACCTGGGGGTCGATGGCCGGATCCGATTCCCCGCTGTGCGACGGAATGCTCAGTGCCAGCACGTGATACGCCTCGTCGATCTCGACCCCGCCGGCGCGCGCCATCGTCGCGGCCGAATGTCCGGCCAGTAGCGCCGAAGTGACGGTGTGCACGGCGGAGTGGTGCTCGGCCACCACCGCGCGGTGCTCGCGCACGTACGCGACCGCGAACGCGGTGCCGACCATGGCCTGCACCTCCATGAGCCGCCGGGCCGTCTCGGCGATCCGCTCGTAGTGCTCGGGGCCGGCCGCGTCCAGGATGAGATCGAACCCGAGTGCGAAACCGTCGTGTACCGCACGGTGAATGGTGCCGATCGGGATGCCCTCGCGCGCCCAGTCCGCGCCGGCGCGGCGCAGACGCTCGAGCTTGGTGCTGACGTCGCGGCCCTCGAGAACGGCGGCCGCGAGCTCGAGGCAGGTCCTGGTCACCGCGGTGACGTCGCCGCGCAGGGCGTCGCCCGGCAGCGTGCCGCAGGGCGCGACGTGCTCGGCGAAATGGGTGACCAGCGTGCGGGACAGCGCACGGGCATCGTGCAGCGGAGTCGAAATGGCGGTCACGGCGGTCCGATCCGATACGGCGGTGGTCGGTCTCGTCATCTACAGCTCCACACTTCGATCGGGGATTGCCGGCGTTCAGGGAACGCTAGCGTTCCTACTGGTGCGTAACTGTAACGGCGGTCACCTCGGACGGCAAGGGAAAGCCCCCTCCCGATGACCGGAAGGGGGCCGCGCACACGAGATTCGGGTCAGGCCACGACCTCGACCACATCACCGGTCTGCAGGTAGCGGAAGAACTCCTTCGCCCCGTCCGGCGTCATACGAATACAGCCGTGCGACTGCTTGTCCACCGGACCGATGTGGAAAGCGATATCGCCATTGAAGAAGATGGCGTATTCCATCGGCGCGTGATGCATCGTGCTCCAATGGAACGGCCGTTTGAACGCCACGTTGAAAACGCCCGGCGGAGTTTCGAAACCGGGCATTCCATGCGAAATGGGCGTGGGACCGAAAACAACCTCGCCCTTGTCCATCAGCCAGGCCTCGTTCGTGCTCAGCCGCAAGCACGCCCGGGCCTTCTCCGAACACGGCGCGGTGACCGGCACGGTGGGCACGATCGCGGGCACGCCCGGGACCTCCGGGCCACCGGGCCACAGCGGCTCGGCCTGCGCGGGAGCCGCCACCAGACCGGCCGACGCGACACCGGCGAGGACGGCCGAACGGGCCGCCAGGCCGAGGGAACGCTTGATCGTCATCGAGTCATCTGACCTCTCTAGCCTTGCCCGCCACCCGGTTCGAGAACTGCCGATCGGGGCGGCGGGACATCACATGGGCACAAGCATTGGGACCACCTGGCGGTACCACGGGAATATTCTGCGGGCTCCATTCGGAAATTCGCGGGATGAACCCGCGCCGGGTGTGCCGACACGCGGGGAGAATCGCGGAGGAAAATTCAGCGCACCGGCGGTGGCGTGCGGTCCTCCGGGTCACCCCAGGTCGGCATTTGCGCGCCGTTGTCCGGAATACTCGGCCGGGGCGCGTTGCCGGAGCCGCGAATCTGCTGTTCCGGCGGCGGATTGACGCAGTAGTTCCACCGCGCGAAGGTGCCGTC
The DNA here is from genome assembly GCF_053645575.1 of Nocardia sp. NPDC055321. Lineage (NCBI taxonomy): Bacteria > Bacillati > Actinomycetota > Actinomycetes > Mycobacteriales > Nocardiaceae > Nocardia > Nocardia sp. NPDC055321. Next base: position 249,369 of record NZ_JBSHMS010000001.1, read on the forward strand.
GGTCGCCTGCTGCAGCGGCGTCGTCCTGCTGGTGTAGTCGCACCACGGCCGCGGCCAGGCGTCCAGGATCGTGTGGAACTCGTTGTCGTGCGCCGGAACTCCCATGGCGGAGGTGCCGACCACCAGCCCCGGGAACAGCGCCCGCAGCGCGGGCGTGCGCAGCAGCGCGCTCTTGACGATGGCGCTCAGGGTCTGGGCCAGCTGTTCGATGGGCTGCTCGTTGCGGGTCAGCGTGGCCTCGGCGATGGCCAGCTGGCCGGGCGCGTCGGTGAGAAACCGGTTCAGTTCGCCGTTGGCGGCGTTGGCCTGATCGACCAGGATGCGCGAATTGCGGGTCAGGGTCCCCAGATCCGGCTGCGCGTGCGAGGAGGTATCGGCGATCACACGCAGGTTCTCGATGAGGCTGGTCGTCTGCGGCAGCAGGTTGTCCAGGCCGGTGGTGGCCAGGCTGACACCCTCGATGAGGTGGCGCAGCTGCTCGGGCCCGCCACTGAGCGCGGTGTCGAGTTCGTTCAGGATGACCGTCAGTTTGTCCGGGTCGACCTGTGCCAGCAGGGCGCTGGTGTTGTCCAGCGCCGACCAGATGGGCACCGGGGTGGTGATGCGCTCGGGATCGAATCGGATCACCGTGCCGTCGGACAGGTACGGCGCGACGTCGGTGTTCGGCCGGAAGTCCAGGTACTGCTCGCCCGCCCCGGACAGCGCGCCGACGTGGACGGCGGTGTCGGCCGGAATGTCGTATCGCCGGTAGATCTCCGCGACCGCGGCCACCTCCGCCCCGTTCTCGACGAGTTCGATCTTCCGGATCTTGCCGACGCGGTACCCGCGCCAGGTCACGTCGTTGCCCGCCTGCAGTCCGCCGGAGCGATCCAAATGCACTGTGACGGAGTAGGTATCGCCCGGCGGCCGCACCCGGGCCACGCCGAAGGCGAGATACGACCCGCCGGCCAGCAGCACCGCCACCAGCGCGACGTTGGACAGCAAGGTCTTGTGCTCACGCAATATGCCCACGGGCCCGCCTTCATCGCCGATCACGGACAACAGGTTCGGTGCACAGCAAACTCTTGGCGAAACTGCGGGCAATCCTAAATCACACGGGTGTCATCCGGCGCGAGAACGCGGTCACAACGGGGGCGGCGGCGCGCGGCGCGGGCACCCGCGGGCGGCGCGAGAACGGCATGACACGCGTACGTACCCCTCGCACATACGCGGACATGACCGGATGGACGCCGGTGCCGGGGATCTGCCCATCACCACGCGTGGCGTCCGGACACCAGCCTGTCAGGCGCCGATCAATAAGGAATAAACGTTCTCTATTGTGTGATCGGCAGCGCGGCCGCGGGATTGAACAGCGTGGTCAAGGTGGGTGGCGGCAGACCCGCGCGGTCGAAGACGGCGGCGGCTTCACGAGCGTCCCGATCCGCCTCGCAGGTCGCCCCGCGCGCGTCGAGGGCGGCGGCGCGCAGCACCAGCGCGCGGGCGCGGTCCAGCGGATCGGCCGCGATGGCCAGGCGATCCAGGGCGGTGGCCGCCTCGGTCTCGGCCGCGCACACGCGCCCGGCGCGAAGCTGGATCTGGGCCAGCCGGGTGCGTGCCCAGCCCTCCCACAGGCGTACGCCGTTGCACTGGGCCATGCGCACGGCCTGCTCGCCGAGCTCGAGCGCGCGCTCGTGGTCCCCGCGCAGCGAATAGGTGGCGGCCAATTCGTGTGTGGCCCAGCAGAGTGCGAGATCGTTCGCCGATTCGCGGGCGAGCGCGAGGGCGTGGCCGGCGACGGTGATCGTCTCCTCGTACCGGCCCGATTCGCACAGCGTGCGCAGCGACAGCGCCAGGATCCACGCCTCCATGGAACGGTCGCCGAGCATCCGGGTCAGAGCCAGGGCCTCGTGGAAGCGCCGGTGCGAGTCCTCGGTGTCGCCCAGCCTGCGGTCGGCGATGCCGAGCAGCAGTTCGGTGAGCACCTGCAGGCGACGGCCCGCGTCGTCGGTGGGCGGGGGAATGTCGCGCAGATACCGCCTGCTCGCCTCGACCTCGCCGAGCCCGACCTGCAGCAGTGCGCCGAGCGAAACCCGCAGGCGGCGTACCGATCCGTGGCACTCGTCACGAATCGCGGTGTGCAGCAGGGCCTTCAGCGCCTCGGCGAGTTCGCGGGCCCGGGTGCCCGCGTCGATGGTCTCGGCGGTGATCCACGCCAGGTCGGCCGCCACCGCGACCACCGGGCCGCCCAGGCGCGCGGCCTGGCGCAGCAGCGCGATGACCACCGGACGCTCGATGTCGTTCCAGGACTGGCCGTCCGAGCCGTTGGTGAACCGATGACCGGGCGCGACGGTGGGCACGAGCAGGCCCGAGATGTTGCTGTAGTCGATCGCGGCGAGCAGATTCTTGGCGCTGGCCAGATAGTGGTCGAGCAGACCCGCGAGCACCGTCTCCTCGTCCGCGCCGGACTGACCGCGCGCGAACAGACGCAGCAGATCGTGATAGCGGTAGCGGCCGGGCGCGGTGGTCTCCAGCAGGCTCAGATCGACCAGCGATTCGCAGACGTACTCGGCGCGGGTGACGCTCACCCCGAGCACCGCGGCGGCGCCCGCCACCGGGAAGTCGGGAACGTCGGCCCGGGCCAGCGCGCGAAAAGCCCCGGCCTGCTCGGGATTCAGGTGGGCGTAGCCGAGCCGGAAGGCCGCCTCCACGGTGAGGTCGCCGGTCCGCAGCACGTCCAGGCGCTGGCTCTCGTCGGCCAGGCGGGCGGCCAGATCGGCGATGGTCCACCGCGGCCGCACGGCCAGTCGCGCCCCGACGATGCGCACCGCCAGCGGCAGGCATGCGCACTGCTCGATGACCGCGCGGGCCGCGTCCGGTTCCGCACGCACCCGTTCCGCGCCGAGGATCCGGGTGAGCAGGGTCAGCGCCTCGGCGGGCTCGAGCACGTCCAGGCGGGTGCGCCGGACCGCGGGCAGTTCGGTGAGGGTGGAGCGGCTGGTGATGAGCACCGCGGTCCCCGGAGTGCCCGGTAGCAGGTGCCGGACCTGGGCACTGTCCCGGGCGTTGTCCAGGACGAGCAGAATTCGCTTGTCGGACAGCATGGTTCGCAATTGCGCCGCCCGGTCCTCGACCCCGGAGGGAATCGCGCCCTCAGCGCCGCCGAGCGCGCGCAGGAATCCGCCGAGGGCATCGCCCGGGGCGGTGGGCTCGTCGTCGACACCGCGCAGATTCACATACAGCTGGCCGTCCGGGAACCGATCGCGCACCCGATGCGCCACGTGCAGGGCGAGCGTGGTCTTGCCGACCCCGCCCATCCCGCCGACCGCGGAGATGACCACGGCGCTGCGGTCGCCGACCAACTGCGCGGCGAGTTCGGCGGTGAGCCGGGAGCGGCCGGTGAAGTCGGCGATATCGGGCGGCAACTGCGCGGGGGAGCGCACGGGCGCCGGACGCGTCACCGGCGGCAGTTCGGCGCGCAGGATGTGCGCGTGCACCGCGCTCAGTTCCGGGCCGGGCTCCACGCCGATACCCTCCACCAGCGCCTGGCGCGCGCGGGCGTACTCCTCGAGCGCCTCGGCCTGGCGTTCGCAGTGGTAGAGCGCGGTCATCAGCAGGGCGCGAAAGCGTTCGCGCAGCGGGAATTGCTCGATGAGCGGGCCCAATTCGGCGACCGCGTCCGCGCTGTACCCGGTCGCGATGTCCAGGGCGAGGCGATCCTCGATGATGGTGAGCCGCCACTGTTCGAGCCGGGCGCGCTGGCGTTCGGCGAAGGGGCCGGGCAGCCCGCTCAGGGCGGGGCCGCGCCAGTGCGCGAGCGCGGCGACCAGGGTGTCGCGGGCGGCGACGGGGTCCTCGTCGCGCAGCCGGGCGGCCCGGGCGAGCAGGGCCTCGACCGCGTCGATGTCGGTGCTGCCGGGGGACAGCCGCAGGGTGTAGCCGTCGCCGACAGAGACCAGCAGCGCCGCGGGGCCGCGCGCGGCCCGGCCGGGTTCGAGTTCGCGCCGCAGTTTGGCCACGTGGGTGCGCAGGGCGGGGACCGCGCGCGGCACCGGATCCTCACCCCAGATGCCCTCGACCAGATCCGCGGCCGTGACGGCCCTGCCCGCGCGCAACAGCAGCGCCGCGAGCACGGCACGCCGCTGCGGCGGACCGAGATCCAGGGGCGTGTCCGCGAGCCACGCGCGAACTTCGCCCAGTATCGAGAACTTCAGCAAACCGACCTCCCCGTTCGAGAGTGTAGAGGTGCGGAAATTCCGTTGATTCGTCGACTATTCCCCATTGATCGGGGCCTCCCATCATGGAATATCGGTCCGATCGTGGGTCGCACAGGTGCTTCGGGGGAGGGCGAGTGTCACGGTGTCACAGCTTCGGTCGCGATCCGCGGTTCGGTGAATTCCGGCCCGCGGCATCACCCCGGCCGGGCCCCGCGCCGCGCGGCGTCACCCGGCTCACCGCCGCCGCGGATGCCGCCATCCTGCCCGCACCCGCCCTGCTGTCCGAGCCACTGGCCGCCTTCGGCGAGTTGACCGGAGACTGGGACGTGCGACGGCGGGCCGTGGCCGCCGGGCTGATCTTCGCCACCGAACCGGCCGGCCTCGGACGGCTCGCCGTGGACTTCGGTGTCACCCGCGAACGGATCCACCGCCTGCAGATCCACCTCGAACACCGGATGCGGCACTGGCTGTACACCGACGAGTCCGCCGGCCGGCCGTTCCTGGGTCATCTGCTCGCCCTCGAACAGCGCTTCGAGGCCGTCGCCACCGTGAACGAACTGCGCCGCTGCCATCCCGGGCACGATCGGCCGAGCCCGGACCTGCGGGTGCCGCTGTGGCAGGTGATCGCGACGCTGCTGCCGCATCGGCGCTGGGTGCGCGACTGGCTCGTCGCCGGTGACCTCGAGGATCTCGGGGACCGCACCCGGGCCGCGTGGCGGGCATGCCGCCGCGCGGGACTGACCTGGCCCGAGACCCTGGAACTGCTGCGTGAGATGGGGATCCGGCCCGAGATCGCGCCGCGCTGGCTCGAATTCGTGGGCCGAGCCCGCTAGGCCCGGCGGGCTCGATTGGTCGTTCGTTGGTCGGCGCCTGGTGTGAGCCCGGACCCTGGGGGAACAGCACCGCCGGACGGCGATGCCCTGACAACGGGAGGGTTCCATGTGGATTCGGACCGCCACCGTCGCCGGTATCGCGGCGATCGCACTGAGCCTGTCGGCCTGCGAGGACGGCACGACCACCGTGCCGGTGACCACGGGTCCCGGGACATCGGCCACGACGTCGGCCGCGGCCACCACGACCGTGACCACGCGCCCGGGCACCGGCAAGCTCACGGCCGCGAGCGTCCGGGTGAACGGGACCGAGGGCCGGGTGAGCTACGACGTGCGGGTTCCGCAGGTGGAACCCGGAACCGGCGCGGCGGCAACGGAATTCAACGCGAGCATGCGTGAGCTGCTGGAGGGCTTCGTGTCCGGTCATCAGGTATCCGACGAGGATCCTCCGGTCAGCATCACCGACCCGAACGGGCGCAGCGTGGTGGAGCACATCGGCGCCGGAGCGGTGAGCGGGCTGCTGTGGGTGAGCTTCGACGGCGGCGGCGCGCATCCGTGGTCCATGCTGGCGAGCCATGTCACCGATCGCGAGACCGGGGAAGCGATCGGGCTGGGTGATCTGTTCACCGACAGCCGGGCCGGACTCGACGTGCTCGCGGCGCAGGCCGCCGAGCTGGGCCCACGGACCCGGGCGGGGGACGATTTCGATTCCCGCGGCGCGAGCGCGAGTTCGGAGAACTTCGAGGTCTGGACCGCTACCCCGGAGGGCATGCGCGTCTACTTCCAGCAGGGCTCGGTGGGCCCCTCGGCGATGGGGGTCGTGGACATCACGATTCCCTGGTCCGAGCTGAGCGCGGTGCTCGCCCCGGGCATGCTCGAGGTGCTCTCGAGCTGACCCCGCTCCCGATGCCGGGCCGTGCGTGAGCGAAATTCGCTGGCGCACGGCCCCGTTCATGGGGCACCCTGCTACCCATGTTCGCGCACACCATCGCAAGCCTGCCCGCAGCCGCGGGTGCGATGGTCGCTGCCCTGGTGATCTCCGCACTCGACGGCGCACGACGCTGACCTTTCCCGGGACGTCCCGGACCTCAGACGGGGAAGGTCGGCCCGTCGCTGAGGTCCTTGCGCTCCCGAGCGTGACGGCAAGACCACCCTGACCGCCGCCATCACCAAGGTCCTCGCCGAGCAGGGCGGGGGCGCCTACGTGCCGTTCGACCGCATCGACCGGGCTCCGGAGGAGATCGAGCGCGGCATCACCATCAACATCTCGCACGTCGAATACGAAACGGCCACCCGGCATTACGCGCACGTGGACATGCCCGGGCACGCCGACTTCGTGAAGAACATGATCACCGGAGCGGCCCAGCTGGACGGGGCGATCCTGGTGGTGTCGGCGCTGGACGGCATCATGCCGCAGACCGCCGAGCACGTGCTGCTGGCCCGGCAGGTCGGGGTCGAGCACATCGTGGTCGCCCTCAACAAGGCCGACGCCGGCGACGGTGAGCTGCTCGAGCTGGTCGAGCTCGAGGTGCGGGAACTGCTGTCCGCGCAGGGGTACGACGGCGACGGGGTGCCGGTGGTACCGGTGTCGGGCCTGCGCGCGCTGGACGGGGACCCGCACTGGTCGGCCGCGCTGCTGCGGTTGCTCGAGGCGGTGGACGAGTACATACCGCTGCCCGTGCGCTACACCGACGCGCCGTTCCTCATGCCGGTGGAGAACGTGCTCACCATCACCGGTCGCGGCACCGTCGTGACCGGCGCGGTCGAGCGCGGGCGGGTGCGCATGGGTGACCGCGTCGCGGTGCTCGGCTACGGCGACAGCCTCGAATCCATCGTGACCGGGGTCGAAACCTTCGGCCGCACCATGGAATCGGCGGAGGCGGGCGACAACGTCGCGCTGCTGCTGCGCGGGGTCCAGCGTGGTCAGGTCCAGCGCGGTCAGGTGGTCGCGGCCGTGGGCAGCGTCGCGGTACACACCACCTTCACCGCGCGGGTGCACCTGCTCACCGCCGCCCAGGGCGGGCGGCGTACGCCGATCGTGACCGGCTACCGGCCGCAGTTCTACCTGCGCACCGGTGACGTGGTCGGCGACGTGGTGCTCCCGGCGGGCCGGGCGGTACCCGGCGACACCGTCGAGGTGACGGTGACCCTGGGCCGCCCGGTTCCGCTCGAGCCGGGCCTCGGTTTCGCCGTCCGCGAGGGCAGCCGGACCGTTGCCGCCGGAACGGTGCTGACCGTCGACGGTTGACCCGCCGAGGCAGGGCCGACTGCCCGCCGCCTCGCCCCGGGTTCACCCCGGTGCGAGGCGGTCGGCCGCTCGCGGCTCGGCGGGGTTCGCGACCGCGACCGGTCGTCCACCGGGCGGTTCCGGTGGCAACTCGACCGGGTTGCGGCGTGGTCCGCACGGCAGCTCCCGAAATGCCGCCCGGCCCTGCGTTTCTGCCGCCGTTCGGCGCTGCCCTGCGGGTAGCATCTTGCCGCTGACCAGTTGGTTCACGGTTATCGGCGGACAGAGGGGGAGGGGACTCGGGGCATGGCGCGTGCTGTGGTGATCGCCGCGGGCGGCGGGGGCGACGCGATATCCGCCGGGGTGGCCGGGCGCAGGCTCGGGGTGGATATCGCGGCGGTACTGAGCTATTCGTGGGATCGGCTCATGCTCGACCCCGCGCCCGGGCCACGCGGCCGGGCGGATTTCGTCGGCGGGGTCGACGTGGCGCCCGGGGTGTTCGAGATCCTCGGGGGTTCGCGCCTGCGCAGCGGGGCCCGGCCGACCCTGCCCGCCGTGGCCGCCGTGGTGCGCGAGCGTGTCCTGCTGCTGGATCCGGTGGGTGGCGCGGCCGGGGTGAGTGCCCAGATCGCCGCGGCGGCAAAGGAATTCGACGCAGACCAGGTAGTGGTGGTGGATGTCGGCGGCGACATCCTGGCCACCGGCGGGGAGCGGGGGCTGCGGACGCCGCTCGCGGACTCGCTGGCGCTGGCGGCGAGCGTGCGCTCCGGGCTGCCGGTGCGGCTGGTGGTCGCCGGGATGGGACTGGACGGGGAACTCGGCGGCAGGGAACTGGCCGGCCGGCTGGCCGCGCTCGGCGGGGTCGCGGTGTTCACCTTCGAGGCAGCCGATTTCGACCCCGTCCGCGAGTTGTTCGTCTGGCATCCCTCGGAGGCGAACGGGCTGCTGGCCGCCGCGGCCGGGGGGATCCGCGGGCGGGTCGAGACCCGGCGCGGCGACGGCACGGTGGTGCTGACCGACGCGGCGACCATCGCCTACGAGTTCGACGCCGACCGGGTGCTGGCCGCGACCCTGGCCGCGCAGCTGATCGGCACCGCGGATCTGGCCGCGGTGGAGAAGGTCATCCGTATCCATCGCGGCAGTTCCGAGATCGACTACGAACGTCAGCGCCTGGCCGAAGTATCAACCAGCGCCGCCTATTACGCGCACGACGACGCGCTGCGCACCGTCGACCAGTACACGGATCGGGCGGCCCGCGCCGGAGTCGATTTCCTGACCCTGCGCCGGGTGGCCGAACTCGCCTACGCCATGGATCCGGTCAGCGGGGCGCGGTTGCGTTCGCTGCTGGCCGGCGCGCGGCCTGAGCGCTATCTGCCGCCGCTCTATCGCACCCGACAGCTCGGACCGCTGTCGAATTCCGTTCAGGGCGAGCGTGATTCGACGAGATCCGCCAGGGCCTCCGGTGGCCCGGCGACCGAGCGCATACCCGGGAAGGCGTTGATGTCGATGATCAGCGGCGCCCCGTTCACCTCCAGCACGTCCACCCCGTAGACCTCCAGGTCGAAGACCGCGCCGACGCCGCGCGCCAACTCGGCCCAGGGGTGCGTATCCGGCCGCGGAATGTCGGCCCGGCCCGCGCCGGAGTCGAATTCGGAGGGGCGCAGGGCGGCGAAGACCCGATCGCCGACCACCCACAGCTTGTGATCCCAGCCGGAGCCGGGCACGAAATCCTGGATCACCACCGGCTCGTCGGCCCAGCGGGGCAGCAACGCGCGCAGTTCCTCCGGTGTGCGCACCCGGGTCACCAGATCGCCGCGGCGACTGTGCCTGCTCTTGATGACCAGGGGCGTGTCGAGATGGCCGTCGAAACGCGACAGCGCGGACAGCGCGACGGTGCCCGCGAACGGCAGGTGCGCCTGATCCGCGCGCAGCGCCATATGCGTACGGTCCTGGCAGAATTCGGTGGCCGCCGCGGAGTTGAGCACGGTGACCCCGCGCAGTTCGAGGGTGCGGGCCAGCGCGATCGCCGCGGGCGTGCGGGCCTTGAGCAGATAGACATCGGCCGGGTCGGCGGGCGGGAGCGCGGTCGGCGGCAGGTGGTCCACGCCGTGCCCGCGCGCCCGGAGCAACGCGGCGGTGGCCGACAGCAGCGGGTGCTCGGGCGTGGCGGTGATCAGGCCGACTCTCATGCGTGCGTGCCCACCGCCAGCGGTTCGACCGGGTCGGGCGTGGTGATCAGGCGCAGGCGCGACCCGGCGCGCGAGAGGTCGATGATCGCGCGGGCCACCCCGGCGACCGCGTCGGGCACCTCGCGGAAACTGGGAAAGTCGTTGATATCCACCACCATCGGGCCGTCCGGCCCGTACACGATGTCCAGCCCGTACAGGTCCAGGCCGAACACCTCCCCGACCCGGATCGCGATGGAGGTGACCTCGGCGTCCAGGGCGACCGGCCGATCGGGCAGCCCGGGGGACCCGGCCAGCGGTGAGGTGCGCTCGGTGCCGTACATCCGGCCGTTGACGCAGTACACCTTCAGGTCCACCCCGGAATTCGGGACGTAGGGCTGGGCGATGAGCATGCCCTCGTCCGGGCCGAGTTCGGTGAGCTGCTCGGGCCGCTCGATCAGGCGGACGCCGCGACCGGAACTGCCGTCGGCCGGTTTGACCACCAAAGGGTAATGGGCCGTGGGTATCCGGGCGAGATCCAGCGGCCGGGCAGCCGCCCAGGCGCGCGGTACCGGCAACCCGGTGCGGGCCGCGAGCGCGGCCGCGTGCACCTTGTCGCGGACGCCGCGAATGGAGCGGGCGTCGTTCACCGTCGTCTGCCCGGCGGCCGCGGCGGCCTCGAGCAGGCCGAGGCCGGGTCCGCCGGACACGGTCTTGAGCACCCAGGCGTCGTGATCGCCGCGGTCGAGCAGATCGTCGAGTTCGAGCAGCTCACCGCCGGGGCGAATGACGTCCACCCGGTGGCCCCACGCTTGCAACTGCCGAATCACGCTGCGCGGCATTCCGTCCCGGCGGTACTGCTCTTCCACCAGAAAACAAAAGCTCATTCGAGCCGCCATCTCGCTCCCACAGTTAAGCTGTGCCCGCCCCGGGCGGTCCAGAATGATCGCCGATTGTTCACCAAGATCATCGGGTCTGCAACCGCGAGCGCAACACTTCTGCCGCAACGGATCTCGGTGATCTCCCCCTCCGCCATCGTACGTGTGGCCGCGATTGTCTGGCGGAGCAGCGGCGACGCCCCCGAGGATGGAGGACATGGAACGCGGGCACTATGACGACGATCACCTGGCCTTCGCCGAACTGGCGCGCGGATTCGTGCGCAAACAGCTCGCGCCGCACTACCTCGCCTGGGAGGACGCGGGCATCGTGCCGCGCGAAATCTTCGCGCGCGCGGGCGAACTCGGGCTGCTCGGGTTCGCGGCGCCGCTCGAATACGGCGGCCTCGGCACGAACGACTTCCGGTTCAACCAGATCCTCATCGAGGAGTTCATGGCGGGCGATTGCGCGGGGGTCGGCCTCAATGTCGCGCTGCACAACGACATCTGCACGCCCTACCTGGCCGGACTCACCACACCCGAGCAGCGCGAACGCTGGCTGCCCGGCTTCGTCGCGGGCACGCTCATCGGCGCCATCGCCATGACCGAGCCCGCGGCGGGATCCGATGTGGCGGGCATTCGCACCGCCGCCGCCGATCGGGGTGACCACTTTCTGGTGAACGGCGCCAAGACCTTCATCACCAACGGCATCAACGGCGATCTGGTCATCACCGCGGTGCGCACCTCGCCCGACCGGCATCGCGGGCTCACGCTGCTGGTGCTCGAACGCGGCATGGCGGGTTTCGACCGCGGCCGCAATCTCGACAAACTCGGTCTGCGCTCCCAGGACACGGCCGAGCTGCACTTCACCGATGTGGTTGTGCCCAAGGCGAATATGCTCGGCGAGGCCGGGCGCGGCTTCGAATACCTCATGCGCAACCTGCCCCAGGAACGCATGCAGATCGCCGTCGCCTGCCTGGCCCGGGCCCGCACCTGCCTGCGCCTGACCATCGACTACGTCGGCGGCCGTACGGCTTTCGGGCAGCCGATCGGCGGGTTCCAGAACACGAAGTTCACCCTCGCCGATGTGGCGACCGAGGTCGCGGTCGCCGAGGCGTTCATCGACAAGTGCGTGCTCGAACTCAATGCCGGGCGGCTCACCCCCGCCGACGCCGCCAAGGCGAAACTGTGGGCCTCGGAAATGGAGTTCCGCTGTATCGATCGCTGCCAGCAGCTGTTCGGCGGCAACGGCTACATGCGCGAGTACCCGATCGCGCGCGCGGCCGCCGACGCCCGGGTCACCCGGGTGTACGGCGGCACGTCGGAGATCATGCGCGAAATCATCGGGCGCGACCTCGAACTCACCTAGCGGCGGACCGGCTCACCGGCCTCCGCCTTCGGCGCGGCGGGCGCGTCGGCGACGCGTGGCCAGGTCCAGGCCGAGCGCAGGATGAAGGCCAGGAGCAGCACCTCGATTCCGATGGAGACGCCGTAGAAGTAGGCGTAGGACCACGGCTCGCCCGCCGCGTTGTACACCGTGACGGGGATATAGAGCACCGCGACGACGAGATTGAGGGTGCGGGCGGCCCGGGCGGGCAGCGTCACCGAGAGCAGGATCATGAGGGCCGGGATCGCCATGAGCGTCAGCGACAGGGCGACAAAGGTTGGGCCGGTGTCGAACTCGTGGACGGTGCCGGCCAGGATGTCGTCGACGAAGCCGGGCTTGTACAGGGCGAGATAGTCGACGTAGATGTAGAGGAACATGAGGCTCGTCCACGCCGCGGCGAGGGCGGCCCGCACGGGCAGGCGCAGCTCCTGGGGCGGTGGATTCCCGGTGTCTGGTCGGCGTGTACTCATCGCGATGCTCCTCGGCTCGATCGGGTGGGTACGTCCACCTTCACCGAGCTCGCCCGCCCGGCACATCGGCCCCGGAGCTCGATTCGACCTGACCTTCGGCACAGCCCGACACCTGTACTTTCGGCTGATACGCCCGGCGCGCGGGCGGCCTAGGCTCATCGGGTGACGATCGACGTCCTCCGCTCGATGTGGGCCGAACCCCGTCCCGCGAACGCCCCGAGGCCGGGGCCGCGGGATTGGATCCTGGTCGCGGTTTTCGCCGGCTGGTCCGCGGTGGAGATGGCGCTGCGCCGGGATCTGGCGCCGCTCCCGCTGGTGCTGATCGCCGTGCTCGCGATCCTCGGCCCGCTGCCGTGGCGCCGCACCCGCCCGATGGCCACGGTCGCGATCGCGTTCGGCACGCTGACGATCGTCGACATCGTCCGGATCCTCACCGACGCGCCCGGCATCCTGCCGAACAGCGTCTCCGCCACGCTGATCCTGGTCTACGCGCTGGTCCGGTGGGACTCGGGCCGGGGCGCGGCGGGCGGGCTCGGCCTCGTCCTGCTCTGGCTGTGCGTCACCTACGTCGCCGACCCCATGAGCCCGTGGGAGACGGTCGCGGGATTCGCGTTCTTCCTGTTCGCCGCCGCGCTCGGCGCCGCGATCCGCTACCGCGCGGCGATCCGGGTCCGCGACATCGACCGGGCCAAGGCCCGCGAACGCGAACAGCTCGCCCGCGAACTCCACGACACCGTCGCCCACCACGTGTCGGGCATCGCCATCCAGGCCCAGGCCGGACGAGCGGTCGCGGCCGCCCATCCCGAGCGCGCGGTCGAGGCCCTGGCCGTCATCGAGGACGCGGCCACCCGCACCCTGACCGAGCTGCGTGCCATCGTCGGTGTGCTTCGCGCCCAACAGGACACCGAGTTCGCGCCGCAGCCCGGGGTGGCGCAGGTCGAGCAACTCGCCACCGACGGCCGGACGCGTCCCCGCGTCGAGGTGACGCTGTCCGGTGAGCTCGACGACCTCGGCCCGGCGGTCGGGGCCGCGATCTACCGCCTGGCGCAGGAGTCGATCACCAACGCCCGGCGGCACGCCCGGCACGCGACCCGGGTCACGGTCGCAGTCACGGGCGACGCCGACCGGGTGCGACTGACCGTCGCCGACGACGGTTCCGCCGCCGCCGGCGGCCGCGCCCCGGCGGGCTACGGCCTGGTGGGCATGCGGGAACGCGCCGCACTGCTCGGCGGCACCTTCAACGCGGGCCCCGCCGCCGAGCGGGGCTGGCGGGTGGAGGCCGTCCTGCCCCGGACCGGGACGACGCGATGAGTATCCGGGTTCTCGTCGCCGACGATCAGCCGATCGTGCGCACCGGGCTGACCATGCTGCTCGACGCCCAGCCCGACATCGAAGTGGTGGGCGCGGCCGCCGACGGGCGGGAGGCCGTCCGCCTGGCGCTCGAGTTGCGGCCCGACGTCGGTCTGTTCGACATTCGAATGCCGTTGCTGGACGGCATCGAAGCCACCCGGATCCTCGCCGGTCCCGATGTCGCCGACCCGCTGCCGATCGTGGTCATCACCACCTTCGACCTCGACGAGTACGTGTACGGCGCGCTCGCGGCCGGCGCCCGCGGGTTCCTGCTCAAGGACGCCGGACCCGCCCTGCTGACCCAGGCCATCCACGCCGCCGCAGACGGGGACGCGCTGATCGCACCCAGCGTGACCGTCCGGCTGCTCGCGGCGTTCGCCCGGGCGCGGACGTCACCGCCGCGGCAGCCGCTGGAACCGCTCACCGCCCGCGAGGAGGAGGTCCTCGTTCCGGTTGCCCGGGGCCGCACCAACAACGAGATCGCCCGTGAACTCCACATCACCCAGAGCACCGTCAAGGCCCACCTCGCCGGCCTCATGCGCAAACTCGGCGCCCGGAACCGGGTCGAGGTCGCCATGTGGGCCCATGACACGGGCCGTATCTGAGGCCGCCGCAAGGGTTTTCACCCGGGGCACGGCGCCATCGCCGGGGACGGCCGGGCCGCGCGGGTCAGCGCTTCAGGCCGTGCGCGCCCGCGATGAGGCGTTCCATGATCCCGCGCGGCAGCACCCGCCGCACCGCGAACATGAGCGGGGCGTTGCTGCCGACGGCGTAGAGCTGATGCGGCCTGTCCGCCCGCGCGGCCTCGACGATGGTGGCCGCGACCTTGTCGGGCGCGATGCCCGACGCCTGCTTCTCGTCGAGCTTGGCCATGAAACGGGTGAAATCGGCGGTGTGCGGGGAACCCTCGTCGAGGTATTTGGTGCGCCGCTCACGCAGACCGGTGTCGATCTGGCCCGGCTCGACGGTGGTGATCCACACCCCGAACGGCGACTCCTCGAACCGCGCCGACGTCGCGAATCCGCGCAGCGCCGCCTTGGTCGCGACATACGACGAGCGGTACGGCATGGGGAAACTGCCGAGCATCGAGCCGACCATGATCACCCGGCCGTAGCCGCGTTCGCGCATGCCCGGCAGCAGGGCCTGGGTGAGGGTGACCGCACCGAACACATTGAGCTGGAAGAGTCGTTCGATCGCGTCGCCCGGAAGTTCGGCCAGCGGCCCGGCCTGACTCTCCCCGGCATTGTTGACCAGGATGTCCACCGCGCCGAGCTCGGCGGTGAAGTGTGCGATGGACGCCGCGTCGGTCAGATCCAGCGCGCGGTAGTCCACCCCCGGAACCCGATCGGCGTCGGCGATCTTGTCCGGCGTCCGCCCGGTTCCGATCACCCGGTAGCCCGCGGCGGCGAAGGCCGCGGCGGTCGCCCTGCCGATTCCCGATGACGCTCCGGTGACCACGACGGTGCGGCTGTTGTTCGCGCTCATGGCGCCCACGCTAGCGGGCTCGGGTCGGATGCCACCAGGAGCCGTGTGGCCGCGCGGGCCGGTGCGGCCGGGCGCGCTCCGGGATCGTCCGGCACGCGGGCGTGCTGTGCGGGCGGCGGGGCGCGGGCGGCGGTTCGGCGAGGGTCGAGCGGATTCCGAGCCATATGCCCACCCCGAATGCCGGCACGACGAGAACGGGCACGAGTAGGAGAACAGGTGAACTCATCAGGCGGGTCCCTCACGTAATCACCGATCCAGCCGAACCGGATGCGAAATCCATCGCGCTCGCGGGCCCGCTGTTACGTGACGAATTGGCGTGTCGCGCAGTGTCGTTGCGTGTCGCTACGGGGGTGCGGGTGGCTGATTTCGCCGCAATGGCATACATGTCAACATTGCACTGAATGCCCGAATTGCAGTGAATGCGTAAGTGCTCGGTGTGCCATCGAACCGATTGCCGCCGAGCGGGACTCGGCATTCGCCGCCGTAACGCCCACGTGCGCCGGGCCTCTCGTCATCTTACCGGTCGAAGCGGATGAACCCGGCGAACTGGACAACTGTCTGAGTCAAAGTGGGGGTTCATGTGACAGCATGAAACACCTTTTGTGTAAGTTGGGCCACACCGGCCGCGGTGACTCGAGGGACTTCGCCGACGCTCCGGGCAGGTGTCGGTGTGAGTCGATGGGGACTACAGGTAGATGTTCGACTGGGATCTATTGCGCGGAACCTCCGGTGTGCTCGTCATGACGCAGCTCGCGCAGGAGCGCGGTGTGCCCGCGGCCGCGGTGCTGGCCGGGACGAGTCTGTCGCTCGAGGCGGTGCGGGATCCCGAGCGTGAGATCACCGCTCGCGACGAGCTCACCGTGCTGCGAAATCTGCTCGGGCGCTGCGGCGGCGAAGCCGGGCTCGGGGTGGCGGCCGGCAGCCGCAATGCCATGTCGCTCTCGGGGTCGTGGGGTCTGGCCCTGCTCAGCAGCCGCACGCCGCGCGAGGCCGTGGGGGTGGCGGTGCGCTACGTCGGGCACACCTTCGCCTTCGGGCGGCTGGTCTTCTCCGAGTCCGGCGGCGAGGCCAGGCTGGTGCTCGACGACCAGGGCGTGCCCGAGGATGTGCGGCCCTTCCTGGCCGAGCGCGCGATGACCGGGATGCAGATGATCGGCCGCGAGCTCTTCGCCACGAACGTGCCCGCCCGCCGCATCGCCTTCCGCCGATCCGCGCCCGCCGATGTCGGCCGGTACCTCGCCGTGTTCGGCGTGCCGCCGGTCTTCGGCGCGGACGTCGACGAGATCGTGTTCGACAGTGCGTATCTCGACGCACCGCTGCCGCAGGCCACCGAATGGGCGCGCAGCACCTGCGAGAACCTGTGCCGGGCACTGCTCGAGCGCCGCCAGGCCCGGGGCGGGGTCGCGGGCGCGGTGCGCGATCTGCTGGTCCGCGACCCGGGCGAGGTACCCGATCAGGCCGCGGTCGCCACCGAACTGTTCATGAGTTCGCGCACGCTCTCGCGCCGGCTCAACGAGGAGGGCACGTCCTTCCGGGCGCTACTGGACGAGGTGCGCCAGCTGCTGTCCGAACAGCTGCTCGATCACACCGACATGACCACCGAGCAGGTCGCCGCGCGCCTGGGGTACGCCGAGGCGGCCTCGTTCATCCGGGCCTTCCGGCGCTGGCAGGGAGTGCCGCCGCAGGAGTACCGGGCGCGCGGAACGCGGGCGAACGCGCGGGCCGAACTCGGTGTGGAACCGCGCCGGGCGCGTTCCGAACCCGAGTTCGCCGCGGGCGCCTGACCGGCGATCGTGCCGGCCGAGTCCGCGCGACCAGCGCCATCAACAAATACTGTCCTGTTCATCGACCACCGACTCGGACCGGCCTTCGGCCACGTCTACTAGATGGGCATCGGCTCGGGAACCACCGAGGGCACCCGATGGGGATCAACCAAGCGTGGCGGCCCTGGCACGTTCCAAGACGTCATTCCGGGAGTGTGGCGGTCCGATCCAACTGGAAATCTGCTGGTCACCTGGGAGCTGTAGTCGCCATTTCAGTGCGGAGTAGCACCCCTCGGGGGCGAATTATCGTGCACTATCGCAGTAGATTTGGCGGAAACCGGCACGGAAGAGCCGATAGTGCAAGATAAATCGTGTCGCTCGCAGCTCGGCAGTAGCGTGTGTGCGTGTGGGCAGGCCCACCTGCGCACCACGCGGCGCCGGAACCGGGTGGTCGCCGCCACCGGCAGGCGTCCGGGTTTTCGGGTTACGCCCGCCTGCGCGAATCACCGGACATCGTGCGCCGCAAACGGATCGCGGCGAGGTCGGTCGGGGCACCGGTCCGTTCGCGGTGGCGGGACATGACCTCGGTGAGCTCGGGGGACCAGCGCAGCACCTCGTCGCGGATGGGGCCGGTCGTGCCCAGTTGACTCACCAGGCCGAACAGGGTCGTCAGTGCGCGGCTGTAGGGGACGTAGCGGGTGGGTAGGTCCAGTTGGCGGTTCACGTTGTCCAGGCGGGGATTCAGGGCCACCAGGACGCGGGCCCGGAGCCATTCGCGGTCGACTCGGGTGGTGTCGCGCAGCAGTAGTTCGGCGTAGGCGTGTAGTTGCGCGCCGAGCGCCGACGCGTCGAAAACGGTGTCCCGGCGCGCGAACCCGTGTCGGCGGATCGCGGCGCTCAACTCCTCGGGACCGGCGTTGAGCAGGGCGTCGCCGATCTCGAACACCATGGGCCCGAACTGCGGTGGCGGCCACGGCGTGCACGCGCCGAAATCGACCACGCCCAGTCTGCCGTCCGGCTGCACCCGGAAGTTGCCCGGATGCGGATCGCCGTACAGCAGGCCGGTGCGCTCGGCCGAGGACAGCACGAAGCGAATCGCGAGCATGCCGACGCGGTCGCGTTCGGCCTGCGCGCCCGCCTCGATCAGCCGGGTCACCGGGATGCCGTCCAGCCATTCACTGACGATGACGTCCCCGCGCTGGGCCACCACGCGCGCCACCCGGAAGTCCGGATCCGCGGCGAAGGCGTGCGCGAACGCGCGCTGATTCTCCGCCTCGTGCGCGAAATCCAGTTCGGCGCGGATGCATTCGGCCAGCCGCTCGGTCATGGCGCGAATGTCGGCGTTGGGCACGAACACCGCGAGCAGGGCGGACATGCGCCGCAGCTGGTCCAGATCGCTGTGCACCGCCTCGCGCGCGCCCGGGTACATGACCTTCACGGCCACGGCGCGACCGTCGTGCCAGATCGCCCGGTGCACCTGGCCGATGGTCGCCGAAGCCGCTCTGCGGTCGTCGAATTGGCGGAACCGCGCCCGCCAGTCCGGCCCGAGGGATTCGGCGAGCACCGCGTGCACCGTGCCCGGCAACATGGCCGGGGTCGCGTCGTGCAGCCGGCTCAGGGCGAGGCGATACGGCTCGGCCAGCTCCGGCGGCAACGCCAACTCGTAGACCGCGAGGACCTGCCCGATCTTGGCGGCGAAACCCTTGAGTTCCCCGAGCACCTCGAAGAAGTGCTGGGCGGTGCGCACGCGAATCTCGCGATCCACCTCGGCGCGCGAGCGACCCAGCGCCTTCCTGCCCGCGCCCGCGGCCCGGCGCCCGGCGAACGCGAGCGGAAGCGCGGCCAGTTTGGCGGAGCGAACGGCCGTGCGGGTGGGCGGATTACCGCTCGGGTCCCCGTTCCCCCGTCGTGCACCCGTGCGCCGAACACTCATTGGACCAACCCCTCGCGCGTTGCCTGATGCGCTGTGAGCAGTCTGCCAGAAAGTGAGACTGGCTGGTCCGTATCGTCGGCCGGGACGGGCGGATTCCCGGATGATGAGATGGATTCCCGCGCGCCGCCGGGGTTTCAGCGCTGGCGTGTCGAGAGCTCGGCCAGATCGGTCAGCCGGTGCGCGCGGGCGATCTCGGCCGGGGTGAAGGGGTCCTCCGCGCGGACGAACGTCATCGCCGCGCCGTTGTCGGCGGGTGTGATCTCCAGAAGCGTTCCGGCCGTTGCGCGTTGGGGATCCTCATCCGGCGGTGCGACCGGAAGATACTGCGCGCCCAGCAGTTCCGCGATGGCCAGCGGCAGTTCGCCGGGATCGTGGGCGATGCGCGCGGCCAGCCCGAGCGCCCGGGTCTGCCCGTCCACCAGGGCCAGCGCCGAGGCGGGCCAGATGCCGACGGTCGTACCGCCGGAACGGTCGATGGCCCCGGCCAGGCGGGGTGGATCCACGTCGGCGGGCGTGGAGACCACCAGTTCGTCCAGGACGCCGTCCTCGAGGTGATGGACGTGAACGGTGAGGATGTTGGCGTGCCGGGCGGCCAGCTGTTTGGTGAGCAGTTCGAGCCGGCCCGGGGTGTTGTCCAGGCGCACCCGGATGCGCCACAGCAGCTCGGCGCTGTCGAGGTGATGGCGGTGCCGCAGCTCCGGCCCGTGCAGCCAGCGGGCCAGGTAGCGCATGGCCCCGGGCTCGACCACCCAGATGACCAGGATGGTCATGCTGACGGTCAATACCGCCACCGTGGCGATGTAGGGCAGTTCGAAGTGGAAGACGAGGGCGTGCAGGACGAGTTCGAGCGGGAAGACCACGCTCAGCTTGGCCAGGGTGAGCCGGGTGCGGCGGGGGTGGGGCAGGCGACCGCACACTTCGCATGCCAGCGCATGTACTTCGGTTTGCCTCATGTTCACCAGGGTGCGGGGCGCAGATTTCGGCGCTGTGCCCCGGTGTAAAGAAGTCGTGACCGTCTCGGCACAAAGTGCTTGCGCTACCGGCACTTTCAGTGAACCGGGCCACACCGGTCCAGAGTCTGTGCCGCGGGGCACATCGGTTGCCCGATGTTCGGCCGAGATCGCCGGGCCCGACGCGCTTTCCGGGTTCAGGCCCCTGAGCAGCGGAGAGACCGCTCCGGCAGGTGTTTGAAAGGGGGTGCATGAGGTACACAGGAGAGGTGGAAGCCCCGCCGACGATCGGCGTCGAAGAGGAGTTTCTCCTCGTGGATCCGCGCACCGGTGCGCCCATCGGCAGAAATGTCGAAGTCGTCCGTACCGCAGCGGATTTCGGCCTCGATCTGCAATTGGAAATCATGCGGTGCCAGGTCGAGACCAGCACCCGGATCCACACCAGTACCCGCGACCTGTTGCGGGAACTGCGCGAACTGCGACGGGGAGCCTCGGCCGCGGCGGAGAAGAACGACGCGGTACTGCTCGCGGTCGCGGTACCGCCGACCGTGCCCGACGAGCCGCTGACCATCACCTGCACCCCGCGCTACCACCGCATCGCCGCCCGCTTCGGCAGGCTGGCGCAGGAACAGGGCCTGTGCGGCGCGCACGTGCACGTCGCGGTGCCGGATCGCGAGGTGGCCTTGCGCGCGAGCAACTTCCTGCGCCCGTGGCTACCCCTGTTGCTGGCGCTGACCGCCAACTCCGCCATCTATCGCGGTGACGAAACCGGTTACGCCAGTTGGCGAAACATCCTGTGGCGGCGCTGGCCCAGCGCCGGGCCGCCGCCGCATTTCGGTACCGTGCGCGAGTTCGACGTCGCGGTGCGGACCATGCTCTCGCTCGGGATCATCCTGGACGAGAAGATGGTGTATTGGGATGTGCGGCCGTCGATCACGTTCCCGACCGTCGAGGTACGGGTCAGCGACGTCCCGGCCACCGTGGAGGAGACCGCGCTGCTGGCCACGCTGGTGCGCGCCGCGGTCATGATGTCCTGCCGGCTACCCGACCGGCCGGTCATCGCGGAGGACACGCTGCGCGGGGCCTATTGGAAGGCCGCGCACGAGGGCATGGACGGCCCGGCCATCAATCCCGTTGACGGCCGGGCGGTTCCGGTTCGCGATCTGCTCGCGGATCTGGTCGAGCTCGTCGAACCCGCCCTCGAGGACCTGGGCGATCTGAGCTTCGTCACCGACACCGTCACCGCGTTGCTCGAGCGCGGCAACGGCGCCCATCGTCAGCTCGCCGCGTTCCGGGCGCGCGGCGAGCTCTCCGATGTGATCTCCGAACTGACCGAGGCGACCCTGACCGGCTGCCGCTGAGTCACGTTCCGGCGGAACCTACTTCACCAGCCGGCGCCACTCGTCCAACTGCGGGGCCTCCGCGCCGATGGTGGTGGAGCCGCCGTGGCCGGTGTGCACCAGCGTTTCCGGGGGCAGGGTCAACAGCCGCTCGGCGATCGAGCCGACGATGACCCCGTAGTCCGAGTAGGAGCGGCCGGTCGCGCCCGGCCCGCCCTGGAACAGGGTGTCGCCGGTGAACACCGCCCCCAGATCGGGGGAGTGGAAGCAGACCGCGCCCGGGGCGTGGCCCGGCGTGTGCAGCACCTGCAGCGCCGTGCCGCCCACCGCGATGATCTGTCCGTCCGCCAGCTCACCGTCGGGATCGATCTCCGGGTGGGTGAGCCGCCACACCACCAGATCGTCCGGGTGCAGCAGGACCGGCGCGCCCGTCGCCTTCGACAACTCGGGTGCGACCCGAATGTGGTCGTCGTGCGCGTGCGTGGCCAGAATGGCCTTCACCGTGCGCGTGCCGATCACGTCCAGAATGGCGTCGACGTCGTGCGGGGCGTCGATGACGACGCATTCGAGATCGTCTCCGACCACCCAGACGTTGTTCTCGACGTCGAAGGTCTCCCCGTCCAGGCTGAAGGTGCCTGAGGTGGTCGTGTGGTCGATGTGCGCCACTACAGCACCACCACCGAGCGCAGTACCTCACCGTGATGCATCTTGGTGAAGGAGGCTTCGACGTCGTCGAGCGAAATGGTCTCGGTGACAAAGGCGTCCAGATCGAAGCGGCCCTGCTTGTAGAGCTCGATCAGGTACGGGAAGTCGCGCGAGGGCAGGCAGTCGCCGTACCAGGAGGACTTCAGCGCGCCGCCGCGCGAGAAGAAGTCGATGAGCGGCATCTCGAGCTTCATGTCCGGGGTCGGGACGCCGACGAGCACCACGGTGCCCGCCAGGTCGCGGCCGTAGAAGGCCTGCTTCCAGGTCTCCGGGCGGCCGACCGCGTCGATCACCACATCCGCGCCGAACCCGCCGGTCAGCTCCTGAATCCGCTCCACCGCATCGTCCTTGGACGCGTTCACGGTGTGCGTGGCTCCGAAGCCGGTGGCCCACTCCAGCTTCCGCTCGTCGATGTCGACGGCGATGACGGTGGTGGCGCCGGCCAGCTTGGCGCCCGCGACGGCGGCATTGCCCACGCCGCCGCAGCCGATCACCGCGACACTGTCACCGCGCGAGACGTTTCCGGTGTTGATGGCCGCGCCGAGCCCGGCCATCACGCCGCAGCCCAGCAGGCCCGCCGCCACCGGCGAGGCGGTCGGATCGACCTTGGTGCACTGCCCGGCGTGCACGAGGGTCTTCTCGGCGAACGCGCCGATGCCCAGCGCCGGGGTCAGCGGGGTGCCGTCGGTCAGCGTCATGGGCTGTGTCGCATTGAAAGTCGAGAAGCAGTACCACGGCTTGCCCTTACGGCACGCGCGACAGGTACCGCACACGGCCCGCCAGTTCAGGATGACGAAATCGCCGGGCTCCACATCGGTCACGCCCTCGCCGACCGATTCCACGATGCCGGCGGCCTCGTGCCCGAGCAGGAAGGGGAACTCGTCGTTGATGCCGCCCTGGCGGTAGTGCAGGTCGGTGTGGCACACGCCGCAGGCCTGGACCTTGACCACGGCTTCGCCGGGACCGGGATCGGGGATGACGATCTCGGTGACCTCGACGGGGGCGTTCTTCGAGCGTGCGATCACGCCGCGCACAACTTGGGACACGTAGGGCCTTCCTCGATTCGAGAACAATCCCAACGACTATCGCACCCGCACCGGGCGGTGGGCGACCGGAGACCGGTCGGTGCGCCGGGTTTGCGGAGACGGGGACGCTCGGTTTGCTGGTGGGGGACGCGGTGGGGATAGACGCGGTGGGGATTTCAGAGCAGAGCCGCGGCCGCGGCCTCGGCGATGGTGGTAGCGACCATACCCAGCGCGGGGGAGTCCAGTCGCCATTGCTGCCAGTACAGCGGGACGTCGATGTGCACGGCCGGGTCGATCGGAACGAGATCGTCGCCGGGGCGCAGCTGGAGATCGGGGATCATGCCCCAGCCCAGGCCCAGCCGGACGGCGTCGGCGAACGCGGCGGAGGAGGGGATGTAGTGCCGGGGCGTGTCCAGCGGCCGCCGGGTGTAGCGCCGCACCAGCCGGAACTGCAGATCGTCCTTGCGGTCGACCAGCACCACGGGCGCGGACTGGAAGGCCGCCGCGGTCGCGCCGTCCGGAAACCAGGTGCGGGCGAACGCAGGGCTCGCCAGGGGCCGGTACCGCATCGCGCCCAGGCGGCGCACCGTGCAGCCCTGCACGGGCGCGGCGGTGGAGGTGATCGCGGCCATGACGGTGCCGTCGCGCAGCAGCCGGGTGGTGTGCTCCTCGTCCTCGCGGTGGATTTCGAAAGTCACCCCGTGCGCGGCCGCGCCGAGCGCGGCCATGACCCAGCTCTGCAGCGAATCGGCGTTGACCGCGATGGGGATGTTGACCGGTTTGGCGGCGGGCTGCATGTCGTCGCCGAGTTCGCGGGCGGTGTCGCTGGTGAGCAGCTGCACCTGTTTGGCCAGGCGCAGCACGGCGAGCCCGGATTCGGTGGGCCGCACCGGTTTCGTGCGCTGCACCAGGATGCGCCCGGCCGCGTCCTCGAGCGCCTTGATGCGCTGGCTGACGGCCGAGGGGGTGACGGTGAGCCGGCGCGCGGCGGCCTCGAACGTGCCCTCGCTGATGACCGCGTCCAGGGCGCGCAGCTGATCGAGCTGGAGATCCATATTAAGGAACTCTAATCAACGTTCAGAACAATTAGCTGGACTGGTGCTGGACGCGCGCCTAGCTTCGAACGAGTGAACGCATCATCGGCGGCCCTGGCGGGCCTTTCAGGACTCGGCTTCGGACTCTCCCTCATCGTGGCGATCGGCGCGCAAAACGCGTTCGTGCTGCGCCAGGGGATCCGGCGCGAGCACGTCCTGCCGGTGGTGGCCATCTGCGCGCTCTCCGATGTCGCTCTCATGACCATCGGCGTCGCGGGGTTCGGCACGGTGGTCAACGCGGTGCCCCAGTTGCTGACCATCGCCAAGTACGCGGGCGCGGCCTTCCTGCTCGGCTACGCCCTGCTCGCGGCCCGGCGCGCGTGCACCGCGACCACCCTCACCACGCCCGGCGGCGCGCCCATCGCCCTGGGCGCGGCGATCGCGACCTGTCTCGCGGTCACCTGGCTTAACCCGCACGCGTACCTGGACACCATGGTCCTGCTCGGTTCCTTCGCCAGCACCTACGCGACCCCCGACCGCTGGTTCCTGGCCGCGGGCGCGATCACCGCCAGCGTCATCTGGTTCCTGTCGCTGGGCTTCGGGGCCCGGCTGCTCGCACCGCTGTTCGCGAAGCCGCGCGCCTGGCGGATCCTGGACAGCGTGATCGCCCTGGTGATGACGACCCTGGCCGTCGGGCTGCTGCTCGGCTGACCCGGTGACTACAGCGCGGCGAAACGGATCTCGCGGGCCTCGGCGGTCAGGTGCAGGCCGTCGGGGCGTGGCTCGATCGCCGTGAGCCGGGCGCCGAAGGGCAGTTCCTCCAGCGGAACCGTGAACGTGAGCGGGGCGGAGATCAGAGCCAGAGGAATCGCGGGCCCGCCTGCCGCGGGCTGCACCGAGACCGGTGTGATCTCGATGCCGTCGGGGATCGGCGTGACCGTCACGAACACGGTCGCGGGCACCGGAATGCCCTCCACCGAGAAGATGCCGGTGACCCGTAAACCCTCCGGGGAGTAGGAGATCGTCTCCACCCCTTCGGGCGCGTACCGTCGCACGCTGTCGTAGTCCACGATCGCCCGCGCCGTCGCGGTCCCGGCCACGAAGCTCGAGGTCTGATTGGAGATCAGATCCAGCAGCGGCGCGGACACGTCGCTCAACCGCACCGAGAGGTCGTGCACGGTGACGTCGCGCTCGGTCCAGTCACCCACCCGGATGTCGACCTCCTGATACCGGCCGTCGGCGGCCTGCGTCAGGAACGGGAACCCCGTGATCTCGACATCGGGCCGCGCGGCCAGGGTGTACTCGGTCTCGATCTTGCGCCCGATCTCGTTCTGCGCCATCGACACCGACACCCGGTCCGCGATCCCCAGCCCGATCGCCAACAGCACGATCATGATCAACAACTTGCGCATGCACTCACCTGCTCGGCCATGACCCCATCATGCTGTGCACCCCGCCCGGCCGCCGTTCGCGACTCATCACGATTGAAACATCAGCGGTTCAGTCGGATGCGCGGACGCCGAGCCGCAATCAGCGGCGAACCCGGGCGAGGGGGACGGGCCGGCCGGTGTGGCGCGAGAGTTCGCAGGCTTCGGCGATATAGAAGGCTTCCAGGGCCTCGGTGGGCGGGCAGGGGTTGTCCAGCCGGCCGGTGGCCACGCCGACGAAGGTGGCCAGTTCCTCGGTGTAGGCGGGATGGAAGCGGTCGAGGAAGCCCGGATAGGCGGGCAAGGGGGAGGGCGGGTAGTCGGGTTCGACCGAGTGCAGGGGTGAGCGTTCGTCCAGCCCGACGATCGCATTGCCTTGCGAGCCGAGCACTTCCAGGCGCACGTCGTAGCCCGCGCCGTTGTAGCGGGTGAGCGAGACCGTGGCCAGGGCGCCGTCGTCCAGGCGCAGGATGACCGCGGCGGTGTCGACATCGTCTGCGGCGGTGAAGAATTGGTCGCCGCGATTGGCGCCGGTGGCGTAGACCTCGGTGACCTCGCGGCCGGTCACCCAGCGGATGATGTCGAAATCGTGGACGCCGCAGTCCCGGAACACGCCGCCGGAGCGCGGAATGTAGTCCGCGGGCGGCGGGGCCGGGTCCAGGGTGGTGGCGCGCAGGGTGTGCACCCAGCCCAGATCGCCGGAGGCGACCGCCGCGCGGGCGGCGCGATAGCCCGCGTCGAAACGGCGCTGGAATCCGATCTGGACCGGGACGGGGGAATCGGCGACCCGGTCGATGACCGCGAGCGTGCCGAGAATGTCCGCGGCGATGGGCTTTTCGCAGAAGACGGGTATCCCGCGATCCACCGCGGCGGTGATCAGTTCCGGGTGCGAATCGGTGGCGGTGGTGATGACCAGACCGGTGAGATTCGCGTTCAGCAGCGCCTCGATATCGGCGGCGAAGTCCACGTCGAGTTTGTCGGCGGTGCTGCGGGCGCGGCCGGCGTCCGCGTCGGCGACGATGACCGTGTCCACGCCCGGCAGGGTGGTCAGCGTCTCGGCGTGCACCGCACCGATGCGACCGGTGCCCGCGAGACCAATTCGGATGGGGGGCATGGGAGCTCCTTCGGCATCGATCGGTTAATCCCGGGGTGCGGCCGTCGTCGAGCGGACGACCAGGGTGGGTTCCAGGCGCAGGCGCGCCGGTTCGGTGCGGCCCGCGCGCAGCCGCTCGGTCAGCGCGTTCACCGCGAGCCGCCCGATGCGGACCCGCGGCTGGTCGATGGTGGTCAGCGCGATACTGCGCAGTGCGGCGAAGGAGGTGTTGTCGTAGCCGATGACCGAGACGTCCTCGGGCACCCGCAGACCCGCCTCCGCGAGCGCGGACATGGCCCCGACGGCGTTGAAGTCGTTGCCGCACACCAGTGCGGTGGGAAATCCGCCGGGGGAGAAGGTGGCCAGCAGCGCGCGCACCGCGGCCGCTCCGGCCTCGTCGGTGTGCTCGCTGCCGATCACCACCGGCTCGAGTCCGTGCCGCGCCATGGCGGCGTTGTAGCCCCGGCGCCGCGGGCCGGCGGCGAACGCGGCGCCGCCGTCCAGGTGCACGATCCGCCGATGGCCCAGTGCCGCAAGGTGATCCACCGCCAGGGCCGCGCCCGACTCACCGTCGTCGTTGACGGTGTCCACCTCGGGAATGGTGGATCCGCGCGAGACGAGCACCAGCGGGCAGCGTTGCGCCGCTTCCCGTATCGAGGCCGCGGGCAGGACCGGGGACAGCAGGATGATCCCGCCGGGCTGGAACTGCAGTAGTCCCGTCAGCGCCGTGCGCTCCCGATCCGCGCTGCGGCGCCCGGTGTTGAGTATCAACTCGAGGCCGGCCTCCTGCGCCGCCTCGTCCATCCCCTCGACGACGTCGGCGAAGAACGCGTTGCGCAGATCCGACACCACCACGCCGACCAGATTCGATGTGCGACTGGCCAATTGGCGGGCCAGGAAATGCGGCTCGTACCCGAGCTCGGCCGCCGCCTGCCGCACCGCGCGCCGGCGATGTTCGCTGACCTTCGGCGAATCGCGCATGACCAGCGACACCAGCGCCCGGGAGACCCCGGCCCGGGCGGCCACGTCCTCCATGGTCGGTCGCGTCATGCTGCCACACGCTACCTCCCGGTGACGGCACCGGCAATAGAGCGCTCTAATTCGGCGGGACCGGCCGCAGCGCGCGGGTCCGGCGACGCACAAGTTGCTGAATTCATCAGCTGGCATACCACTTTTCGGCGCGGCCCGCCCCCTTGACACCCCTGTGATCGGAGTTACATTGTTGGAGCGCTCCAACAGCGGGAGCGCCCATCCGATGGCTACGACAGGTCTGGGGTACGCCGATGACCGAAACGCTCCATCCACTGCGCATCGCCGCCGCCCCCATCTCCTGGGGAGTGTGCGAGGTCCCCGGCTGGGGACACGTCCTGGACCCCGCCACCGTGCTGACGGCCATGGCCGGACTCGGGATCACCGCCACCGAATTCGGCCCGCCCGGCTACCTCCCCGCCGATCCGCACACCCTGCGCACCACCCTCGCCGCGCACGGCATCACCCCCGTCGGCGGCTTCCTGGCCCTGCCGCTGCATCGCGATACCGGCGCGGCCCTCGCCACCGCGCGCACCACCGCCGCGCTCTTCGCCGCCGCCGGCGCGGAGGTGCTCGTGCTGGCCGCCGCCACCGGGGACGACGGCTACGACGCCCGCACCCCGCTCACCGATCAGCAGTGGCGCACGCTCGTCGATACCGCCGAGGCCGTGGCCGGCATCGCCGCCGGCCACGGCCTGCGCACGACCGTGCACCCGCACATCGGCACCCACGTCGAAACCGCCGCCGAGGTCGCGCGGTTGATCGCCGACACCGACCTCGACCTGTGCCTCGATACCGGGCACCTCACCATCGGCGGCGCCGACCCGGTCGACCTGGCCCGCCGGCACCCCGGGCGGATCGGCCACATCCACCTCAAGGACGTGCGGCGCAGCCTGGCCGAGCAGGTCCGCTCCGGCCTGACCGACTACAGCGCCGCGGTCCGCGCGGGCCTGTACGTCCCGCTCGGCGACGGCGATATCGACATCGCCGCCCTGGTGCGCGCGGTGCACGCCGGCGGCTACCGCGGCTGGTACGTCATCGAACAGGACACCGTTCTCGCGCCCGGCGCCTCCGCGGCCCTCCCGACCGACGATGCCGGACGAAGTCTGCGACACCTGGTCGAAATAGGCTCGGATCTCGCCGCCTCCCGGATTTAGTGGACAGGTGACGACTATGAGGTCTCGATCGACCCGCTCGCGGTTCGGCCGGCTGTCGCCCTGGCTCGCGGCCGCCGCCCTGCTGGCCGCCTGCGCCGGGCCCAGCGCCGATCAGGCGGGCCCGGCCCGCGCGCCCGAGGCCGTCGGGCAGTTGAACTCGGTCGCCGTGATCACCCACGGCAGTCCCGGCGACGCCTTCTGGAACGTGGTCAAGAACGGCGCCGAGGCCGCGGGCGCCGACCTCGGCGTGCGCGTGGAGTACAACTCCGCGGGCGATCCGGGCCAGCAGGCCAAGCTCATCGACAACGCCGTCGCCCGGGGAGTGGACGGGCTGGTGGTTTCGCTCGCCAATCCGGACGCGCTGCGCACCGCGGTCGGCCGCGCGGTCGCCGCGGGCATCCCGGTGGTGACCATCAATTCCGGGGAGTCGGTGAGCGCGGAGTACGGCGCCATCGGTCACGTCGGGCAGAGCGAGAAGCTCGCCGGCGAGGCGGCGGGCAAGCGCCTGGCCGACGCCGGAAAACGCAAGCTGCTGTGCGTGATTCACGAGGCGGGCAATATCGGCGCCAACGATCGGTGTGCGGGCGCGACCCAGGGTTTCGGGGCCGCGGTCACGCTGCAGGTCGACATCGGCAATCCGACCGACGTGCAGTCCCGTATAAAGGGCGCGCTCGAAGCCGATTCCGCCATCGACGCGGTCCTGACCCTGAACTCGCAGATCGCCGCCCGCGCGGTGGACGCGGTCCGGGAGTCGCGCTCGGGCGCGGTGGTGGCCACCTTCGACCTCAATGACGATGTGGTGGCGGCGATTCAGGCCGGCGCCCTGCTGTTCGCGGTGGATCAGCAGCAGTACGAACAGGGCTACCTGCCGGTGGTGATGCTGAAGCTCTACCGCTCCAATCTCAACACCGTCGGGGGCGGCAGGCCGGTGCAGACGGGCCCGGCCTTCGTGGACGAGAGCACCGTGGACGTCGTCGCCGGGCTCGTCGCCCAGGCCACCCGGTGAGCGGGAGGAATGACATGAGCACCGCGACAACGACTTCCGAGCCCGCCGCGACGGAGAGCGTGCGCGCCTCGCTCGTGCGCCGACTGATCGCGCGCCCCGAACTCGGCGCCCTGCTGGGCGCGCTCGCGGTCTTCGTGTTCTTCTCGATCGTCACCGACAAATTCCTCAGTGCCGCCGGTGTTCCCACCTGGCTCGACGACGCCTCGACCCTGGGCATCATGGCCGTGGCGGTGGCGCTGCTCATGATCGGCGGCGAATTCGACCTCTCCGCCGGCGTCATGACCGCGTCCACGGCCCTGATCACGGCGATGCTGGCGGTGCACGCCGGATGGAACGTGTGGGCGGCCCTGCTGGCTTCGCTGCTCTTCGCGCTGGCGGTCGGAGCCGTGAACGGCTGGGTGGTGATGCGCACCGGCCTGCCGAGCTTCATCGTCACCCTGGGCACCTTCCTGGCGCTGCAGGGCCTGAATCTCGGTGTGACGCGGGCGGTTACCGGCGCGGTGCAGGTCTCGGGGATCAGGAGCTCGAGCGGCTACGAGTCGGCGGGATGGGTGTTCGCGGCCACCACCACGATCGGGGACACCAGCATTCAGGCCTCGGTGGTGTGGTGGCTCGTGCTCACCGCGCTGGCCGCACTCGTCCTGCTGCGCACCAGGTTCGGCAACTGGATCTTCGCGGTCGGCGGTTCGCTGCCCAGCGCTCGCGCGGTCGGCGTGCCCGCGGCGCGCACGAAGATCATCCTGTTCATGACCACGGCCTTCGCGGGCTGGGTGGTGGGCGCGTGCAACCTGCTGCGCTATTCCAGCGTGCAGGCCAATCAGGGTGTGGGCCTGGAGTTCCAGTACATCATCGCCGCGGTGATCGGCGGCTGCCTGCTCACCGGCGGCTTCGGTTCGGTGGTCGGGGCGGCGCTGGGCGCGCTCACCTTCGGCATGGCCCGCCAGGGCATCGTGTACGCGGGGTGGAACAGCGACTGGTTCATGCTCTTCCTCGGCGTCCTGCTGCTGGCGGCGGTGCTGGTCAACAACGAGTTCCGCAAGCGCGCCGAAAGGGTACGCCGATGACCGGGCATCTCATCGAAACCGTCGGCATAGGAAAGAGTTACGGCGGCGTGGTGGCGCTGCACGACGTGTCCATGGTGGTCGACGCGGGCGAGGTCACCTGCGTGCTCGGTGACAACGGCGCGGGCAAATCCACCCTCATCAAGATCCTGTCCGGGGTGCACCGGCACGATCGGGGCGAACTCCGGATCGACGGCGTGCCGACCCGGTTGGCCTCGCCCCGCGCCGCGCTGGACCTGGGTATCGCCACGGTCTACCAGGATCTGGCGGTGGTGCCGCTCATGAGCGTGTGGCGCAACTTCGTGCTCGGTTCCGAACCGGTGAAACGTTTCGGCCCGCTCGAACTGCTCGATCGCGGCACGGCCCGCGACATCACGCGGCATGCCCTGACGGACATGGGAATCGAGATTCGCGACCTGGCACAGCCGGTCGGCACCCTGTCCGGCGGCCAGCGCCAGTGCGTGGCCATCGCCCGGGCCGTGCACTACGGCGCCAAGGTCCTCATCCTCGACGAGCCCACCGCCGCGCTCGGGGTCAAACAGGCCGGGGTGGTGCTGCGCTACGTGGTGCAGGCCCGCGATCGCGGCCTGGGCGTCGTGCTCATCACCCACAACCCGCACCACGCGTACCCGGTCGGCGACCGATTCCTGCTGCTGCGGCGCGGCGGCGTGCTCGGGAGCTACGAGAAATCCGAGATCGATCTCGCCGAACTGACCCGACAGATGGCCGGTGGCGCGGAACTCGAAGCGCTGGAACACGAACTGCGCCGGGCGGATACGCCGTGACCGGCCCGGACGTGCTGACCGTCGGCCGGGTCGGGGTCGATCTGTATCCCGAGCAGAGCGGGGTGCCGCTGGCACAGGTCCGCACCTTCGCCAAATTCCTAGGCGGCACGGCCACCAACGTGGCGGTCGCGGCGGCCCGGCTCGGCCGGCGCGCGGCCGTGCTCACCAAGGTGGGCCCGGACGGCTTCGGCGATTTCGTGCGAACGGCGCTGCGGGACTTCGGGGTCGACGCGAGCCACGTCGCCACCGCCCCGGATCTGGCGACCCCGGTGGTGTTCTGCGAACTGAACCCGCCCGCCGATCCGCCGCTGCTGTTCTATCGCGCGCCCATCGCCCCGGATCTCACCCTGACCCCGGACGAGGTTCCGTGGGATCTGGTGGATTCCGTTCCGCTGCTGTGGGTCACCGGCACCGGCGTCAGCGCCGAACCGGCCCGCACGACCCAGCACGCGATCCTGGAACGCCGGGCCCGGCGCGGGCACACCGTCCTGGATCTGGACTACCGCCCCATGTTCTGGCCGGACGAGAGCACCGCCCGGTCGGAGATCGGAGCCCTGCTCGAGCACGTGAACGTGGTGGTGGGCAACAGAACCGAGGCGCGGGTGGCGGTCGGCGTCGATGATCCGGACGCGGCCGCGGACCGGCTGCTGGACCGGGGGATCGGCCTGGCGGTCATCAAATGCGGCGCGGACGGCGTCCTGATCGCCACCCCCGGCGAACGGCTGCGGGTGCCGCCCTGCCGGGTCGAGGTGGTGTGCGGGCTGGGCGCGGGGGACGCCTTCGGCGGTGCGCTCGCGCACGGCCTGCTCGCCGGGTGGGATCCGCGGCGGATCGCCACCTACGCCAACGCCGCCGGGGCGCTGGTGGCCGCCCGGCTGGCCTGCGCCGACGCCATGCCGACGGCCGCCGAGATCGAGGAGCTGCTGTGCACCTGACCGATGAGCGCTGGCAGCACCTGCTGCGGGTGCGCGCCACCGAGCCCGAGGCCGTGCGGCGCGCCTACGCCGACCGGCGCCGGCGCTCGAATCTGCTGTCCGGCACCGGGACCCTGTTCCTGGTCGCCGCCGACCATCCCGCCCGCGGCGCGCTCGGCGTCGGCGCGGACAGCACCGCCATGGCCGATCGCCGGACCCTGCTCGAACGCCTGCTCATCGCGCTCGACAATCCGGCGGTGGACGGGGTGCTCGGTTCGCCGGACATCGTCGAGGAGCTCCTGCTGCTGGACGCGGTCCACGACAAGATCGTCATCGGTTCCATGAACCGGGGCGGACTGGCGGGCGCGGACTGGGAGATCGACGACCGCTTCACCGGCTACGACGCCGCGTCCCTCGTCGAGTTCGGCCTCGACGGCGGAAAGATGCTGCTGCGCATGGTCGATTCGGACCCGAGCACGGCGCCCACCCTGCACGCCTGTGCCCGCGCGGTCTCCGAACTGGCCGAGCACGGGCTCATGGCCATGGTCGAACCGCTGCCGTACCGCCGCGACGCCTCCGGCGCGCTGGTCATGCACCGGGACGCGGCCGCCCTGCAGCGCGCCATCACCGTGGCCTCGGGACTCGGCGTCACCTCCGCCTACACCTGGCTGAAAATCCCCGCGCCGCAGGACATCTCGGCGCTGGACGCCACCACGCTGCCCGTGCTCGTGCTGGGCGGCGCACCCTCGGGCGATCCCACCGGTGATCTCGCCGCCTGGGGCAAGGCGCTGAGCCACGAGGTGGTGCGCGGTCTGGTGGTCGGGCGCGGTCTGCTGTATCCGCCGGACGGCGATGTGGCCGGTGCGGTGGCCGCCGCGGCGGGGGTGCTCGCCGATTCGGCCGGCGCGCAGGCACTTCGGCTCGCGACCGGCCCGTCCGACGGCGCCGCCTCGTGACCGCCCTGCATCGCCCGCGCGGAACTCTCGCCGACGCCGCCGATCCGGTGGTGCTCACGCCCGCGGACGCGGGCTGGACCTACACCGGCCTGCGGGTGCTGCGGCTGGCGCCGGGGGAGACGCGCCTCGTGCACACCGGCGACTTCGAAGCCTTCGTCCTCCCGCTCGCGGGCGGCTGCGTCGTGCGGGTCGACGGCCACGACTTCGAACTGACCGGGCGGGACACGGTGTTCAGCCGCGTCACCGACTTCGCCTATGTGCCCCGCGACGCCGAGGTCGAACTCTCCGCCGCGCACGGGGTCGAGGTGGCGCTGCCCATGGCCCGGTGCACCCGCCGTCTCGACCCGAAATACGGTCCGGCCGACCAGGTCCCGGTCGAGGTGCGCGGCGCGGGCCGCGCCACCCGGCAGGTCGTCAACTTCGGCGTCCCCGGCGTCTGGGACCACGCCGACAAACTCAGTGCCTGTGAACTGCTCACCCCGGACGGCAACTGGTCCTCCTACCCGCCGCACAAGCACGACGAGGCGAGCGCGCACGAGGTCGTGAACGAGGAGATCTACTACTTCCGGATCGCCGGGCCGGACGGAATCCGGCCGGCCGACAGCGGGTTCGGGCTGCACCGCACCTATACGGCCGACGGCGAGATAGACGCGAACGTCGCGGTCCGGGACGGTGATGTCTTCCTGGTCCCGCGCGGCTACCACGGTCCGTGCGTGGCTGCCCCCGGCTACCCGATGTACTACCTCAACGTGCTCGCCGGACCCGGTCCCGAACGCTCCCTGGCCTTCTGCGACGACCCGGCCCACGCCTGGGTCCGCGCGCACTGGGAGAGCGAACTCCCGGATCCGCGCTGCCCGCTGACCTCGCACGAAGGACGGCTCGGATGAGACTCACGACCGCGCGAGCACTGGTGGCCTGGCTGATCGCCCAGCGCTCGGAAACCCTCGACGGCATCGAAGTTCCGCTCTTCCCCGCGGTTTTCGCCATCTTCGGCCACGGCAACGTGCTGGGCCTGGGCACCGCCCTCGAGGAACAGCGCGACGTCCTGCCGGTCTGGCGCGGGCACACCGAACAGGGGATGGCCCTGGCCGCGGTCGGCCTGGCCAAGGCCGCGCACCGGCGCCAGGTCGGCATCGCGACCTCCTCCATCGGACCCGGCGCGCTCAACATGGTGACCGCCGCCGGTGTGGCACACGCCAATCGGCTGCCGCTGCTGTTGCTGCCGGGGGACACCTTCGTCAGCCGCGCCCCCGATCCGGTGCTGCAGCAGGTCGAGCATTTCGGTGACCCGACCGCCACGGTGAACGACGCCTTTCGGCCGGTGAGCCGCTATTTCGACCGCATCGTCCGCCCGGAACAGCTCATCGCGACCCTGCCGCAGGTGGCCCGGGTACTCACCGATCCGGCCGAGGCCGGGCCGGTCACCCTGGCGCTGCCGCAGGATGTTCAGGTGCGGGAGTACGACTTTCCGGATGAGCTGTTCGTCCCGGTCGTGCATCGCGTGCCGCGCCCGCGCCCGGACCGCCGCGAACTCGCCGCCGCGGCGGCGGCGCTGGCCACCGCCGAACGCCCGCTGCTGATCCTCGGCGGCGGCGTGCGCTACTCCGGTGCGGGCGCGCGAGCGCTGGAACTCGCACGGCGCCATGGCATTCCGGTCACCGAGACCACCGCCGGGCGCACCCTGGTCCCGCACGATCACCCGCTCTACGCCGGACCGCTGGGCATCACGGGCTCGGCGTCGGCGAACTTCCTGGCCGCCGCGGCCGACGTGGTGCTGGCGGTCGGCACCCGCCTGCAGGACTTCACCACCGCCTCCTGGACCCTGTTCGACCCGCGAATGCGCCTGGTGCACATCAACACCGCGCGTTTCGACGCGGTCAAGCACGGCGCGCTCGCGGTCGTGGGCGATGCCGCCGAAACCCTGGCCGAACTCGGCCCGGCGCTGGGGGACTGGCGCGCGGCGCCGGACTGGACCGCCCGCGCCGCGGTCGTGCGCGCGGAATGGGACACCCACATCGACACGCTGCGCGCCCCCGCGCGGGGAGCGCCGAGCTACGCCCGCGTCGTCGGCATCGTCAACGACCTCAGCGGCCCCCGCGACTACGTCATGACCGCCTCGGGCGGACTGCCCGGCGAACTCGTCGGTGGGTGGCGCGCCGGCGGCGGCGAGCCGGCCATGGACGTGGAGTACGGCTTCTCCTGCATGGGCTACGAACTCGCCGGGGCCTGGGGCGCGGCCATGGTGGTCGGCGACGAATCCGCGGGGCCCACCCGCGGCCTGGTCACCACCCTGCTCGGCGACGGCTCGTACCTGATGCTCAATTCCGAACTGTTCTCCGCCGCCTTCGCCGGGCACCCCTTCGTCGCGGTGGTCTGCGACAACGACGGTTACGGGGTGATCGCGCGACTGCAGGAGGGGCAGGGCGCGGCGGCGTTCAACAACTTCTACGCCGACTGCCGCACCGAGCACGACCGGCCGCCGCGCGTGGACTTCGCCGCGCACGCGCGCGCCCTGGGCTGCGCGGTCTTCACCGCCGATGACGCGAGCGAGTTCCGCACCGCGTACGCCCGTGCCCGGGCCGCCGCGGTCACCGAGCGGCGGCCCGCGGTGGTCGTGGTGCAAACCCTGCCGTCCACCTGGACCGACGCCGGTGCGTGGTGGGAAGTGGGTGTGCCCCGGCACCTCTCGGGACACGCCGCCCAGGCCGCCGCCAAGCCGGGGCAACTCCGCTACACCCGGCCCGCGTCGTGATCGCCGCGCCGTGGCCGGGGTTCCGCATTCCGGGCATACCTCCGGAGGGGTGACCTCGTACCGGAATGTGTGGCAGACTCGGCGCAAACGAGGGCCGGTCGTGCAGGTGGCCGGGCGAGCAAGGTGGTTGTGGGAGTTTGAAGGTCGCAATGGATCTCAGCGCCATCGAGCGCCAGGTGGCTGCCGACAGAGGGGCGGCCCGGGACCGTTCGGCGGCGGCGGAGTTGGCACTGGCCACCTCGTTGTGTGAACTCGCCCGCGCCCTCATCGCCACCCGACGTGATCCGGACGAACGTGATCGGTCGGCCACCGCGCTCGAGCCCGCGCAGGAGGCGGTGCTGCTGCGCCTGCGCTGGCTCACCGCCGGGCACGTGAACGCCATCTTCGCCAACGAGGTGCAGGAGGCGCTGCGCCTGTTCGAGGAGGCCGCGCGCACCATCGGGCACCGCGAGCTGGCCATCCCCACCATTCGCAACGCGTGCAACGCCTACCGGCAGGTGGCGCACCAGTACCCGCACGCCGCTGCCGTGTGCGCCGACGCGCTGGCCAAATGCGGGGTGTGGCTGTGCCGGCTCGATCCGCACGCCGCCGTCGCCGCGGGCGAGGACGCCGTGCGTATTCGCGCCGCGCTCTTCGCCGCCGAACCCGAACAGGCGGGCCGCTACCTGGCCAGCCTGAACACGCTGTTGCGCACGCTCATGGTCGGCCGTCAGCGCAAGCAGGCCGTGGCCATGTACCGCGAGCGCTACGCGGCGGTGACCTCCCCGGCCATGACCCAGCGGCTGCGCGAGATCAAGATCGAGGAGATCGGGCTCACCAGCAAGACGGTCACCGCGCTGCGCAAACTCGAATGCCAGACCCTCGAGCGCGCCGGATACCTGACCCAGCAGCAGATCCTGTACCAGAGCGCAGGCGACCTCGCGACGATCGAGGAGATCAACTGGCAGCTCGCGCTGGTCGGCCTCAAGCCGCTGGCGGCCGGCGCCATGCCCGAACAGCCGTCCAAGCCGGTGGAGATCAGCACCAGTTTCGGCGCGCTGACCGTGCGCTGCTCCTCGCGCAACGGCGTCACCCTGGTGCGCGCCGCGGTGCTGGCGGCCTACGCCGCCGAGGGCGCGCAGTCGGTGCCGAGCACAGCGTACCTGGGCGTCGACGAGAAGCACTGGGCCACGCGCCAACCCGAGACCAACGCGACCGAGCGCCTCGGCGAGGACGTGGTCCTGATCGAGAAGGTCTCCGAGCACTGGGTCTCGGTCAAGAGCCTGAACTGGGAGGTCGCACCGGTGGGCAGACACCCACTGGCGCTGCGGCTTTCGAAGGAATGGCCGGTGGTCAGCGTGACCACCACCGAGCGCATGTCCTACGAGCTGTGCTGGTACGAGGGCGGTTCGGCGGTGCAGTACGCGGCGCTGGGCCTGCCGGTGGGGCAGATTCCGCTGGAAAAGCCGCTCGCGCCTTTGGATTTCAAGATGCTGGCCGAGTACGGCGCGGATTACGCCTCGGAAACGCAGGTGCGTTCGGCATTCGGCAATACCTCCATGTTCGCCAAACTGACCCAGCTGCCGGCCAGTGGAATCCGCCAGGCGGCAGAGGCCGGTCCGCTCACCGCGCACGGGTCCAACATTCTCTACTTCCGCGACGCGGAGCAATAGCTCTACCACGCAACGCAATAGCCGCCATGTCCGATTTTCGGCATGGCGGTTTTCGCGTGCGCGCCACGGTCCGGGGTTCTGCTCGACTGTCCAGTTCATATTTACCGGATCTGTGATGCGGATCACCATGGAACGGTAACCTGTTCTAACCCGGCTGCTCGTGCTGCAGAAAAAGTGGCTTACGGTCACGCGAAATGCCGTGGAGAGAAAGGCATCTCGACATGAGTTCCACCTCGACCACCGCCCCGGAGTTGCAGCCACCGACGCTGCTGACCGGCCTCTGGCAACGCAAACTCCCGCACTACCCGGAGACGCCCGCGCGCTCCTGGTATCTGTTCCTGGTCGTGATCGTCTCGATCGCCCTGTACTACCAGTTGTTCGTGGTGGGTGCGATCGGCAACGAGCTCATCGCCTACTACAACCTGACCTTCCGCTACTTCGTCGGCATCTTCATCGCGGGTGCGGCCGTGGGCGCGGCCGCCTCGGTGGCGGCCGGCATCCTGGACCGCTGGGGCCGGGCCAACATGGTCGCCTACGGCACCGTGATCTGTTCGGCCCTAACGCTTTTCGCGGTACCACTGTGCACCACGAAAGAGGCGTACCTCGCGGTCTACTGCCTCATCAGCATCGTCGAGGGCGCGGTCCTGGTCGCCACGCCGGCACTGGTGCGCGACTTCTCCCCGCAGCTCGGGCGGGCCTCGGCCATGGGCTTCTGGACGCTGGGCCCGGTGCTCGGCGCGCTGGTGACCACCGAGCTGTCCACCCTCACACTGGACGAGCACCCGGACTGGCAGTTCCACTACCGGCTCTGCGGCGCCATCTGCCTCGCCATCTCGGTGCTCGGCGTCATCGGGCTGCGTGAACTCAGTCCCGCGCTGCGCGATCAGATCATGGTGTCCATGCGGGACAAGGCGCTCATCGAGGCCCGGGCGCGCGGATTGAATGTGAGTGCGCTCGAACGCGATCAGTGGAAACAGATGATGCGTTTCGACATTGTCGGCTCGGCCTTCGGCATCGCCATTTTCCTCGCGTTCTTCTACACCATCGTGTCGTTCCTGCCGGTGTATTTGGCGACCAACTTCGGGTTCACCACGAAACAGGCCAACGCGCTGGGTAACTGGTATTGGATCTCGAATGCGATCGGCCTGGTCATCACCGGCATCGTGTCCGACCATCTGAAGGTTCGCAAACCGTTCATGCTCTTCGGAGCGGTCATGAGCATTATCGGTGTCTACGTATTCCTGAGCTACACCGACCGGCCGGGCACCGATTACTACACCTTCGCCATCGTGCTCAGTCTCATCGCGGTGGGCAGCGGTATCGCCTATTCCACCTGGATGGCGAGTTTCACCGAGACCGTGGAGAAACGAAATCCGGCGGCCACCGCGGTCGGGCTCGCGGTCTGGGGCGGCATTCTGCGCACCGTGGTCACGTTCGTGCTCTTCGGGCTGCTCATCGTGGTGACCGCGGCGGGCACGCTGGTGAACTACGGTCCCGAACTGCAGGTCATCGCCGCCAAGTACCACACCGAGATCGCCACGATTCAGAAGGCGGGCGCGGAGAACATGGAGGCGCTGGGCCGGAATCCTAACGATATCGACGCCCAGACCGCGGCGCTGACCAGACTGACCGGCGCGGCGGAGGCCGATATCGGGACCGCGCTGAGCGTGAACGCCAAGTACCCGCAGGAATTGGCGGCGTTGCAGGCCGTGGATCCGGCGGTACTCACCAAACTCCTGATGAATCCCGCCGATCAGGCGTCCGCGGCGACGGCCGTCGGGCAGATCATGCAGAAGCTGAACCTGCCCGCGGATCAGGCGGCGGCGAGATTGGCGGCCGCGCAGCAGGTTCCGGTGTCGGATCTGGCGGTGGTGTCCCAGGTAGGTCCGCAATTGACCGCGGCCAGTAAGGAATTGGCGGCGGTGGCGGCGATTCCGGCCGCGGACCGGGACTTCCTGGCCGAGCACGCCGACGAAGTGCAGCAGGCGCAAAAGGATTCGGCCGATCAGTGGACGACCTGGTGGTGGATCTGCCTGCTCGCGCAGGTCGGGTTCATTCCGTTCATCTTCTTCATGTCCGGGCACTGGAGCCCGGCCAAGGCGGAGCAGGAGGCGGCCGAGCACAACGAGGCCGTCGATCGGGAGCTGGCTTCGCTGGGTAAGTAGCGCGGCATCGATCCGGCCGGGGCCGGGCGCCATCCCGGGGGCCGACCCCGGCCTTCTCGATTGAAGTACAGTTATTGAAGTGCAACCTACGCGGGACGCGAGTCCGGGAACCGGTTCGGCCGCGCCGCGCCCTACGGTGAGCGGCGTGACGAACTCCGTGGCCGCGACCTTCGATCTGCTCGGCGACCGCCTGACGCTGACCATCCTGCGCCTGGCCTTCGTCGAGCGCGCCCGGCGGTTCTCGCAGTGGAGCGAGCGCACGGGCGCGCCGCCCGCGGTGCTGACCGCGCGGCTGGGCGCGCTCGTGGATGCCGGGGTGCTGGCACGCGAGGGTGCGGAGTATCGGCTCACCGACCTGGGCCTGGGCGTGTGGGAGATCCTGGTCTGCGTCTGGTCCTGGCAGCGCGAATGGACCGCCGAATGGGCGCTGCTGCCGGAGTTCGTGCACGAGGACTGCGGGCATCGCGGGCCGCCGGTGCTCCTGTGCCGGGACTGCGGGCGCACCGTCACCGCGCACGACACCGACGTGGCGCTGGATCGGGATGCGCTGTGGCACATCACCTCCGGTCGCCGCCGCTCCGCACGCGCGGCCGCGCCGGCCGGCGGCGACGCGCGATTCGACGAGATCATGGAGGCCATCGGCGATCGGTGGAGCGCCTCGGTGACCGGGCTCGCGCTGGCGGGCGTGCGGCGCTTCTCCGAATTCCGGGCGGCCCTGAACATGTCGCCGACCACCCTCACCGAACGGCTGACCCGGCTGGTCGAGGCCGGGATCCTGCACCGGCCCGAGACCGCCGGGCGGGAATACCGGTTGACGCCGCGCGGGCGGGCGTTGTTCGGGGTGTTCGCGTTTCTGCTGGCCTGGGCCCGGCGCGCGCATCCGGGCGCGCCCGAGCCCGGATTGCGCATCGACCACCGCGAATGCGGTTCGGCGCTGCGGCCCGCGCTGCGCTGCCGGGGGTGCGAGGCGGAACTGGCGCGCACCGATGTGCGCTTCGAGCACCCTTGACAGTCCGGCATGAGACGCGTATCACTTCATTAACTGTAGTGAACTTCGCCGGGTCCGCGTGGCCCGGCCACCGGAGGCGTTGCTCATGCCGCTCAACGAAGAACTCATCGCTCCCGCCGCGGAGGCCCTGACCAATCCGTACCTGGAGGGGCCGTACGCACCGCAGGCGGACGAGATCACCGCCGTCGGCCTGCCGGTGCTGGCCGGGGAGCTGCCCGCGGACCTGGACGGGGTCTACGTGCGCAACGGGCCCAATCCGCAGTTCGCGCCCATGGGCCGGTACCACTGGTTCGACGGGGACGGCATGCTGCACGCGGTGCACTTCGAGGGCGGACGGGCGACCTACCGCAATCGCTACATCCGCACCGCCGAGTTCGAGGCCGAGCGCGCGGCGGGAACGGCGCTGTGGCGCGGGGTGATCGAGCCCTGGGACAACAATCCGGCCGGTGATCGCCGCGAGCGCAATTCCGCCAATACCGATGTGCTGTACCACCACGGCAATCTGCTCGCCCTGTGGTACCGGGCGGGGCAGCCCTACGCGCTGGACCCGGTCAGCCTCGCGACCCGGGGCGCGGACACCTTCAACGGCACACTGCGCGGGGAGGTTTCGGCCCACGCGAAGGTCGACGAGCGCACCGACGAGCTGCTGTTCTTCGACTACGGCATCAACGCGCCGTACCTGCGCTACGGCGTGGCCGACCCCACCGGGACGGTCACCCACTTCACCGGTGTGGAACTGCCGGGGCCGCGGCTGCCGCACGACATGGCCATCACCGAGAACTACTCGATCCTCATGGATCTGCCGCTGTACAACGATCCGCGGGCCGCGGCGGCCGGCCGTTTCAAGATCTTCTTCGATCGGAACCTGCCCAGCCGCTTCGCGGTGCTCCCGCGTTACGGCGATGGGGCGCAGGCGAAATGGTTCGAGGCCGCGCCCGGGTACATCTATCACACGGTGAACTCCTGGGAGGAGGGCGAGGAGATCGTGCTCGTGGTCTGCCGGGTCACCGAGCCGAGCCCGGTCTCCGATCGCGCGCATCCGCTGGCGCAGCTGCTGGCCTATCTGCGCCCCGAGGCCAAGCTCTACCGCTACCGCTTCAATCTGCGCACCGGCGTCACCACCGAGACGGCCCTCGACGACGTGAACACCGAATTCCCGGCCATCGATCAGGGGCGCACCGGCCGGGCGGGCCGGTATTCGTACCAGATGCGCCTGTCGGTGGATCGGACCATGATCTTCGACGCGATCATCAAGTACGACATCGTCACGGGCGCGAAGGAGACCGCCCCCTTCGGCGACGGCTTCCTCGGCAGCGAGCTGACCGTGGTCCCGCGCCCCGGCGGCACCGCCGAGGACGACGCCTGGCTGACCATGTTCGCCCACAACAACCACACCGGCCTGTCCGAGGTCTGGATCTACGATGCCGCCGATCTCGCCGCGGGCCCCGTCTGCCGGCTCGGCCTGCCCACCCGCGTCCCCCTCGGCTTCCACGCCACCTGGGTGGCCGGGGACCGCATGCGCGCTGCCGCCCAGCCGCTGTCGTGACCGGGACGCGCGCCGTGACCTTCCCCGACCTCAGCGTGAGTCTGCCCCTGTGGCAGGACCGCGACCCCCTCGACGCCCTGCTGGTGGCCGACGCCGCCGACGCCCTCGGCTACGACCGCCTCTGGATCGGTGAGATGGCGACCTTCGACGCGATCGCCCTGGCCACCGCCATCGGCCGCACCCCGGGCCGAATCCCCCTGTGCCTGGGCCCCTTCGCGGTCGCCGTCCGCACCCCCGCGTCGAT
Organism: Nocardia sp. NPDC055321; assembly: GCF_053645575.1. NCBI lineage: Bacteria > Bacillati > Actinomycetota > Actinomycetes > Mycobacteriales > Nocardiaceae > Nocardia > Nocardia sp. NPDC055321. The sequence continues at coordinate 291,897 of NZ_JBSHMS010000001.1, forward strand.
CGCCATGGGGGTGGCGTCTGTGGCCGCCCTCACCGGCCGCCCGGTCGGCGTTGCCCTGGGCACCTCGAGTCCGACCGTGGTCACCGCCTGGCACGGCCGCGAAAGGACCGCCACCGCAGCACATCTCGAGGAATCCGCCCACGTCGTCCGGGACCTGCTCGCCGGGGACAAGGTCCATTTCGAGGGCGCCCGGGAACGAGTGCACGGCTTCCATCTGCGGCTACCCGCACCGCGACCCGCGACTCGCGACGTCGAAGAGGTGGACGGCGCGCCGACATCGCGCCCTGAGAACGCGGAACTCCTTCCGGCGGTGTCCATGCCGGCCCGGACCGATTCGATCCCGCCCGGTGGCAATGGGCCGGCCGCGGCATCAGGGGAGTCCGGTGGCGCGGATCCGGGTGGCGGATCCCCCTCGTTACGAGGGGAAGTGGTCGTGGCGGCGTTCGGGGAGCGTGCGTTGTCCGTCGCGGCGCGGGTGGCCGATCGGGTGGTCCTGAATCTGGTGACACCCGCCCAGGTGGCCCGGTGCGTGGCCGCGGTGCGGGAATTCGCCGCCGCGGCAGGTCGTCCCGCGCCGCCGATCGCGGTATGGGTGACAGCGGGCGTGAACCCCACCGACGCGATGCGTGAGACGTTGCGGCGCGGGGTGGTCGGGTACCTGCGGGCCCCGGGATACGGGGAGATGTTCGCGGAGGCCGGTTTCGGCGACGTCGTGGCGCTCGCCCGCGGCGGTGCGCATCCGCGCGACGTGCTCGCGGCGGTACCGGACGCGCTGCCCGCCGCGGTCGGCATGCTGGGGAGCCCGGACGAGGTCCGGGCCCGCCTCAAGGACTACCGGGCCGCCGGGGCCGACGAGGTGGTCATCGTGCCGGTGACCTCCGCCGAGGACCCGGCCGGCCACCGGACGCTGGAGACGATCGCGGGGTTCGACCGTGGGTGAGGCGTTCGTCTACGACGCGGTGCGACTCCCGCGCGGGCGCGTGCGGAAATCCGGTGGGACGCTCGGTGAGTTGCCCGCCTGGGAACTGTTCGGGCAACTGCTGCGGGCACTGGCGAACCGGTCGTGCCCGCCGGATGCGGTGCGGGACATCATCGCCGGGGTCGGCACGCCGGTGGGGGAACAGGGCGCCGACATCGCGCGCGCGGCCGCGCTGTGGGCGGGGTGGCCGGACGGCGTTCCCGGCGCGGTGGTTTCGCGGCTGTGCTGCTCCGGGCTCGACGCGGTGGAGAGCGGAGCGGCGCGGGTCGCGGCGGGCTACGCGGAGATCGTCGTGGCCGGTGGCGTGGAATCCATGTCGCGGACCCCGATGCTCTCGGATCGGCCCGCCATCGCGCTCGACAACGACCTGGGGGAACGCACCGGCTTCGTCACCATCGGGGTCTCGGCGGATCTGACCGCCGCCGCACACGGCATCACCCGGGCGGAGCTGGACGCGTTCGCCGTCGAGTCGCATCGAAAGGCCGCTGCCGCAGTGGTTTCGGACTCGGTGATCCCCGCGCGCAAGGGCAGTTCCGTACTGCTCGACGCCGACGAGGGCGCGCGGGCGGACGCCGCGCTCGAGACCTTCGCCGCCCTGCCCACGCTGTTCGGTGCGGACGACTCCTGGGAGCGGGTCGCACGGCGGCTGCCGGGCGCACCGCGTCCCGCCGCCGGACTGCACACCCTGGCCACCGCACCGCAATTGGCGGACGGGGCCTCGGCGATCCTGCTCGGCGGTCACGCGGCCGCCGCGATCCTGGGCCGCACACCACGGGCGCGCATCGCCGGTACCGCCCAGACCGCCGAACGCTCACCGTTGCTGACCGCGACAGTGAGCGCCTCCCGGCTGGCACTGAGCCGCGCCGGGATCACGGCCGCGGATCTCGACGTGATCGAGGTCAACGAATCCTTCGCCGTCACACCGCTGCTGCTGATCCGTGCGCTGGGCCTGGATCCCGAGCGGGTCAACCCCTCCGGCGGCGCGCTCGCGGTCGGGCATCCGCTCGGCGCGACCGGCGGCATCCTCATCGCCCAGGCGCTGGACACCTTGCGCCGGTGCGACGGGGAATTCGCGCTGGTCACCATTCCGGCCGCGCTCGGCCTGGGTTCGGCGATCGTGCTGCAGCGCACGACCTGAACCGCACGACCCGATCCAACTCCACCCGGTACGACCCGTCAGGGGATCTCATGGCTGAATCACCCACCTCCGCACCGACTTCCGCCGCCCGTCGCGCGGGCCGCACCCGGCATCCGGTGCTCACCTGTCACCCCGAGGACACGGTGCGCGACTATCTTGACCGGGGCTGGTGGGAGCCCGAGACCATCCCGGAGGTGTTCCGCCGCCGGGTCGCCGAGACGCCCGGGGACCCGGCCGTCACCGACCCGGCGAATCTGGCCGACCTCACCGGCGCGGCCCCGCGCACCCTGACCTGGCGAGCGTTGGACGATCACGTCGTCGATATCGCCGCGGTGCTCTTCGCCGGCGGTGTGCGCCAGGGCGATACGGTGGCGGTCCTGCTGCCCAACACGATCGCGCTGACCGCCACGTATCTGGCGCTGTGGCGGCTGGGCGCGGTCGCGACACCCATGCCCGCTTCCTACCGGCGGCACGAGATCACCGGAATCCTCACCGCCACCGACGCGGACGCCCTGGTGACCTCCGGCGCGCTCGCCGGGCGCGACCTGGGCGCCGAGGCCCTCGCGGTCGCCGGACCGGACCGCACCGTCTTCGTCTTCGGACCCGGGGTGCCCGAAGCGGCGATCGCGGTCGGTGACCCCGCCGCGCCCGATGCCCGGGATCGCGCGCGCGACTACGAATCCGGGCTGCAGCCGACCGTCAACGACCGCGTCACCATCTGCTGGACCAGCGGCACCGAAGCCGCGCCCAAGGGCATCCCGCGCTGTCACGGCGACTGGCTGGCGGTGGCGCGCGGTGTCCAGGACGGGCTGGGCATCACCCCGGATTCGGTGGTGCTCAACCCCTTTCCCATGGTGAACATGGCGGGATTCGCCGCCGCGTTCCTGCCGTGGCTGCTCGCGGGCGGGCACCTGGTGCAGCATCATCCGCTCGACCTGCCCGTGTTCTTCCGGCAGATCGCCGAACACCGCGTGACCCACACCAGCATGCCGCCCGCGCTGCTGACCATGCTCCTGCGGAACGACGAGCTGCGCGCCCGGGCGGATCTGTCCTCGCTGCGCACCGTCGGTTCCGGTGGTGCACCGCTCCCGCCCCCGGTGGTGCGCGGCTGGCAGGAACAGCTGAACATCCACGTGCTCAACTTCTTCGGCTCGAACGAGGGCGTGAGCCTGCTCGGTGCGCCCGCCGACATCCCGGATCCCACCGTGCGCGCCCAGCATCTGCCGCACTACGCCGCGCCCGGCGTGCGCTGGTCCACCCGGCTGGCCGCGAGCACGGCGGTCAAGCTGGTCGACGTCACCACCGGCGCGCGGGTCACCGAGATCGGCGGGCGCGGGGAGCTGCGGATGCGCGGCCCGGCCGTTTTCGCGGGGTATCTACCGGGTACCGCGAGTGCGGAACCGTTCGACGACGAGGGCTACCTGTGCAGCGGGGATGTCTTCGAACTGTGCGGCGACGGCGGGCGCTACCTGCGTTTCGTGGATCGGGTGAAGGAGATCATCATTCGCGGCGGCATGAACATCGCGCCCGCCGAAATCGAGGGCCTGCTCGCCGACCATCCGGCCGTCGCCGATATCGCGATCGTCGGCTATCCGGACGAGGTGCTCGGCGAGAAGTGCTGTGCCTTCGTGGTTCCCAGTCCGGGAACCACACCGACGCTGGAGAGCCTGGTCGCGCATCTGCGCGCGCTCGAGGTCGCCTCCTTCAAACTCCCCGAACGACTCGAGGTCGTCGAGTCACTGCCGCGCAATCCGGTCGGCAAACTGCTGCGCCGTGACCTGCGCGCCCAACTCTGATCTCGCACAACATTATTCAGGAGCACCACGTGTCCGTGCACATCCTCGGCGGCGCCCAGACCGATTTCGCGGTCAACTGGCAGCGCGCCGGTCTGGGTTTCGACGCCCTCGTCAGCACCGTTCTCGAACACACCCTGGAGGCCACCCGGATCGACCCGGCCGATATCGGGGTCATCCACGTGGGCAACGCCTTCGGGCAACTCTTCACCGGTCAGGGCCACCTCGGCGGCATGCCCGCCACCGTCTGGCCGGAGTTCTGGGGGACGCCGGCCACCCGGCACGAGGCCGCCTGCGCCTCGGGCAGCATGGCGGTGCTGGCCGCCATGTCCGATCTGGAGTCCGGCCGCTACGACTGCGCCCTGGTGCTCGGGGCGGAGCTGGAGAAGACCGTTCCGGGGGACACCGCGGCCCGTCACATGGGTGCGGCGGCCTGGGCCGGACACGAGGCCGTCGACACGGATCTGGTGTGGCCCAGCATGTTCGCCGCGATCGCCGACGAGTACGACCGCCGCTACGGCCTGGACGCCGGTTACCTGCGCGCGATCGCCGAACTGAACATCGCCGCTGCCCGGGCCAACCCCCTGGCCCAAACCCGTGACTGGACCTACACCCCCGAGAGTTTCACCGCCGACGACACCGCCAACCCGCCGGTCGCGGGCGTCCTGCGCCGTCAGGACTGCAGTCAGATGACCGACGGCGGCGCCGCGCTGATCCTGGTCTCCGACCGATTCCTGAACGCGCGCGCCGAGTTTCGCGCCCGGCCCCGCGCGGTCATCACCGGGTGGGGTCATCGCACCGTCGGACTGCCCCTCGATCAGAAGCTGGCCGCCGCGGCCGGCGACCCCTACGTCTTCCCCCACGTCCGGCGGGCGGTCCTGGACGCCCTCGGGCGCGCGGGCCTCCCCGACATCGCGGCGGTGGACGGCTTCGAGGTCCACGACTGTTTCACCATGTCCGAGTATGTGGCCATCGACCACCTGGGGCTGACCGCGCCCGGGGAAAGCTGGAAGGCGGTCGATTCCGGGGCCATCACCCTCGACGGCGCGACCCCGGTCAATCCCGGCGGCGGACTCATCGGCATCGGTCATCCCGTGGGCGCCACCGGCATTCGCATGCTCCTGGACGCCACGAGGCAGGTGACCGGCCAGGCCGGCCCGCATCAGATCCCGGGCGCGAGCACCATCGCCACCCTCAACATCGGCGGCAGCACGACCACCACGGCGAGTTTCGTCGTGGCCGCCGCGGCCGACTGACCGCACCGCACACTCCCGGCAACCGCCAAGTACGCACTCTCGCAGTGGAACTGGCGGTTGCCAACGTGTTTCCGGCCACGGTCCGGCGGGGCTTCCGCGCCGGCGGAATCGGTGATAACTTGGCGACAGATACGAAAGTTACTGACGGGTAACATATTCTGTTGCCCGCCGGTCGTGCTCGAAACCGGGGGTTGGCATCGTGAGTTCGGCGACGATCACGTTGGGCATTGTCGGGGCGATCATCACCGCGCTCAGCTGGGGTTCGCTCGCGCTCGGGCTGGGGCGCATGGTCCGCATCATGCGGGCGGGGCAGCCGGACTTCTCGCGGCTGCGGCCGATCGTGCCCCGGCTGCGGACGCTCGCGATCGAGGTCGTCGCGCACACGCGAATGAACAGGTTCCGCACGGTCGGGTGGGCGCACTGGCTGGTGATGGTCGGGTTCCTGCTCGGCATGGTGTTCTATTTCGAGTCCTACGGGCAGACTTTCGATCCGGAGTTCCACTGGCCGCTGGTCGGGGACAGCCGCTGGTATCACCTGCTCGCGGAGATACTCGCGGTGACGACCATCCTCGGGATCGTCGTGCTCATCGTGATCCGGCAGCGCAATCATCCGCGCCGGCCCGAGCGGCTCTCGCGGTTCGGCGGGTCGAATTTCGTCGCGGCCTATGCCATCGAGACGATCGTGGTCGTGCACGGGATCAGCGATCTGCTGGTGAAGGGCGGCAAGATCGCGACCTACGGCGGCGGGCACGCGGCCAGTGATCTGTTCACCATGCAAGTCGCGAAGGTGCTGCCCGCGAGCCCGCTGTTCATCTCCGCGGCCGCCTTCGTGAAAATGCTTGCCGGAGCGGCGTTCCTGTACCTGATCGGCCGCAAGCTCACCTGGGGCGTGGCCTGGCACCGGCTCTCGGCGTTCGTGAACATCTATTTCAAGCGGGAGGCCGACGGTGGTGTCGCGCTCGGCGCGGCCAAGCCCATGATCTCCGGCGGCAGGGTGCTGGACATGGAGACCGCCGACCCCGACACCGACGCGTTCGGGGCCGGGAAGATCGAGGACTTCACCTGGAAGGGGTTGCTGGACTTCACCACCTGCACCGAGTGCGGCCGGTGCCAGAGCCAGTGCCCGGCGTGGAACACCGGAAAGCCGTTGTCGCCCAAGCTTTTGATCATGTCGTTGCGCGATCACGCGTATGCCAAGGCGCCGTATCTGCTCGCGGGCGGGGACACGGACACGTTGTCCGCCGAGGCGCGGGCGGAGGCGGAGCGTCCGCTGGTCGGGCACGAGGATGTCAACGGCATCATCGATCCCGAGGTGTTGTGGTCGTGCACGACGTGTGGTGCGTGTGTGGAGCAGTGCCCGGTCGATATCGAGCACGTCGATCACATCATCGACATGCGCCGGTATCAGGTGCTGATCGAGTCGGAGTTCCCGTCCGAGCTCGCGGGGTTGTTCAAGAACCTGGAGAACAAGGGCAACCCGTGGGGTCAGAACGCCAAGGACCGGTTGAACTGGATCAACGAGGTCGATTTCGAGATCCCGGTCTACGGCAAGGACGCCGACAGCTTCGACGGGTACGAGTACCTGTTCTGGGTGGGTTGCGCGGGCGCGTACGAGGATCGGGCGAAGAAGACCACCAAGGCCGTGGCCGAGTTGCTGGCCACGGCGGGTGTGAAGTTCATGGTGTTGGGTCAGGAGGAGACCTGCACCGGCGACTCGGCGCGTCGTGCGGGTAACGAGTTCTTGTTCCAGCAGTTGGCGATGCAGAACATCGAGGTGTTGAACTCGTTGTTCGAGGGTGTGGAGCAGGCGAAGAAGAAGATCGTCGTGACCTGCGCGCATTGCTTCAACGCGTTGAACAACGAGTACCCGCAGGTGGGTGGCACCTACGAGGTGGTGCATCACACGCAGTTGCTGAATCGTCTGGTGCGGGCCAAGAAACTGATCCCGGTGTCCCCGGTCGCGCAGAACGTCACCTACCACGACCCGTGCTATCTGGGCCGGCACAACAAGATCTACGACGCCCCGCGTGAGTTGATGGAGGCGTCGGGTTCGAAGCTGTTGGAGATGCCGCGCCATGGTGAGCGTTCGATGTGCTGTGGCGCCGGTGGTGCGCGGATGTGGATGGAAGAGCAGCTCGGCAAGCGCATCAACGTCGACCGTGTCGACGAGGCTCTGGATGCGTTGAACGGTGGTAACGAGCCGTCGATGATCGCGACCGGTTGCCCGTTCTGCCGGGTGATGCTGACCGATGGTGTCACCGCGCGTAAGGATGGTGGCGAGGTCGGTCAGGGTGTCGAGGTCGTCGATGTCGCGCAGTTGATGCTGCAGTCGATCGACCGGATCGACGCGGCCGTGATGACCGAGAACCTGAAGGTCATCCAGGTCCCGAAGGTCGAAGAACCCGAACCGGTTTCGAAGCCCGAACCGGTCGTGGAGCCCGAGCCCGCCGCGCACCCCACGCCCGATGCGCCGAAGCCTCCTGCCCCGGCCCCGGCGAAGGGTCTGGGTATGAAGGGCGGTCTGAAGGCCCCGGGCGGTAAGGGCCTGGCCATGAAGGGCCCCGCGAAGGCTCCGGGTGCCAAGGTCGCTGCCCGAACGGATACCGCGGCAACGGCTCCCGACGTGTCGTCGCCTCCGGCCGACCCCGTCAAGGGTCTGGCCATGAAGGGTCCGGCGAAGACCCCCGGCAAGGGCCTGGCGATGAAGGGTGCCGCGAAGGCCCCGGGTGCCAGGGCGGAAACCGCTGCGGCGCCGGCGACTCCGGCCACGGTCGAGCCGCCGGTCGCACCCAAGGGTCTCGCGATGAAAGGCGCGGTGAAGAAGCCCGGTTCGAAGCCCGCGACCGCACCGTCGGACGCCTAGCCCCCGAGGGTGAACGATCGGCCGGGCGGTGGGGATGCCGCCCGGCCGATCAGGAACCCGACGTCGCGACCGTGCCGCGCAGGGTGCCGATCGCGTCGGCGACGTCCAGCGCCGGGTCGAGCGCCTTCGCGCCGTCGAGCGCGAAAACCGCCATGGACATGAGACTTTCGACCATCGTCTCGACGGGGAACGGCTCGCCGTTCTCCAGCCAGTAGGCCGTCGCCGAGTCGATGGCGGCGATGGCGGCCCGGCCCGTCATCAACAGCGCCGGATTCGTGCGATCCAGGCCGAGCACGCTCGCGACGCCGAAGAGCGCCTCCATACGCGCCCGCTCGAACACCTCCCAGGCTTCGGGATCCGCGCCCCGGCCGCCCAGTACGAGCCGCAGCGCCAGCCCGCGATTGGCCGAGAGATATCGCAGGTGCGCGGCGAACGCCTGCCGCAGCTGCGCGTCCGGTGTGAGGGTCGGATCGACGATGAACGCGGCATTGAGCTGCGTCGCGGCCTCGTGCATGGCGGCCAGGTAGATGCCGCGCTTGTTCCCGAAGTGATGGAACAGCAGCCCGTGCGCGACCCCGGCCGCCTTGGCGATGTCGGCGACCGCGACCTCGTCGTAGTGGGTCGCGGAGAACATGCCGATGGCGACGTCGGTCAGCCGGCGTCTGGTCTCGGCCGCCTGTGCGGCGCGCACGGTCGCTCTCTTCTCGCTCGGCAAATTCGCACCCTTCGAAGTGTTGTGTCGCTGTCCGATCATGCTGCCCGCCTGCGCCGATCTCAACTGATTCTAAGTCATTGACATGAAGTCAGCCAATCACTACCTTCGTCGCTATCGCGAGGGTCACCCGGCCGGACGGTCCGAACGACTCCCGTCGCGAGCCGAATCCGTACGAAGGAATTGCGATGACAACCACCGCTACGCCGACCGATGCCGCCGCGGTCCTGGCGAGAGTCCGCGACCTGGCCCCGCTCATCGAGCGCAATGCCGCCGAATCCGAGGCGGCCCGCCGGGTCTCGCCGGAAACCATCGACGCGCTCAGGGACGCCGGCGTCTTCCGCATCGCCGTCCCCGCGGCCTTCGGCGGATTGCAGACCAGCCTGCGCGACATGCTGGACATCTCGGCCGCCGTCGCCGAGGCCGACGGCGGCGCGGCGTGGGTGACATCGCTGTCCAACGTCAACGCCTGGGCGACGAGCCTGCACACCCCTGCGGCCCAGCAGGAGGTGTGGGCCTCGGGACCCGATGCGATCCTGGCCGGTGTCCTCGCGCCCGGTGGGAGCGCCCGCCGGGTGCCGGGCGGCTATCGGGTGAGCGGGTCGTGGGCCTACTCGTCGGCCAGCCTGCACGCCGACTGGACGGCGGGCGGGGTGTTGCTGCTCGACGAGAACGACGGCGTTCTCGATCAGGGCATGATCACCATCCCGCGCGCGGACTTCCGCGTCGAGGACACCTGGTACGTGGCCGGCATGCGTGCCTCGGGCAGCAATACCATTGTCGCGGAAGACATTTTCGTCCCCGAACACCGCTACATGTCGATGCTCCCGGCGATCGACGGCGACTATCTCTCCGATCACCCGGACGACTCGTTCTATCGCAGCGCGCTGGGCCCGATGCTGGTCATGGTGCTCGTCGGCCCGCAGCTCGGCCTGGCCCGCGCGGCCCTGAACCTGGTGCTGACCAAGGGCGCGACCAAGGCCCCGGCCTATACGACCTTCGCGCGCAACCGCGATTCGGTGGCCTTCCAGCTGCTCGTCGCCGAGGCGGCGCTCGCGATCGACACCGCGCACCTGCACGTCTACCGCGCCGCCGACGATGTGGCGCACTACGCCGATCTGGGCGTCTACCCCGATGTCGCGGCCCGCGCCCGGATTCGCGGTGACGCCGCCGTCGCGCTGCGCGCCGTCAACGCGGCGCTCAACACCCTGCTCGACGCCAACGGCGCCGGCAGTTTCGCCGAAGTCAATAGCCTGCAGCGCATCTGGCGTGATTCGAACGTCGCCGCCCGCCACGCCGTAGTTCTCCCGCAGGTGTCCCTGGAGACCTACGGCAAGGCGCTGCTGGGTATCGACGAGCACATCACCCCCATCATCTGAGCCCGTGCCCCGGGAAACGCTCGGAAACAAGGAGTTTCATGACGCACCCACCCGATACCGGGGCCAGCGCCCACCGCGGGCTGCACGCCGAACAGGGCGCACTGCCCGGCGAACACCCGGGGCGGCACCGTGACCCGGTCATCAAGGCGGCCGATCTCGCGTGGCTGGAGTTCGAGAAACCCGATCTCGCCCGGACCGCCGCGTTCGCCGCCGACTTCGGCTTCACCCCCACCCTGCATACGGCCGTCGAGCTGCATCTGCGCGGCGCCCTCGCGGGCCCGCCGTGCGTGATCGTCCGGCGCGGAGGCCGATCGGCGTTCCGCGGCATGGCTTTTCGCGCGGCCGACACCGCGGACCTGCGCCGGCTGGCCGCGTGGACCGGAACGACCGTCACCGAACTCCCCGAGGTCCTCGGCGGCCGGTCGGTGACCCTGACCGACCCCGGCGGCCTGCGTGTCCGGCTGGTCGGTGACACCGTCGAGTACCCGGCACAGCCGCGTCAGGGCCGGCACGACTACAACATGGCGGGTGCGCTCACCCGCGTGAACGCCACACAGCGACCGCCCGTCGAACCCGCGCGCGTGGAACGACTCGGTCATGTCGTCGTCCAGACCACCCGCTACCGCCGCACACTCGACTGGTATCTCGAGCACCTCGGCCTGATCGTCAGCGACTTCCTGTTCTATCCCGGTCAGCGAGCCCGCGGCCCCGTCATGAGCTTCATCCGCTGTGATCGCGGTCCCGAGCCCGCCGATCATCACACCCTCGCGCTGACGCTGGGCCCGGCGAATCGCTACGTGCACTCGGCATTTCAGGTCGCCGATCTGGACGCCCTGGCCGCGGGCGGGGAGTACCTGCGCCGGCGCGGGCACGACCGGTCGTGGGGGATCGGGCGGCACATTCAGGGCAGCCAGATCTTCGACTACTGGCGTGATCCCGACGGCTTGCTGGTAGAGCACTTCACCGACGGCGATCTGTTCGACCACACCCTCGACCCGGGCTGGGCGCCCATGACCGCCTCCGGACTCAACCAGTGGGGCGATCCCGCCACCCCGGACTTCCTCGGGCTGCGCCCGAGCCGCGCCGCCGTGCGCGAACTGTTCTCGATCGTGCCCGCACTGCGTGACACCCACAACGAATTCGATCTCCACCGCCTGCGCGGTCTGCTGAAAGTGGCTTCCACATGACGACTTCCGTACTCCGCACCGCCGACGGCTGGTGGGTCTGCGCTCCCGACGGGGAGACGGCGTATCCCGTCGACACCACCGCGACCACCACGGCCGAACTGCTCGCCGACCGCGCCGCCGTCGATGCCGCCCACCGGGCCGACCCCGCGGCGGGTGTGCGCACGGCCGATCTCGCGCTGCTCTCACCGGTGACCGCGCCCTGCCGGGTGGTCGCGCAGATGACCAATTACGTGTCACACGTACGTGATTCCGGAATGGACCCGGCCCGGGTGCCGCTGACGTTCTTCCGCAAGTCCTCGCACTCCATCGCCGGTCCCCGTGCCGAGGTCGTGCGCCCCGCACACGTCACGCTCCTGGACTACGAGATCGAGATCGGCCTGGTCATGGGCGCTGCCCTTCCGGTAGGTACCGAGCTGCGCGACGGCGATCTCGGTACCTACGTCGCCGGTCTCGTCCTCGCCAACGACATCTCCGCCCGCGACATACAGCTTCCCAAAACCCAGTTCTACGAGGGAAAGTCCTATCCCACCTTCACCCCGCTCGGCCCGCGGCTGGTGCTGCTCGACGCCGGCGAGCCGGCGCGCTTCGAGGACCTGCGCCTGACCCTGCGCGTCAACGGCGTCGTCCGGCAGGACGCCACGGTGCGCGGTGACATCATCTACCCGCCGCTGCGAGCCCTGCGCGAGCTCAACAGATTTCAGCCCCTGGACCCCGGCGACGTGCTGCTGACCGGGACACCCGCGGGAACCGCGCTGGTGGCCCCGCCCAAGCCGATCGAACTGCTCGGCGCGCTGTTGCCCGCGCACCTCAAGTGGAAGAGCTTCTTCCGGCGCCAGGCCGCCAACCCGAAGTTCCTGCGCGAGGGCGACGTGATGGAGCTGACGGCCGCCACCCCGGACGGGGTCGTCGACCTCGGTACCCAGCGCACGGTGGTGCGGTTCGCGCGATGACGAACCGTCAGGGCGTGTCGCGGAACCGCTCGTAGAGTTCGGGCAGGAACCCTGCCAGGTGGTTCATCTCCTGGCCGCAGTGCAGCAGCAGGTCCCGGGCCATGGTCAGATCCGGGAACAGGTCCGCCGGATCCGCGGCGGCCCCGCGCTGGATCGCGCGCACGGTGTGTTCCGGTGCGGGAGCGTGGATTCCGTACTCCTTCAGGTAGAAGCGGCTGCGCATCTCGCTGCCGCCGGGAATCGGGCGGACCTGGTGGGCGAGCCAGCCCAGATCGACGGGGAGCACGCTGCTGCCCACCCGGGCGCAGATCACGGTGTGGTCCTCGGGCACGGTGAAGCCGCGGGCCGCCGGATCGTGGAAGGCGATGGCGAGCTGCTGCAGCTTGGAACCGATGTACTCGTCGACGTACGAGATGTTGCCGACGTACCGCGCCCGGTCCGGCAGCGTCCGGCCGCGAGTGTCGGTGGCGATCTCGGAGTACATGTGCGCGTCGGGATGCCAGAGCTTGTAGCGGGCCGAATCGGTGGAATGCCAGCCGAACCACCAATCCCACATGGCGGCGGTGACCCTCGGCATCTCGGTGCGGACCGCCACCCACACCGCACCCGCGCCGGTGTGGCCGTAGCCCGTCTCGACGGCGGAGTAGCCGCCGGGAGCGAGATCGGCGGGTAGCGCCGCGAGGTCCGGAATCAGCTCGGCCGCAACGGGTCCGGACTCGTATGCCGCCGTCACCGCGGACTGTGCCGGTGCGGTGCGTTCGGACATGAAGTGCGCGAACGGCTTTGCCCGGTCCTCGGCGTCGTAGCCGGGGTAGCGGCGATCGGCCGCCGCCGGATCCGCGTGGGCCGCGCCCGCCGCGACGGTCGCCGCCGCCCCGGCCGCCCCCAGCACCAGTGCCCGGCGGCGGCTCACTCTCGTCGGTCTCACCATCCGTAGAGAGTAGGTCTCCGCGCCGATGGCCGCGACACCTGTGCGGACGGATGTGCGACGACCATTCCGGTGGGGGCGCCGGTCACCCGATCGGCCGAGCCGGTGCCGCGGGCGCACAGCGGATGTCGCCGAAGCGTGCCGCGGGAACCCGCTCAGCCCGGCAGTTTCGTCGCGTCCCGCACCGCGCCCTTGTCCGCGGAGGTGGTCAGCAGCGCGTAGGTGCGCAGCGCCAGGGACACCTCCCGGTCGCGATCGCGGGGCCGGTAGCCCGTGGCCGACTCCAGCGCGGTTCGGCGGGAATCGAGTTCGCTGTCCTCGACGTGGACGGTCAGCGAACGGGTCGGGATGTCGATCGTGATCGAGTCGCCGTCGCGGACCAGGGCGAGGGGTCCACCGGAGGCGGCCTCGGGGGAGATGTGGCCGACCGACAGACCCGAGGAGCCGCCGGAGAACCGGCCGTCGGTGACCAGGGCGCAGGTGCCGGACAGGCCGCGGGCCTTGAGATACGTGGTGGGGTACAGCATTTCCTGCATGCCGGGACCACCGCGCGGTCCCTCGTAGCGGATGACCAGGACGTCACCGGGGTGCACGCGGCCGGTGAGGATGGCCTCGACCGCCGCTTCCTGGGATTCCACGACCAGGGCCGGCCCGGTGAAGGTGTGCATGTGGTCGGCGACGCCGGCGGACTTCAGGATCGCGCCGTCGGGGGCGAGGTTGCCGCGCAGCACCGCCAGGCCGCCGTCGCGGGAGTAGGCGTGCGCGCGATCGCGAATGCAGCCCGCGGCCGCGTCGGTATCGAGGTCGTGCCAGCGCTCGGACTGGGAGAACGCGGTGGCCGAACGCTTTCCGCCGGGCGCGGCGTGGAACAGCTCGGTGGCCGCGGCGGTCGGGGAGCCGCCCCGCACGTCCCAGTCGCGCAGCCACTCCGGCAGCGAATCCGCGTGCACCGCATGGACATCGCGGTGCAGCAGCCCGCCGCGATCCAGTTCGCCCAGCAGCGCCGGGATCCCGCCGGCGCGATGCACGTCCTCCATCAGGTAGTGCCCGTTGGGCGCGACCTTGCACAGGCACGGCACCTGCGGCGACATCTTCTCGATATCGGTGAGCGTGTAGTCCAGCCCCGCCTCCTGCGCGGCGGCCAGCAGGTGCAGCACCGTGTTGGTCGAACCGCCCATGGCCAGATCCAGCGTCATCGCGTTGTCGAATGCCCTGTGCGAGGCGATGTTACGCGGCAGCACCCGCTCGTCGTCCTGCTCGTAGTAGCGCCTGGTCAGCTCCACCACGGTGTGCCCGGCCGCCTCGTAGAGCGCCCGGCGGGCGGTGTGGGTGGCCAGCACGGTTCCGTTGCCCGGCAGCGCCAGGCCGAGCGCCTCGGTGAGGCAGTTCATCGAGTTCGCGGTGAACATGCCCGCGCAGGAACCGCAGGTGGGACAGGCGTTCTCCTCGATCAGCGCCATGTCGGCGTCGGAGACCTCGGGGGACACGGCCGCGGCCATGGTGTCCACCAGATCCAGCCGCCCGCGCACGGTGCCGTCGACGAGCACCGCGGTGCCGCCCTCCATCGGACCGCCGGAGACGAACACCGTCGGGATGTTCAGGCGCAGGGCCGCCATCAGCATGCCGGGAGTGATCTTGTCGCAGTTGGAGATACACACCAGCGCGTCCGCGCAGTGCGCGTTCACCATGTACTCGATCGAATCGGCGATGAGATCGCGCGAGGGCAGCGAATACAGCATTCCGCTGTGCCCCATGGCGATTCCGTCGTCGACCGCGATGGTGTTGAACTCGCGCGCGATACCGCCGGCCGCGCGCACGGCCTCGGAGACGATCCGGCCGACGGGCTGCAGGTGCGTGTGCCCGGGCACGAATTCGGTGAAGCTGTTGGCGACCGCGATGACCGGCTTGCGGCCGATATCCGCCGACGGCACCCCGCTAGCCCGCATGAGCGCGCGGGCCCCCGCCATATTCCGACCGTGCGTGACCGTCCGTGAACGCAATTCGGGCACGATGCCACCTCCTCGACTGAAACTGCAACCGTGCGGTTGGAGTTTGCCACAGCGGCGGGCCGAATTACAACCGCACGGTTGGAAATGGTTGGATGGGCGCATGGCGTGGGATACCGACAGGACCAGACGACTGCTGCTCGAGGCCGCCGTGCACGAGTTCGCCGAACGCGGCCCGGACGGCGCGCGCGTCGCGGCCATCGCCACCCGCGCCGGGATCAACAAGGAGCGCATCTACCAGTACTTCGGCGACAAACAGGGCCTGTTCGACGCCGTGCTCACCGATCAGCTCGCCCAACTCGCGGCGGCCAGCCCGCTGCACCCCGACGCCGCCGGTGACCTGGCCGAGTACGCGGGCCACGTCTTCGACTTCCACCACACCCACCCGCAGTTCCTGCGCCTGCTCTACTGGGAGGGCCTGCAGTCACACGCCGGTGCGCTCCCCGCCGAATCCGCGCGCGCCTCGCACTACGCCGAGAAGGTCCGGGCGCTGGCCGCCGCCCAGCGCGCGGGCACCCTCCCCGACGACGTGCCCGCGGGGTACCTGCTCTACGCGGTCGCGGCCCTGGCCGCGTGGTGGTTCGCCGCCCCGCAGGTGGTTCGAATGATCCTGGGCTCGGACGTGGACCGGCCGGAGAACCAGCGGGCCGCCCTGGTGGCCATGGTCCGCCGGCTCGAGCTGCGCCCCTGACCCGATCGGCTCAGCGCGGCCCGTTCGTATTGAGGTACACCACCGGCCCCGTGCCGAAGTGCCCGTGCGCGTTCATGTCCAGCACGGCCGCCATGGCTTTGGCGGTGTACACCGGTTCCAGCGTCAGCTGCTCCAGCGTCGCCGACAGTGTCTGTGCGGTAGCGGCTTCCGGGGTCACCTCCCCGTATCCCGGGCCGAGCCACTCGGTGACGATCTCCATGGCGCCGGTGCAGGAGACATCGGCGGGCAGTCGTGCGCCCCGATCGCGCAGCAACCGCGCCGACTTCTCGGCCAGCCTGCCCAGCGTGCCCTGATCCAGTCGCAGCGAGTCGTTGACGACCACGCCGACCACCCGGGTCGGCAAACCCGCCAGGCGCAACCCGAGCGCGAGCCCGGCGACCGTACCGCCGGACCCGACCGCGGCCACGATATGCGTCGGCTCGGGCAGCTCCCCGTCCCGAATCTGCGCCGCGAGCTCGAGCGCCGCCTCGACGTAGCCGAGCGCGCCCACGGGCGAGGAGCCGCCCGCGGGCAGGAAGTAGGGCGGGCGCCACCCGGTGAAATTGCGGGCGAGCAGGAACGGCGCGCTCGCGATGGTGCGCGCCTTGCTCCGGGTGAAATGCAGTTCCGCCCCCGAGGCGCGCAGCCGGTCCAGCTGGGCCCGCACATGCTCGTCCACCGGCTGATCTATCAGCGCGAGAACGGTTTTCAGCCCGTACTCCCGGCCGTACAGCGCCGTCGCGAGGCCCCAGTTCGTGCCGAGCGCGCCCACGGTGACGATCGTGTCGCGCCCGCGCCGCCGCGCCTCGGGCAGGAGCCATTCGAGTTTGCGGACCTTGTTGCCGCCCCAGCCGCCGTTGCCGAACTCCCCGTCGTCCTTGACCCACAGATCCGCGCCGCAGGAGTCGATCGCGGACAGTTGCCGGACGGGGGTCGGCCCGGATCCCAGCGCGATGTGCGGCAGCGTGTCCGCGAGTTCGGGGTAGAGCTGATGCAGGTGCGGCGTCACACCCCCAACGTATCGACTGTCCAGTTCTATGACGAGCGTGGCGCGGCACACACGACCGCGTCCTGGACTATGAGTGCGAATCAGGGCGGGTCCGGCCTTCGCCCGGCGGCCGCGGGGCGGGGGTGCGCCGCGCCGTCGGCGGGGTCCGGCGCGGCCCGGGCGATCGGTGTCGCCGATCCGGGCTTCGTCGCACACGGCCCGAGTATCGATGCGGTGCGGGAGAATTGGAGTCGCATCACCGATACGGCCGACGCGCGGCCCCGCGGCGAACCCGTGGGCCGGGCATGTTGTCAGGAGCTCGCCATGAGCGGGAATGATTGGGACGCACTGGTTGTCGGTGCCGGGGCGGGCGGTCTGTGCGTCGCCGCCCGGCTCTCGCACCTGGGCTACAGAACCTTGGTCGCCGAACGCCTGGATCGGCTCGGCGGCCGGGCCTCGACCGTTGACATCGATGGATTCAAGGTCAATACCGGCGCCATCGCGGTCGAACTGGGCGGTGTCACCGAACAGACCTTCGCCGATGTCGGCGCGAAATTCGAAGTGCGCCCGGCGGATCCGCCGCTGCTGTACCGCATCGGCGAGCGCACGGTAGACATCACCACCGGCGGCTGGGCCCTGCTGTTCGCGCAGCTGATCCGCCAGGGCGCGGCGCTGCTGCGGGACGCTTCGCCCCCGCCGGCGGGCGGGCTGCCCGAGCGGGAACTGTCCACCGCGGAGTGGGTGCGCAGGCACACCAGGAACGACGTGGTGCAGGGGATCTTCCGCACGCTGTGCGGTTCGGCCTTCGCGGTCGCGGCCGAGGAGCTGCCCGCCCGCGTCTTTCTCACCTACTTCGCCACCGAATCGGTGTTCCGGCGCTTCGGTTTCTGCCCCGAGGGCACCCTGGGGCTCTGGACCGCGCTGGCCGAGGTGGTGGAACGCAACGGCGGCGAGATCTGGCTGGACAGCGAGGTGCGCCGCGTCGAGGTCGCCGACGGCCGCGTCACCGGGGCCACCATCGTGCGCGCGGGGCAACCGGTGGAGGTGACCTGCGGGGTGGCGGTCAGCGACATCGGTCCCGCCGCGACCCTCGATCTGGTTGGCCCGGAACGCTTTCCGGCCGGCTACATCGGCACCGTCCTGCAGGGCGACCTGCCCGCCGCGATGATCACGGTGAACTTCGCGAGCCGCGAGGCCCTGGTGGACGCGCCCGGGCTGCTGAGCTTCGCGGGCACCCGGCGGCTGTGCTACGTCGCCGACCTCACCGTCACCTGCCCCGAGCTGGCGCCCGACGGCTGGCACCTGTACGTCGGCACCGGCGTGCCCAAACCGTCCATCGGCGACTTCGACGCCGACGCCGAGACCGCGCTGGTCCTGCAGGACCTGCGCCGGCAGCTGCCCGGATTCGACGCGGCCCGCATCCTGTCGATCACGGTCAGCCGCGACGACTGGCCGCCGCAGCGCACGGTGCCCGGCTACGATCTGCCGCACACCACCCCGATCCCCAATCTCTGGAACGTGGGCGACGCGGTGAAGGAGTACGCGCACGGCGGCACCACCGCCTGCGCGGAGACCGCCAGGATCGTGGTGGAGGAGATCGTCGCCGCGGGGCGCTAGCGCAGTTTGTCCACCATGGCGGGCAGCTGATCGACCACCGTCACCACGTAGTCCGCGACGATCTGGATCAGCACCGGCCGCTCGACCTTCAGCCCGCCGTCCAGCCACACCAGGATCAGTTCGGCCGCGCCGCCGGTGATGAGCTGGGTGAGCGCGATGAGCGCGGTGTCCTCGCCCTCGGGGATGTCGAGGATGACCCGCGCCTGCCCCATGATGGCGGTGGCCACCCGGCGCATGCCCTCGAAGCGCAGCCGGGTCAGCCGTTCGCTGCCGTGCGCCTGCGCGAAGGCGATGTTGGCCCGGCGCGGATCGTCGGTGACGGCGATGATGAGGGTGGCCACCCCGGCGCGGATCTTGTCCTCGGGTGATCCGGGCGTCGCGTGCATGGTGTCAATGGCCCTGTCGAGGGCCTCCTGCTGCACTTCGAACAGCAGGGCGCCGGCCAGGGTGTCCAGATCCGGGAAGGATTCGTAGAAGAAGCGCGGCCCGACCTTGGCCTGTTCGCACAGCCCGCGCACGGTCAGCGCCGAAAGCCCTTGCGTCCCCACGATTTCCAGCGCGGCGTCGAGTAGCCGCCGCCTGCGCTGCTCGCGGCGCTCATCGGTGCTGGTTCCGCGGTAGGTCCCCTGGAAAGCGCGCGTCACTCCGCAAGCTTCGCACACAAGTCGGGAAACGACCGTTTACGGAAACAAATGTTTCCGATACCGTGCATCCATGGCGCCTCGAAAAGCCGTGCTGAATCACCGAATTCAGTGTCATGTCGCCGGGGTTTTGCAGCGGTACCCGGCCCGCACGCGCGCCCTGGCGGACCCGCCGCCGGGCAGTGGACTCGCTCCGATCATGGGTGACTTCGGTCCGCCGGGCGTCGGCCACGTACTGAGCCAGCTCGCCGATCCGCTCGGCTACTCCCGCAAGACCATGCGCCGCTACGGACCGGTGCACTGGATGGGCGCGTTCGGCCGCCCGATCGTCGGGCTGCACAGCCCGGCGGGCGTGGAGGAGTTCCTGCTCGATCGCAAACACGCCTTCTCGGCCCAGCGCGGCTGGGAGTTCCTCATCGGCCCCTTCTTCCGGGGCGGGCTGCTGCTGCGCGACTTCGACGATCACCGCTACCACCGCCGGATCCTGCAGCAGGCCTTCACCAGGCCCCGCCTCATCGGCTATCTGGACCTGAGCACCCCGCGCATCACCCGCGGCGTCGAGAGCTGGCGTCCGGCACCGGATTTCCCGCTGTACGACCGGGTCAAGCAATTGCTGCTGGAACAGGCCACGGTGGTTTTCGCCGGGGCCGAGCTCGGCGCCGAGGGCAGCCGGCTGATCCGGGCCTTCGAGGACGCGGTGGTCGGCGGCACCGCCGTCATCCGCACCAACGTGCCCGGCGGGGTCTGGCACCGCGGCCTGCGCGGACGGCGGGTGCTCGAGGAGTACTTCCGCCGCGAGCTGCCGGTCAAGCGCGCCGGGGACGGCGAGGATCTGTTCAGCGTGCTCTGCCACGCGGTCACCGAGGACGGCGAATCCTTCACCGACGCCGACATCGTCGATCACATGATCTTCACGATGATGGCCGCGCACGACACCAGCACCATCGCCATCGCGATGCTGGTGTACGAACTCGCGCGCAATCCCGAATGGCAGGAGCGTCTGCGCGCGGAATCGCTGGCGCTGGGCAAACCGGCGCTCGAATACGGCGACCTGGATCGCCTGCCCGCCATGGAACTGGCCTTCCGGGAGGCGCTGCGCATGTACGCGCCGGTGGGGCAGCAGGTGCGAGAAGCCATCGCCGACACCGACATCCAGGGCTACTACATCCCGCGCGGCACCCTGGTCATGATCGGGCCCTACGTGATGATGCGCTCCGAGGAGTACTGGAAGGACCCGGACGTCTTCGATCCCGAGCGGTTCGATCCCGCTCGGGCCGAGGACAAATCGCATCGCTTCGCCTGGCCGCCGTTCGGCGGGGGCGCGCACAAGTGCATCGGCCGGTACTTCGGCGGGATGACGGTCAAGGCGGTGCTGCATCAGATGCTGCTGAACTACCGCTGGAGCGTCCCCGCCGACTATCGGGTACCCCTGGTGGCCGGAACCGGTCCCAAACCCGCTGACGGGCTGCCCATCCGCCTGCAACGGCTGTGAGAATCCGGCCGCCTCAGCGCACGTCGCGTGGCACCCCCAATTCCACGTCCAGATAACGGAGTTCGGGGTCCCGCCGGCGCCCGTTGCGGAATGCCCGGAACACCAGGTCCTGCGGATGGCGCACCGCGAACACCTCCTGGAAGGTGGTCACCGTGCGCAGCGGCGCGCCGCGCAGGCTCGGGTTGTACCCGGTCCGCGCGGCCGGGCCCTCCCAGATGAGGGCCGCGCCGCCCGGCACGCTGTGCGGGGCGAAACTCCAGCCCAGATCCCGCATGCGCCTGTCGAATTCGTCGGCGCCCAGCCCCGCCACATCCCAGCCGCTGGCCTCGTTGAACAGCTGGCGGCCGTGCAGGAACTGCACGAAGCACGGATCCGGACCCGGATGCGGGGTGCTGACGTTGATGACCCCGTCCCACGGCAGGGTGGTCAGCGCCCAGGACAGCCTGGCCTCGAAATCGTCCCAGTCGGTGCACAGCGCGGGCGCGCCCCGCTCGCTGGGGCGATCGGCCACGAGCCCGTAATCGCCGACGGTGTCCGGTGAGTCGAGGCTCCAGGCGGCGAATCGCAGGCCGCCGGGCTCCATGTCCAGGCCCTCGCGCAGCACCGTGACCACCGAATCGGCGGTCCGCCGGCGCTGATCCAGGCTCGCCCCGCGCCGCCAGCCCGTACTCCACTCCCGCGCCAGGCGCGGTTCGCGGCGCACCCGCTGTACCGCGCGCTGGTGCGGATCCGGTGCTGTCGCATCCGATTCCAGGGCCAGCGGGCACGGCGCCCACAGTCCGTCGGGCTGGGCGCGCACGGTCGCCAGCAGGTGTTCGGCGTCGGCGGTGTCCACCGGCACCGCGATCACGACCTCGATGTCGGACCCCTGCTGCGCGAAATGCACGTGCCGCCCGGTGGTCTCGTCGCGGACCTGGATGAAGCGGGGATTCCACTCCAGCCCGCCGCCCTCGGTCTCCTCGTCATCCTCCTCCAGGAAGAACGGCATCCATTTCAGAAGTACATCCCATCCCTCTGCACCCATCTACGCCTCCCTGCGGGTCCCCGCCAACCTACCGGGCGCTCCGGGGCCACCCGCCGGCTACGGGTATCGGAACAGCGGCCACCGTGATAGAACGTGTTCTAGTTTTTCGACGAAGGACCACGAATGAATTGGTATACCGGCAACACCGTTTACGACACCGTCCTCACCATCGCGATCGGCTTCACCGTGTTCGTGCTGGTGGGCGGACTGTTCGCGCAGAGCCCGTACGGCCGCTTCGCCACCACGAGCCTCGGTTTCAACCTGAACCCGAAACTCGGGTGGTGGTTGATGGAGATTCCGGCGACGGTGGTCTTCGCGGTGGCGTACCTCAGCGGTCCGAACCGTTTCGAGCCGACTGCCCTGGTGCTGGCGGCCATCTGGATTCTGCACTACGGCAATCGCGGCTGGTTCTTCCCCCTCTCCATTCGCCAGGTGCCCGGCAAGACCAGCAGTTTCAACGTCTCGGTGCTCGCCATGGGCATGCTGGTGACCTCGCTGCACGGCTACCTCAACGGCGCGCTGTTCAGCCACGACTACCTGGGGCAGTACGGCAGCGAGTGGCTGACCGACCCGCGCTTCATCATCGGATTGATCATCTATCTGGGCGGATTCGCGCTGCTGGTGAGCTCAGAGAGCATCGTGCGCAACCTGCGCGACAAGAACAACCCCGGCGCCACCGAGTACAAGGTGCCCTACGGCCTGGGCTTCAAGTTCGTCACCAGCCCCACCTATCTCGGTGAACTGCTGGCGTGGGCGGGCTTCGCCATTCTCACCTGGGCGCTGCCCGGCGTGATCATCTTCCTCATCACCTTCGGCAATCTCGTCCCGCGTGCGTTCGCCACCCACGCCTGGTACCGCGAGAAGTTCGCCGACTACCCGGCCGAGCGCAAGGCCCTGGTGCCGTACGTGATCTGAGGTGCTACCGCCCCTGCCGGGTCGCCTTGTCCCGGTACATGGCGGTATCCACGGCGTGCATGAGTTCGTCGATGGCGGTGGAGTGGGTGTCCACCAGGGCGGTGCCGATGCTCGCGCCCACCGTCACCGACAGCCCCGCCACGTCGAACGGATCCCGCAGCGCCGCCAGGATGCGTGCGGAGACGTCCGCCAATTCGGCACGGCCCGTGCACTCTTCGACCAGCACGATGAACTCGTCCCCGCCGAGCCGGGCGGCGACCGCGTTGCCGGGCAACGCCGCGCGCAGCCGTTCGGCGACATCGCACAGCACCCGGTCCCCGGCGGTGTGCCCGCGCCGGTCGTTGATCTCCTTGAACCCGTCCAGATCCAGATAGCAGACCCCGACCTGCCCGTCGGCCGCGGTCAGCCGGTCGAAGAACAGCAGCCGATTGGGCAGGCCGGTCAGCGAATCGTGGTGCGCGTCGTACCAGAGCTGGTCGGCGAGCTGCTTGCGCTCGGTGACATCGACGGTGACCCCGACCAGAAAGCGCGGCGCGCCCGCGCTGTCGCGCACCACCGACATCGACAGGTCCACCACGCACGTCGCGCCGTCCGCGCGGTTGTGCACGGTTTCCATGCGGAAACTGTCGACCTCCCCGGTCAGCAGCTGCTGGAAGCGCTCGAAGGCCGCGCCGATGTTGGCCGGGCCCAGGATGTCCGCGACCGAGCGCCCGGGCATGGATTCCGCGGGTACGCCCAGGGTTTCGGCCATGGCGTTGTTCACGTCCAGGACGCGGCCGGTGTCGATGTCGATGGTGCCGATGCCCACCGAGGCGCCCGCGAAGATGGCCTGGAAGCGCGCCTCGGACAGCTGCCTGCGCGCCTCGGCCTCCCGGGCGGCGGTGAACGCCGCGGTGATGGTGGCCTCCTGTTCGGCCAGCGCCGCGGTGCGCAGGCCCGCGCTGAACTCCGCGGCGAAGCCCGCCGCCGCCTCGATGGCGCGTTCGCGCACCGAATCGATGTCGGGGCAGCGCGGATTCGCGCACGCGTGGTCGACCAGATCCCCGCACAGCACCAGCACCGAGCGCTGCACCGCGAGCGGATCGCGGTAGTTCGCGGCCACCAGGGCCGCGGCCGCGCGCTGGGCGACCTTCGGATCGCCGGTGCCGCGCACGGCCTCGATCAGGCCGGCGGCGTAGGGGTCGAGCAGGTCTTCCACCTGCGCCCGGGTGAGCGTCGGCGCGACCGCGCCGTCCAGCGCACCCGCCCAGCGCACCGCCAGCTCGTGTGCTCCCACCGGAAACCCCCTTGCCCGAAGTCGTACCCGCGCTCAGTCCTTGCGGCCGACGCCCGCCAAACCGAGTGAGCGGCCCGGGGTTTCGTGTAGGTCACGCTCGGATTCGGGCCGCCACTCCGGCAACTCCACCACACCCGGTTCCACCGGAGTCCACGGGCCGAACAATTCGGTGATCGCCTCGCGGGACCGGAAATGAATACCGACCTTCTGTCCCGCCGCGTCGGCGCCCAGCTTGGCCGCGTCCTCCGGGCGGGTGGCCGAGGTCAGATGCGAGATGGCCACGTGGCTGCCCGCCGGAACCGCGGCGTGCAGGGCGGCTACCACCTCGGCCGGGTGATCGTCGTCGCCGAGCAGGTGCAGCACCGCGATCAGCAGCACGCCCACCGGCTGCTCGAAGTCGATGAGTCCGCTCGCGCGCGCCGCGGCCAGCACGTCGGCGGGCTTGCGCAGGTCGGCCTCGATCGCCATGGCCCGGTCGTTGCCGTCGAGAATGGCCCGCGCGTGCGCGACCGCCACCGGATCGATGTCGGCGTACAGCACGCGGCAGGACGGATCGATCTGCTGGGCCACCTCGTGCACGTTGCCCGCGGTCGGGATGCCGGAACCGATGTCGAGGAACTGGCGCACGCCCTGGTCCATCAGATAGCGCACGGCGCGGCGCAGGAAGGCGCGATTGCTGAGCGCGACGCGGGGCAGATCCGGAACCAGCTGCTTGCCCATTTCCGCTGCGCGGCGGTCGATCTCGAAATTATGGGAGCCGCCGAGCAGCGCGTCGTACATGCGAGCCGGGCTCGCCTGCGCCATGTCCACGCCCTCCGGGGCCCACGCCGGTCTGTCCATCCCAAACCCTCCTGCGATCACGATCGAACGCCCGGCGATCCGCGTTCGGCGATCACCCGGACGGTGCACCGCGAATGTTAGCCGTCGTTCTCGAGAATTCTTGCACTCGTACGGTTCCCGATCGCGGGTGGGAGAATGCTCACCGAGCGGTTGACGCCGCGCAGGTGCTGTGCGTGAGCGGCGGCACACACACCCCGCGCGCGTCGGCGAGCAGCAGCCGGGCGCCCAGGATCAGCGAACACACCGCGATCGCGCCGAACAGCAGTACCCAGATGATGCCGGGAACACGGGTCAGGCGCGCCAATTGGTCGGCGTCGGAATTGGGCTCGTGCTTGCGATTGCGCTGCAGCTCGAGCACCGGCCGCACGGCCGCCAGCAGCAGGAACCAGGCGGCCAGGTAGGCCAGCGCGGCCTGCGCCAGATCGGTGCCGAACCAGGAGACCACGAACAGAATGCCGCCGATCACCAGCACGGTGAGGACGCCGAACACGTTGCGCACCTTGATCAGCAGCACCACCAGCAGCGCGATCGTCAGCCACAGCATGAGGGTGATGCGATGGGCACCGAGCAGTCCGGCGTAGGCCAGGCCGACCAGCGCCGGGGCCGGATAGCCGGCGGCCGAGGTCAGGATCATCCCGAACCCGTACGGCTTCCCGCTCGAGACGGTGAGACCGGAAGTGTCCGAATGCAACCGGATACTGTCGAGCCGGCGCCCGGTGAGCAGCGCGGTGAACGCGTGCCCCGCCTCGTGCGCGAGGGTCACCACGTTGCGCAGCAGCCGCCAGCTCGGGCGGAACGCCACCAGGACCAGGGCGAGCACGCCGGTTCCGATCACCAGTTGCCAGGGCGGCGGGGTCTGCGTGGTGGTCAGCCGATCCATGATCGAGGTGCCGCGCTCGACGAACTCTGCGGTGTTCACCGCCGCAGAGTAGCGACTCCGGGCGCTCGCGGCCAGATACACGGTGGACGTGCGGTGATAGCCTATCGGTCAGGTCACGGAATCCACCGTGGCGCCGAAAATTGTTTCAACCGCGACAAATCGGGCAATGCTTAGTTGCCCATACCGCCCGCCCAGCGAGTCCGGCGGGCATAAACGCAGGAGTTGTCTCAGCGTGAGCGGGAAAACGAAGATTCCTCGTCCGACGAACAATCAAGGCCAGAATGCGAGTGGGCGTGAAGACGTCTGCTGGCCCGAACCGAGTCCGCTGGCGTCGTGGTGGGATGAAGTGATGCATCCCGACGGACCCGATTCACCCGTGGGGCACGGGATGGATTGACCGGCCGGAGTTTTCGGCCACCGCGTATCCCGAGGGGCTCGGCGCGGGCAATGCTCGCGTTCACCGGACGTGACCGGGGCCCGTCGGGATAATCGGTGCTGGACCGATCCGGGTTGATCGGCCGGGAGGAGACCACCGTGCCGGACTCACGTAACTCCACGTCGTTCTCGGTGGGCACCATGGTGGGGGTCAATCCGCCCCTGGCCGCTGCCCGCTTCGTCACCCGTATGGCCCGGCTCGGCCGGCTGGATTCGATTCTGGCGCCGGATCATCTGATCGGCGTGTTCCCCCGCGCGATCTGGGACGCGGACTTCACCGCGCAGGCCAAGGGCGCGGCCAGCCCGGACGAGCAGTTCGATTTCGCGCCGCTGCTGGCGCATCTCGCCCCGAGCGCGGGGCGGGTGCAGTTGGGCGTCGGCGTCACCGACCCGCACCGCAGGCATCCGGTGCTGCTCGCCCAGACCTTCCTGACCCTCGCGCACATGACCAAGGCCCCGCCCATTCTGGGTATCGGCTCCGGCGAGCACGAGAACCTCGATCCGTACGGATTCACCTGGAACCGGCCCGTCGATCGGCTGGAGGAGGCGCTGGGGCTGCTGCGCACCGCGCTGAGCGCGACCGAGCCCATCGACTTCGCGGGCAAGTACTACCGGCTCGACAGCGCGCCAATGGATTTGACGGCGCCGCCGGGGCGCATGCCGCAGATCTGGATCGGCGCGCACGGTCCGCGCATGCTGGAGCTGACCGGTCGCTACGCCGACGGCTGGTATCCCTGGGAGACCGCGGCCCCGGACGAATACGAGCGGCGCTGGAACGTGGTGCGGGCGGCCGCCCGGGCCGCGGGGCGTGATCCCGACGCGATCGTGCCGTCCCAGTTGATCAGCGTCGTCACCGCGCGCACGCCGGCGGGGGTGCGCCGCGTGCTGGCCGCACCCGCCGTGCGCTACCTCGGGTTGTTCGCGCCGCCCGCGGTGTGGTCGCGGTACGGCGCGAAACACCCGTTCGGAGAGGACTATCGGGGCCTGATCGACCTGATGCCGCACCGGCTCACCCGCACCGAGATCCAGGACGCCATCGCCGAGGTGCCGGACGAGGTACTGCGCGACTGGCTCGTCGTGGGCACCCCGGCCGAGGTGCTGGCCCGGATACGCGAGCTGGCCGAGGCGGGCCTGCGGCACCCCATCATCTTCCCGTCGTCCGCGCTGGTGTCCAACGCGGACGCGGCCTTCGGCTACGGGGTACTGCTGTGGCTGGCCGATCGGCTTCGGCGGCAGTCGAACACCGCCGACTGAGCGGAACCGGCTAGACCGACACCGACACCTTCACCCGTTCCGCCGGGCGCTCGGGCAGTGGCGTGCCCACGCGGTTGTAGACGTATTCGCCGGTGTGCGTGCGGCGTACCGGGCTGTTCGGCTGCTCGGCCAGGCGCGCGCACGCCGCCTCGATCAGTTCCAGCCGGTCCGGCAGCCCGGCGGGCGGCTCCCAGCCGTTGATCTCCAGCGCGGCCCCGATCGCCGGGGGATCGATGCTCGCACCGCACTCGGACAGCAGTTCGCGCACCAAACTCATGACCGGTCCGACCGGATCGGCCTGCGCGGCCAGTCTCCGGTACGTGCGAGCGTCGTCGAGCTTCCGGGCGACCGAGAGGAATCGTGCACATTCGTAGCGCAATTCCGCGTTCGGTTCGACGTCGGCTTCCAGATCGACCAGCGCTTCGTAGTAGCCGCTCAAATTCGCCAACACCGCTCGCGTCTCGTGTACACGCTCGGCGACAACATCAGCGATATTCATCTTCAACGCTCCCCACGGTGACAACGCACGAACAGGTCGCGGCACATCCGATCACACCGAGCGCCCCATTCCGGGCGCGGCGCGCCGAGTTTCGCCACGCAGAACTCGAGTCACATACGCGGAGTGTTGAACAGGACACGCTGGGCTTTCCCGTGTCTGTGCGACACCGGGGTCTCGAGGATGCAGTTGATCTTTTCTGTATCGCCGACGACACATCGGCTGTGTCGCTGGTGATTTGCCGACCGTAACTCCGGTTCTTCTTGGTCATTCCGGGCAAATCTCAGGCGTGATCGTGCGATATTGGTTCGCGGGAGGGGGGATGTGAAGCGGATTGCCGGGCGAACCCGGTGATCACCGGCACAACCCATGGAGGCACCGGTTCAATGTCGATCAACACCGTGGCTGCGCAGCCCGAGCTCGTCGCCGCGGCCGATCTCGTTTGTCCGCACCGCAACTCGTCGGCGCACCCGATGCTGGCACACCGCTCGGTCTCGATTCCGGACCGCGTGGCCGAATGCGAGGAGTACTTCGCGCTGCCCGAATTGGCGCATCTGCCACCCGGCCGCGGCGCCACCGTGGTCCGGCGACTGCGCAAAACGGGCACCTATCGCCACACGCTCGAAGAATTGAGCGTGGGGACGAAATTGGCGTGGCGCAATCATGATCGATGCGTCGGCCGCAAACACTGGCGGGCGCTGGAATTGCGCGACGCGCGCACGGCCACCACCGCCGCCGAGATCGCCGAGGCCTGCTGGGAGCATCTGCGCCTGGCCACCAATAGGGGAGCGGTGCGTTCGATCATTACCGTCGCGCCACCCGCGGACGCGCAGGGGCGCGGGTTCCGAATCGTGAATTCCCAGCTCATTCGATATGCCGGATACCGAACGGGCGGAGATATTCTCGGCGATCCGGCCAATGTGGAGCTGACCGACCTCGCCCGCGAGCACGGCTGGCACGGCGCGGGCGGGCGCTTCGACGTGCTGCCCCTGCTGATCCAGGAACCCGACGGCACGACGCGGTGCTTCGACGTCCCGCCGGATCTGGTGCTGGAGGTGCCGCTGCGGCATCCGGATTTCGCCTGGTTCGGCGATCTCGACCTGAAATGGCATGCGGTACCGGCGGTCTCGAACATGGATCTGGAGATCGGCGGGCTCAGCTACACCTGCGCGCCGTTCAACGGCTGGTACGTCTCCTCCGAGATCGGGCGCAACCTCGGCGACACCGACCGCTACGACATGCTGCCCACCATCGCCGACCGGATGGGCCTGGACCTGAGCAGCGATCGCACGCTGTGGCGGGACCGGGCGCTGATCGAGCTCAGTCGCGCGATTCTGCACAGCTACAAGCGATCTCGCGTGCATCTGGTCGATCATCACACCGTGGCGCGGCAGTTCCTCGATCACGTCAATCGGGAGGAGGCGGCGGGGCGCAGCTGCCCGACGGACTGGAGCTGGATCAATCCGCCGCTCTCGGCCAGCCTCACGCCCACCTTCCACCGGTATTACGACGCACCGGATCCGCACATCCGGCCGGCGTTCGTCCGGCGCGACGCGCAGCCGCCGGAGCCGCGGCGCGCGGTCGCGGATCCGGAACCCACGCGGCGAGGCTCGTTGTGGCGCACCGTCGGTCGCGCCTTCCGGCGCTCGGGCTCGGACCGGGAGGAGTAGGGGCGAAGGGGGTCCCGCGTCGAATAAGGATCGGCTCGAGTTAATCCCGATCGTGTTTAACGCACGTGCGTTAAATTGCGTACATGGCGGCGAAGGAACAGATCCTGGCCGCGGCGGAGCGGTTGTTCGCCGAGTTCGGCATCGAGTCGGTGTCGCTGCGGCAGATCGCCGTCGCGGCCGGACAGCGCAACACCTCGGCGGTGGCCTACCACTACGGCAGCAAACAGGCGCTGGTCGAGGCCGTCTACGTGTGGCGGATGACCACGGTGAACGCGCAGCGGCTGGCCCGGCTGGCCGAGCTCGGTGACACGGGCTCGGTCGCCGAACTGGTGCGCGCGCTGATCGACCCGCTGGCGGCGACCCTGCACGCACCCGAACTCGACGGTGAGCCGAGCTGGTATCTGCGATTCATCGCCGAAACCCTGTGGCGCCCACCGTTCGAGGCGGTCGGCAACACCCTGCGCGGCCCCGAGGCCGAGAGCGTCCGGCTCGTGGTCGACGGGCTGGCGCGCCGGTTGGACGCGGTGCCCGCCGCGGTCTTCGGCGAGCGCATGCGCCTGGTCGCCATGCTCGTGGTCACCGCGCTCGCCGATCGCGAACGCCGGTTGCAGGAACCGGATCCGCCGGATC
The DNA here is from genome assembly GCF_053645575.1 of Nocardia sp. NPDC055321. NCBI lineage: Bacteria > Bacillati > Actinomycetota > Actinomycetes > Mycobacteriales > Nocardiaceae > Nocardia > Nocardia sp. NPDC055321. Next base: position 321,937 of record NZ_JBSHMS010000001.1, read on the forward strand.
ATCTGGCCGGGCTCGGTCTCGAGGTGCTCGCCGACGCCGCCACCGCCATTCTCACCGCCCCGTGGGCGCCGCCAGGCCCCAGTGTCCCAACGAAACAAGGATCGTCATGACCGCTGCCTACGCCACCCTGGGCGACATGCTGACCGGCCGTTCGCTGGCCGCCGGACCGCGCACCCTGCATCGCCTGCCCGGCGGCGCGGAGAGCGCGCCCTACGAACTGTTCACCCTCGTGCCGCAGACCGCGCTGATCGGCGCCGAGATCTCCGGTATCGATCTGCGCGAGCCCATCGGCCCGGAGTTGTTCGCCGAACTCGATCGCGCGCTGCTGGAATGGAAGGTCCTGTTCTTCCGCGACCAGCACCTCACCGGTACCCAGCATCGCGACTTCGCGCGGCTGTGGGGCGAACTCGAGGTGCACCCCTTCCTGCCGCAGGGCGAGGTGCCCGAGATCGTGCGATTCGCCAAGGACGCGGAGAACCCGGGCGTCGAGAATGCCTGGCACACCGATGTCACCTGGCGTGAGCGACCCGCGCTCGGTTCGGTGCTGCGCGCGCTCGAGGTGCCGCAGGCCGGGGGCGACACGCTGTTCGCGGATATGGCCGCCGCGTACGACAATCTGCCCGCCGAGCTGCAGGCGCGGATCGACGGTCTCGAGGCGATCCACGACTTCACCCTGCCGTTCGGGCAGTTCCTGTCGCCGGAGGACCTCGCGCGCCGGCAGGCCGAGTTCCCGCCGGTCGCCCATCCGGTGGTTCGCACGCACCCTCGGACCGGGCGCAAGACCCTGTTCGTGAACGCGGTCTTCACCACCCACATCGTCGGCCTCGACCCCGCCGACGGCGAAGATCTGCTGCGGCAGCTGTTCCAGCAGGCCCGGATTCCCGAGTACCAGGTCCGATTCCATTGGGCCGCGGGCTCGATCGCCTTCTGGGACAACCGCGCCACCCAGCACTACGCGGTGAACGACTACTTCCCGAACCGCCGCGTCATGGAACGCGCCGCCATCCTCGGCGATCGCCCGATCTGAGGGATACGGGGGATCTGCCGGGTCGTGCGTGATTCCGATCGCGTCGCGCGCGGCTCGATCGAGCGTGTCCGGACTTCGCGAGCGGATCCGGAGCATTACCGAAAGCTGCTGCGGTTCAGCCGATCCGGTGCGCTGCCTCGCTCAGTCGATGTGGCGGTGCGAGGTTGAAGCGGCGGCAGCCCGAACAGCGCTGCTCCGCGGCGCCCGGACTGTAGACGTGGTGCAGGACGGCGCGACTCGGGAACACCTCGAGCGCACCGTCTTCCAGCACCGCGTGCCCGTCGACGATGAGCGCGTGGGTGTCCGGGCGCGGCGGCGGCCACAGCAGCGTCACGGCCGGATTGGCGGCGATATTGCGGCAGGTCGCCGGACCCGGCGCGAGGATTCGGAACCGGCCCCCGGTCAGCGCCGGTTCCAGCGGCGTGGTGTGCGGTCCGGTCTCGCCGATGCTCACCAGGAAGGCGAGGTCGAACCGGCCGATCAGCTCGACCAGTTCGGTGGGCAGCTCGGGCGCGTCCATGTCACCAGGGTAGGCGAGTTCGCGGGGATCGTGCGCCCATTTGTCCGCGTATGAGGGTGTATCGGTCGAATGTAACCGTGTTTGCGGTTTGCTGGATCATCGCCGCCCTGCGCTCGATGTCGCGGCCGCAGGGTCCGATCGCACCCGCGTGCCGGGATCTCGGCGACCGCGCCGATGTCATCGCCGCCCGACCCGGTCGACGCGAGGATCCCGGAGCCTGGGTGCGCGGTCGCCAGGTGCACGTTCCGGGCCGGTCTCGGTACGGTGGGGCCACTGTCACCACGGGAGAGGCGAGACTCGATGGACCCGATCGATCGGCTGGGCGAGGAGATCTCGCGCCGTGGACTGCTGACCGCGCCGGAATCGGGCGCCGGGATCATCTTCGGCACCGCGCGGGTGCCCGCCCTGGGGCTGGTGGTCACCGTCAACGTCGATCCCGAACTCGATGATCGCGACGACCTGGACGCCGAGGCGCTGCTGTCCGGTATCGAACGGCTGGTCGGCCTGCCGGCGGGTCAGTGGGCGCGCCTGTGCGACGAGATCGCGCTCGAGATCGAGGAGGCCGTCGGCGATCAGCCCGTCGAGGAGGAGACCGACCTGCGCGCGGATCTGACGCTGCGCTCCACCGTCGTCTTCCACGATGCCTTCCTGCTGTCCTTCGCGGCCCCGAAACAGTTCCCCGACAGCTGGATTCGAGTGCAGCTCGATGCGGAGTTCGCGCTGCAGGACCTCGTGGTCGATCCCCGGGACGATGACGACGCCATCGAATTCGACAGCCTCGACGATCTGCTCGACCAGCTGAGCGCGGCCGGGGAATCCGCCGCACAGCCGGCCGCTCGCCCGGGTGAGTAACCAGCAATGAACATGCAACTGCGTAGAAAATGACTCGAAATCTCCGCAGATGAGGATCTGACCCCGGAGCCGGTTTCGTCGTGGAAACGGCCGCTGCGGAAGGGCGGGTGCGGGGGTGCGGAGTCGATCCCTGGAAGTGCTGGACGGCGGGGTGGCGGTCCGGGACCTCGATTCCCGCCTGCGCGATGTGCTCGAACCGATTCCCGCGCGCTCGGCGCCGGTGGTCGACGCGCTCGGCGCGACCCTGGCCGAACCGTTCGTCACCGGGGCCCAGTCGCCCGCGGCCGACACCGCCGCGATGGACGGCTTCGCCGTCGGCGGCGGCGGGCCCCGCTGGTCTCTGCTGCTGGGCAACCAGGTGGCCGGGCCGCCCGCGGCTGCCACGCTCGCCGAGGGTGAGGCCATCCGGATCTCGAACGGCGCGCCGGTGCCCGGCGGGACAACCGCGGTGCTGCGCCGCGAGCACGTGCACATCGAACGCACCGGGCGCCGCTGGTCGCTGCTCGCGCTGCCGGACGCCCCGCGCCGCAACGACCTCCGCACCCGGGGCGAATACTGGTCCGCCGGAGCCGAACTCGCGCCCGCGGGCGCCCGGGTCGACGCCGCGCTGATATCGGTCGCACTGAGCGCCGAGGCGCCGATCGCGGCGGTCCGGGGTCCGCTGCGCGCCGACGTGCTCATCACCGGCGACGAAATCCGCGCCGCCGGCGCGCTGGCGCCCGGGCAGGTGCGCGACGCGCTGGGCGCGGTGCTGCCGCACTATCTGCGCGGCTGCGACATCGAGTGCCGGCGGGTCTGGCCGGTGCCGGACGACCGGGAACTCCTACGCGCCTGGTTCGCGCTCGACACCGATGCCGAACTGGTCGTCTCGGTCGGCGGCACCGGGCGCGGCGCGGCGGACCGGTTGCGCGCGGTGCTCGCCGACCTCGGCGCGCGAATCCTGATCGACGGGGTGCGCGTGCGGCCCGGCGGATCCCAGATCGTGGCCCGCCTACCCGACGGCCGCACCCTGCTGGCCCTGCCCGGCAACCCGCTCGCCGCGGTGACCACCCTGCTGGTGACCGGGAGGGTGCTGGCGAACGTGCTCACCGGACGGCGCCCGGATCCGCCGCTGTGGGGCCGGATAGCGGACGCGGCCGCCCCCGCGGACGGCCCGACCCGCGTCGTGCCCGCGCGACAGGTCGACGGCGGCGTGTGGCGCACGCACGGCGCGGTGCGCACCCCGCACCTGGCCGATCTGCTCGGCGCCCAGGCCCTGGCCCTGCTCCCGGCCGGGACCGGACGCGGCGCGCTCGTGGAAATCGTGCCGATTCCGCGATGAGTTGGATTTGCGAGCCGCACACGCGGCAATATCATTCCTCCTGTGACGAATTTGCGGATCAGTGAGGCTGCGGCACTGCTCGGGGTCAGCGATGACACCGTGCGGCGCTGGATCGACCAGGGCCGGCTGCCCGAGGTGAAGCTGGAGAACGGCCGCAAGGGCGTGCGCGGCGCGGACCTGGCCGAGGTGCTGCGCGCCACGAACGCCGAGGCGACCGCGCTGGGCGCGACCGTCGCGGCGTCGGCGCGAAATCGCATGCGCGGCATCGTGACCCGCATCGTCAAGGACACCGTCATGGCGCAGGTGGAGATGCAGGCCGGACCCTTCCGGCTGGTCTCGCTGGTGAGCCGGGAATCGGTCGATGAACTCGGTCTCGAGGTCGGCAGCATCGCCGTGGCCTCGATCAAATCGACCCATGTCGTGGTCGAAATACCAGAAAGTTGATGAGGATGAAGGCATTTCGCACACTCGGCGCCGTCGCCGCCGTGCTCGCGGTCACCGCGGCCGTCGCCGGATGTGGCTCGGACAGCTCCGAGCAGAGCTCGGATCAGGTGTCCGGCACCGTCACGGTGTTCGCGGCCGCGTCGCTGACCGGCACGTTCACCGAGCTGGGCAAGCAGTTCGAGGCCGCGCATCCGGGCACGAAGGTCGTCTACAGCTTCGCCGCCAGCTCCGCGCTCGCCGAGCAGATCAAGCAGGGCGCGCCCGCCGATGTCTTCGCCTCCGCCGCGCCCGCGAACATGCAGCAGGTCGTCGACGCCGGTGAGGTCACCGGGCAGCCCGCCACGTTCGTGAGCAACCGCCTGGAAATCGCGGTGCCGGACGGCAATCCGGGCAAGATCACCGGTCTGGCCGACTTCGGGAAGGCCGAACCGCGCATCGCGCTGTGCGCCGAGCAGGTGCCGTGCGGCGCCGCCGCCAAGAAGGTCTTCGAGATCGCCGGCATCACCCCGCAGCCCGATACCCGCGAGCAGGACGTGAAGGCGGTGCTCACCAAGGTCACCCTCGACGAGGTCGACGCGGCGCTGGTGTACCGCACGGATGTGCAGGCCGCCGGGAACAAGGTCGAGGGCATCGACTTCCCCGAGTCGGCCAAGGCGGTCAACACCTACCCGATCGCCGCGCTGGCCAAGGCCCCCAATGCCGCCGCGGCCGCCGCGTTCGTCGACTTCGTCAAGTCCGACCAGGCCAAGAAGGTCTTCGCGGACGCGGGATTCGATACGCCGTGATTCGTGCGCAGACCGGGACGCGAGCGTGTGACATCGCGACGGGTTCGCGGTGACCCGTTCCGCCACTCGCAGGCGGGCGGCCGCGGGACGACGACCTGTCGTCCTGGTGCTGCCCGCCCTGCTGGCGCTGATGTTCCTGGCCGTGCCGCTGCTCGGTCTGCTGGTGCGCGCGCCGTGGGCGACGCTGCCCGAACGGTTGTTCAGCTCGGAAGTCGGCCAGGCCCTGCGGCTCTCGCTGATCTGCGCCAGCGCGGCGACGGTGATCTGCCTCGTACTCGGCATCCCGCTGGCGTGGCTGCTCGCCCGCGCCCGGGTACCGGGCAGCGGGCTCATCCGCGCGCTGGTCACGGTGCCCCTCGTGCTGCCGCCGGTGGTGGGCGGTGTCGCGCTGCTGCTGGTGTTCGGGCGGCGGGGCCTGATCGGGCAGTACCTGTACGACTGGTTCGGGGTGGCGCTGCCCTTCACCACGCCCGGGGTGATCGTCGCCGAGGCCTTCGTGGCCATGCCCTTCCTGATCATCTCGGTGGAAGGCGCGCTGCGGGCGGCGGATTCACGCGTCGAGGAGGCGGCCGCGACCCTGGGCGCCTCGCCCTGGTACACCTTCCGCCGGGTCACCCTGCCGTCGGTGCTGCCCGGCGTGATCGCGGGCGGGGTGTTGTGCTGGGCCCGCGCGCTCGGTGAGTTCGGCGCCACCATCACCTTCGCCGGAAACTTCCCCGGCACCACCACGACCATGCCGCTGGCGGTCTACCTCGCCCTGGAGACCGATCCGGACGCGGCGATCGTGCTGAGCCTGGTGCTGCTGTTCGTCTCGGTGGGCGTACTGGTCTCGTTGCGCGAGCGCTGGATTCGAGGACCGGTATGACCCTGCACGCTCGAATGCGGGTCGAGCGCGAGAACTTCGACCTCGACCTCGATCTGACCGCCGAACCCGGCGAGGTGGTCGCGCTCCTCGGCCCCAACGGCGCGGGCAAGACCACGGCGTTGCGCGCGCTGGCCGGACTGCTCCCGCTGTCGGCGGGCGAGATCACCGTCGACGACGAGGTCTGGGACGCCCCGCCGGGGGTCTTCGTGCCCGCCGATCGCCGCCGCGTCGGCGTCGTCTTCCAGGATTATCTGCTGTTCCAGCATCTTTCGGCCCTGGAGAACGTCGCGTTCGGGCTGCGCGCACGGGGCGTGCGCCGCGTCGAGGCGCGCCGCACGGCCGCGGACTGGCTGGAGCGGGTCGGCCTGGGTGCGCAGGCCGCCGCCCGGCCCCGGGCGCTGTCCGGCGGTCAGGCGCAGCGCGTGGCCCTGGCCCGCGCCCTGGCCACCGATCCCCGGCTGCTGCTGCTCGACGAGCCGCTGGCCGCCCTGGACGCGGGCACCCGGCTGCAGGTCCGCTCGGACCTGTCCCGGCACCTGCGGGAGTACGGCGGTCACACCGTCGTGGTCACCCACGATCCGCTGGACGCCATGGTGCTGGCCGACCGGCTCGTCATCCTCGAGCACGGCCGCGTGGTCCAGCAGGGTCCGCCCACCGAGGTCGCGCGCCGTCCCCGCACCGACTACGTGGCGAACCTGGTGGGCCTCAACCTGTTCCGGGGCGAGGCCGAGGGAAACACCGTCACCCTGCCCACCGGCGCCCGCTTCACCGCGGCCGATCCCGGGTCCGGTCCCGTCTTCGTGGCCTTCGCGCCCGCCGCGGTCGGCCTGTACCCCACCCGACCGACCGGGAGCCCGCGCAACTGCTGGCCCGTCACCGTCGCGGGCCTGGAACAGCACGCCAACATCACCCGGGTGCGGCTCGGCGGGACACCGCCGGTGCTGGCCGACATCACACCGGCCGCCGTGGCCGAACTCGACCTGCATCCGGGCCGTCCGCTCTGGGCCGCGGTCAAGGCCACCGAGATACACACCTATCCCGCGTGAGGGGAGAACGTCACCGATCGCGGTCACGCCGGGGGAGCGGGCGCACGTGCGAGATACGCCCTTGCGGGCGCGATGGTCCGGCCGGATGCACACACGGCCCGGACGCGGGCTTCGTCTCCGGGCGGGCGCTGCCACGCCACATCCGGATCCGTAGTGCCGCACAATACTTCACGCAATTACAGCGCAAACAAGGGTTGGGTCAGGGCCGGGTTCGAGTCGGCCCTGACGCCGGATTATGTGTGTTAGGGGCGATTCAGAGGGACGGTCCGGAGAGGAAGGCGGGGCACCAGCCGCCGCCCGGGGGCGCGGCGGGCAAAATCTTCTCCGGGGCCGGGACCGGACGTTCCGGGCCGATGGCTCCCTTTCCGGGTCCGGCGGGGGGTGGGACGTCACCGGAGGCGAGGGCGTTGGCGGGCGGGAGGATGAGAACGGCAACCGATACCAGCGCGCCAAACAGTAGGCCGATTGGTTTCTTTGCTGTCATGTTTCGACGATACAACCGGGTGTGAGTCGGCTGGTTTTAACACGCCCGCACAGGATGGATTATTTTGGTGAAGTTGAATGTCGGACTCGCGGTTCGGATGCCGATGCTGTATGTATCCGCGCGCGTGACCGGGGTCGCCCGTTTGTGCCGGTGCGGGCCGGGTATTCGAGCCTCGAGCGGGAGGTTCGGTATGCAGGACTCGGTAGCGGTCGCCGAAGATCATCCGGCCGCGCCCACGGATATGCGCGGCGAATCGTGGTTGTGGGTGCTGCGGCGTACCGCCGCGCAACTGCTGAAGGACAAACTCACCGATTCGGCTGCGACACTTACCTATTACAGTGTGCTGTCGATCTTCCCCGGCATTCTCGTGCTCTCCGCGCTGCTCAGCATGCTGGGCCCGAACGCGACCGGATCGCTGATCGAGACCGTCCGCGAGATCGGCCCGGGCAGCGGTACGGCGCTGCTGGTGGACGCGCTGCGCGAACTCGACGGTTCGAGCTCCCTGGCCGGGCCGCTGGCCATCGCGGGCCTGGTCACCGCCATGTGGACCGCCTCGGGCTACATCGGCGCCTTCATCCGCGCGGTGAACGCCATCTACGGCACCGAGGAGGGCCGCCCGATCTGGAAGACGGTGCCGCTGCAACTGGGCCTCACCGCGATCATGATGGTGCTCGTCGCCCTGTGCGGACTCGGGGTCGTCGCGAGCGGGTCGATCGCCGACAAACTCGGCCGGTGGCTGGGATTCGGCACGGCGGGTATCACCATCTGGAATATCGCCAAATGGCCGGTGCTCGCGCTGCTGGTGAGTTTCGCGCTGGCGACGCTGTATTGGATCGCGCCCAATGCGCGCCAGCTCGGATTCCGCTGGCTCACACCGGGAAGCGTGCTCGCGGTATTCCTCTGGATCGTGGCGTCGGCCGGATTCGCTTTCTATGCCGCGAATTTCGGTACCTATAACAAGGTCTACGGTTCGCTGGCCGGCGCGGTGGTATTTCTGATCTGGTTGTGGATCACCAATCTCGCGGTTCTACTCGGTGCGCAATTCGACGCCGACCTGGCGCGCGCCCGCCGGCGGGAACAGGGCGGCTCACCCGAGGACGACCCCGTGCTGCCGCCCCGGGACGCGCCGGATGTGGCCGAGCTCGAACCGAGTGCCGCGACGGCGGATTCGAGCCCGGTGCGGGTCGAACCGAGCGCGGCGGAGCGGGGGCTCGAGCCGCGCCCGGTGGTGGCGGACGCCGAGCCGGACGCGCCGGTGCGCGACCGGGATTCGCACCTCAGTGGCGCCGGGTGAGCCTTCCCGTCAGCTCAGGTGCTTCGTCAGCGCCGGAAGCGTCTCGAGCGGATGCGTCGCGGTGACCGGATGCCCGATCGGGCGCAGTCGCCACCCCGCGGATGTGCGCAGCACCGCCGCCACCAGCATGCCGGTCGCCGGGGTGGTGGTCAGATCGAGGAAGCTGAGTTCGGCGCGGCTGATCCCGTCCATGATGCGGCAGTAGGCGTTGGGAACCGTGTCGAAGGTGTGCCGGTGATAGGAGGTGACCGCGAAGACGATCGCGGTCGCTGCCGGATGCACGCGCGAGAGATCGGCCGTGATGACCTCGCACTCGCCGGCGCCCGTGCTCCGCAGGGCGCTCCCGTGATGGCGAATCGCGTTGTCGCCGGAGATGAGCCGATCGAAGTAGACCGCATCGAGCAGCGTGCGACCGGCGAAGACCAGCGCCGCGGCGTCGAGATCGGCCGCATCGGAACGCGTTCCGCCGTTCGGGCCGGACCGGCCCCACCCCAGACCCATCCGGACATGGCGGACGGTGGGATTGTGCGCGGAGCCCGGCGGTTCGAGCCCCGGCAGCGGCACGGTGCCCGGGATCTGGCCCGCGGGGTGCGCGATCCGCGAAATCGATTGGCGCCGCGTACTGGATCGACCGATCCGGACCCGATGTCCGGTCCGGGGCCGGTTGGCCGACTCGTTCCACACAACCCGCACGACATCTCGCTGGACCGTTTCCCGCATGGGCAACTCCTGTTCTGCCATGTGCGGAAACGGATCCCGTCGCAGACAGCCATCCCGGCCTGAGCGCAGGCCGCCTCGCGGGCGCGATTTCGCCCTGCTCGCAGCAGATTTCACCGATACCTTCGGCGTAGGGTGCTCTGCGGCTGGGCTCCGACCGGAATTCCACCCGTGACGCATTGTGGTTGCGCCGCAACGGGGTTCGTCTCGCACAATCATCCGCGTGCCGTCAGTATACCGTGCGGGTTCGCCGGCCACGGCGAAGTGCGCGACCGGCGTGTCCGGTGACGGCGGTGCGGGCGAACGCGCGGGGCCGCAGTGGGCGGCTCGGCCCTCCGGGCGATTGATAGCCTGCAGCCATGGCTGGTCTGCGGCGGTGGCTGCTGGTACTCACGGTGCTCGGCCTGGGCGTCGGCTGTGCCCCGGAGGCGCCCGGACAGCACGCGCCGGAAGCATCCGCCGAACGCACGACGGGCGAATCCGCGACCGCCACAGCGGTTCCGGCGGTGCCGCCGGTGTCCGAGCAGGCCCGCGCGGCCGGGTTCGTCGACGTCCGGACGGTGGTGCCCGACGCCGTCCTCGACCTGCGGTACGCGACGCCGGACAACTTCGTCGGCGTCGCGCTGTACCCACCCTCCGCCCGCTGCCTGGTGCACGAGTCGATGGGGCCGGGCCTGGTGACCGCCGCGGCGCGGTTGCGCGACGCGGACGCGGTGCTGGTCTTCTGGGACTGCTATCGGCCGCACGAGACGCAGGTGCGCATGTTCGAGGCGGTGCCGGATCCGGGCTGGGTGGCGCGTCCGGGCGATTTCGCGCGCAGCCACGAGGCGGGGCGCTCGGTCGATGTGACGTTCGCGCGGAACGGCGGGTCGTGCCCGCCCGAACGGCGTTCGGGCGACCGGTGTCTGGCGGACATGGGCACCGATTTCGACGAGTTCTCGCCCGCCGCACAGGCGTTCGCGACCGCCGGTGTCGACCCCGCGGCGCAGGCCGATCGCGCCCTGCTGCGCGCGGCGATGCTCGCGGGCGGGCTGGCCGTGTATCCGGGGGAGTGGTGGCACTTCGACGGGCCGGGCGCCTACGTCGAACGCCCGATTCTCGACGTGCCGGTGGGTTGAGTTGGCCGCGCGCCGCGCCCCCTCAGCGGCGCAGGGTCGCGTAGATGGTGAGGTTGCGATTCTTCGACGCCGCGAAGTACGTGGACGTGAAGTCCAGTGTCCCATCGTCCTTCGGGGTGAGGGTGATCGAGGACTGCACGCAGGTGCCCTGATCGATCGACTCGGTCAGCTTCCGTGTCGTGCCGTCGGCGTACCCGGTCTCGGTCCACACGCCCCGGCAGTTGAGCTGCGGATAGTTCACCAGCGCGCGCAGCGGCGGCCCGTCCGAGATGTCCGCTATCACGTCGAATCCGGACTGATCTCCCGAGACGGTGCCGGTCCAGCGGCCGCTGAGGGATGCGCCGGGTGCGGCCGGTCCGGAGGCGCCGGGGACGGTCGAGGAGATCGCCGACTGCGGCCCCGGTGACCCGCCGGTGTCGTCCGAACGGATCGCGAGCACGGCCGCCGCGACGACCACCGCGACCACCGCCGAGACGGCGGCGCTGAGCACGAGCCCGCGGCGGGCGCGCCCGGCGGCGGCCGGCATCGCGGGTTCCGGCGGCGTGGGCGGCCCCGGCCGGGTCGGTGTCGTGGGCGCGGGCGACGGCGTCGGGGAGGTGACGGTGACGGCCAGATGCGCGGTGGCCAGCGCGGACGCCGCCGCCTCGGCCAGTGCCCGGCAGCTCGGGTAGCGATCCGCGGGATCCTTCGCCATGGCGGTCGCGATCACCGCGTCGATCGCGGGCGGCAGGTGCGGGTGCGTCTCACTCGGGCGCGGGGGCGCGGCGGCCATGTGGGCGTGCATGATCGCCATCGGATTGGACCGGGGGAACGCCACCGAACCGGTGAGCATGGCGTGCAGGGTGCAGCCCAGCGAATAGATGTCCGCCCGATGATCGACCTCCACGCCCTCGATCAACTCCGGGGCCGCGTAGGCCAGCGTCCCCAGGAAGCTCCCCGTCTGGGTGAGGACCGTCGCGCTGTCCAGGGTGCGCGCGATTCCGAAGTCGCTCACCAGGACCCGCTCGGAATCGGGCGAGCCGTCCCACCCGGGGGTCACCATCAGGTTCGCGGGTTTGATGTCGCGATGCAGAATGCCGTGCCGATGCGCCGCGTCGAGTCCGCGCGCGGCCTGGGTGAGGATGTCCAGCGCCTGCGCGGGCTCGAGCCCGTTTCCCCGCTCGCTCAACAGCATCGCGGCGTTGGAGCCGTCGACGAACTGCATCGCCAGCCACATGAGCCCGTCCGCGTTCCCGCAGTCGTGCACCGACACGACGTTCGGGTGGTCGAGCTGGGCGGCCAGGTGCGCTTCGCGCTCGAACCGCACCCGGAAGGAGGGGTCCATCCCCAGCGCCGGCGCGAGCACCTTGAGCGCGACATGTTTCGGCAGCCGCGGATGCCGGGCGAGGTACACCGTTCCCATGCCGCCGGTGCCGAGCGCGCGCACGATCGTGTAGCCCGCCAGCACCGATCCCGGTGTGAGACTCGCCAACGATCCGCCCACCTGTACTACGGTTCCAACACTTCGGCGTCTACAAACATAACGCCGAGTGGTCCCGGCACAAACTCACGCCCCGGCCCGGACCGGCCGCCGAAGTTCGAGCTCAGCGGCGCGCTGTCCGGTCCGGTCGGGCCCGTGGGGGTCAGGCGCGCGGGTGCGGCACTCCGAAGCGCTCGCGCAGGGTCTGCTCCGCGTACTCGCGGCGAAAGATGCCCTTGCGCTGCAGCAATGGGATCACATGCTCGACGAACAGCTCCAAACCGCCCGGTAGTGTGTCGAATTGGATGACGAAGCCGTCGGCCGCCCCGGTGCGGAACCAGTGTTCGAGATCGTCGGCGATCTGCTCCGGGCCGCCCACGACAGTGCGGTGGCCCTGCCTCGGCTCGGCGGCCAGTTCGCGCACGGTTCGATGCCGATTGCGTTCCAGGTAGAGCCGGATCGACGTGTCGAAACCCACCGAGCTGTAGGTGTCTCCGGTCGCTGTCAGCAGCTCCAGCGGGAAGGGCCGGTCCGGGTCCAGGGCCCGCGGGTCGACGCTCGCCCAGCGAGCGAACCGTTCGATCGGATCGCCCGTCCACCCGGTGATCTCGTCGTGCGCGGCGATCCGGCGCCGCGCCTCGGCCTCGGTCGAGCCGACCACGGGATTGATGCCGGGCATGACCGCGATACTGCCGGGCGCGCGACCGTATTTCGCGGCGGCCGCCCGCAGCCGCGTGGCGTACTCCCGAGCCGGCTCGATGAACAGCGCGGAAACGAACACCGCGTCGGCGAAGCGGGCGGCCAGATCCTGACCGCCCGCGGAGCCGCCGGCCTGGGTCAGTAGCGGGCGGCCCTGCGGGGACGGTGGCAGCTGCAGCGGCCCGGCCACCGAATGATGCCGTCCGGCATGGTCGATCGGCTTGATCAGATCGCGATCGACGGCGATCCCGGCCGCGGTGTCCAGCACCAGCGCACCCGGCGCCCAGCTGTCCCACAGCGCGGTGACGACCTCCACCGTCTCGACGGCACGCTCGTATCGCGCGGCGCGATCGGGCAGTTCGGCGAAGCCGTAGTTGTGTCCTTCGGGCCGGTTGCGGCTGGTGACCACGTTCCAGCCCACCCGCCCGCCGGAGAGGTGATCCAGGGACGCGAAGGCCCGCGCGATGGCGTACGGCTGGTGGAACGTGGTCGAATACGAGCCGATCAGGCCGATGCACGACGTCGCGGCGGCCATGGCGGCCAGGGTCACGATCGGATCGAGCCCGGAGTTGGGATATCCCTCCGGGTGCAGGTAGGAATTGTCCGCCATGAAGACGGTGTCGAACAGCCCGTCCTCGGCGATGCGGGCGATCCTCGCGTAGTGCGCGGGATCGAAGAACGCCCGGGGATCGGTCCCGGGTGTGCGCCAGGCCGCCGGGTGGATACCGGCCCCGGTGACATTGACGTTGAGATGCAGCGTGCGTTCGGACATGGGGCATCGACCTCCGCGGGTGTATTGCGGTGGGGTGGTACAGATCAGCCCGGCTGGGTGCCCGCCACCACCGGGCGGGCGGGGTCGGTGATCCACTCCGAGAACGAACCGGGATACAGAGCGGCGGTGACGCCGATGGTCGCCAGCGCCAGCACGTCGAGGGAGGCCCCGGTGCCGCCGCCGCAGTACGCGCCCCACCCCTCGGTCCGGCCCAGCCCCACCCGGGTGTAGGCCGCGATCAACTCGTCGGCGCCGCGCAGCAGGCCGTTCGCGTCGATGTTGTCCGCACCCGGCAGATGCACCGCGCCCGGAATATGGCCGCCCGCAGGATCTCCGGCGTAGCCCGCGAGATCGCGGGCGTCGAGCAGTACGCCCGATCGCGCCAGGCGGGCGGCCCGGTCGGCGTCGAGCACCGGCAGCGAGCCGGGGACCACGGTGAACGAACCGGGTGTCACCTCCGGCAACTCATCGCTCAGTTCGCCGCCGAGCGCGGTCCAGGCCAGGAGGCCGCCGTCGAGGTAGCGCACCTCGGGGACACCGGCCCAGCGCAGGGTCCACCAGGCGCGCGCGGCCAGTGCCGGGGCCTCGGGACTGTAGACCACCACGAGGGTGCCGGCGTCGATTCCCCAGCGGCGCAACGCATCCTGGAACCGCGTCGGGTCCGGCAGCGGGAAAGCGCCCGAACCCTCGGACGGCGGTGCGACCAGATCGGTGCTCAGAGCCACCGGCCGCGCGCCAGGAATGCGGCCCGCGATGTCGTCGGCGGGCTCGCGCCGCACCTCGAGCAGGACCACGGGACGATCGGACCCGAGCTGATCGCGCAGGGCCGCGGCGGTGATGATCACGTCGCCGGTGCTGGACATGCGAACTCCCCTCCGGGGCCGAGCGCGCTCGGCCCCCGACACGGACGATTGTGGAGCGGCGATACCGGGGTCGCGTCGCGAAAGCGCCCACCGTGTGCCGCGACTGCAAAGGTAGTTTCGCGGCCGATGCCGATCACCATTTACGGTCGTCGAAATTTAAAAGGGGCGACTACCGGCGACTTTCAAGCCGGGCTACAACAATCATGTAGGTGAACTCGCCGATGAAACAGCCGGCCGGATCCGGAATCCCGTGGGCCGCGTGTTCTCCCCGAACCGAGTGGAACCGACGGCACAGGGGCGGGAGCGCGCGTATGGCGACGCCGCGGCGAGATGGGTACCGGTGTCCGTCCCGGCGCTAGCGCACGACGAGGAAATCCGAGACCGGCAGGCGCGGGGTCGCCGTGCGCGGGCCGTCGTCCGGGGCCGTGCCCGCACGAATGATCAACTGCGGCACGGTGTGATCGGGGAGCAGACCGGCGATGAGGTTGCGGGCCTGGGCCAACTCGGTGATGTGGGTCAGTGTGCAGGTGGCGATCCCGGCGGCCGCGCACTCGAGCAGCACGATGGACAGCGCGCCGCCGGTGCGGATCCAGTCGTCGGGGGTGTCGGCGGGGGAGCTCAGCACGAGTAGGGCGGCGGCGTCGGGGGTGCGGTCCTGCGGTGTGGCGGCGCCCTCCGGCTGGGGGAAGTCGCGGGCGATCGGGACCAGCGCGGCGGCGGCGTGCGGGTTGAGCGCGCGCTCCGGAATCCCGGTCGACTGGCCGGAATGGCCTGCCCACCAGCGCAATTCGGCCTGGTACGGCATGTCATACCGCTGCAGCGCGGCCGTTTGCCCGGACACCCGGGTCAATTCGGCACGTGCCCGCTCGTCCAGGACGTCCAGCAGGATCTCGAACCGCACCGCCAGGTGCGCGAGTTCGTCCGGGACCTCGGCCCACTCGCGCGGCGCGTGCATGGGGCGGCGCTCGGAGTACCGCGCGGTGATGGCCTCGGCCCGGATCCGCACCGCGTCGGGCAGTTCCGGGCCCGCGCGAAAGCGCAACGCCGCCAGGTGATCCGGCCGGTCGCGCTCGGGCAGCAGGGTGATCTCGGTGCCCCAGCCCAGCGTGAGGAAGGCGGTGCGGGCGTGCTGGAGCATCGC
This sequence comes from Nocardia sp. NPDC055321, assembly GCF_053645575.1. NCBI lineage: Bacteria > Bacillati > Actinomycetota > Actinomycetes > Mycobacteriales > Nocardiaceae > Nocardia > Nocardia sp. NPDC055321. Next base: position 337,344 of record NZ_JBSHMS010000001.1, read on the forward strand.
CCCGCAGCTGATGATCATCTGCCGGCCGCGCGGATCCGCCAGGGGGAGTTGGCGGGTGCGATCGCTGAACAGGTGCAGCACCCCGCCCTGCCACTCCCAGCGCCACGGTTGCGAGTTGTGCACCGACGGCGCGCGGGACGCCAGTGTCAGGGCCGCCTCGACCGTGTGCCGATCGGGTACGGTCTGGCCCTCGGCCGGTGCGGTGGTCACCCGCGGTTCCGTGCTTCGTGCACCACCATGACCGGGCAGTGCGAGCGCTGCACGAGGGTGTTGCTGGTGGAGCCGAGCAGCCCGCCGACGATCGCGCCGCGACCGCGGCTGCCCACGACCAGCAACTGCGCGGTTTCGGACATCTCGGCGAGCAGTTCCCGGGCATCGCCCCGCACCACCTGTCGCCGCACGTTCACATCCGGGAATCGCTCCTGCCACCCGGCCAGGCGCTCGCCCAGGACCTCTTCCTCGGCGCGCAGCACATCCTCGGGATCCGCCGGCGGTTGCAGGAGCCGGGCGTAGCTCTCGTAGAAGGGCTCCTGCCAGGCGTGGACCGCCACCAGGGGAACGCCGCGCAGGGACGCCTCCTCGAAGGCCACGGCCGTGGCCACGTCGCTGGTGGCGCTGCCGTCCACACCCACGACCACCGGCCCGTCGCTCCAGCGGCGCTCGGCGCCGCGCACGACGACCACCGCGCCGTCGCTCTTGCTCACGACCGCCAGCAGGATCGACCCCAGCCGGCCCGCGCCGGTGCGATCGACCGGGCCGCCGATCACGACCAGATGCGCGCTCGCGGAGAGTTCGATCAGCAGCGAGGCCGGGTGCGCGCTGCTCACCTCGGTGCGCACGACCGCGCCCGGCTCCAGCTCTCGCACGAGTTCGGCTGCGGCGGAGACCTTCTCGTCGCCGTACTGGTGGATGGACTCGGTGACGTCGGGTTGCAGCTGCGAGTACGAGCCCAGCAGCGCCCGGGTCACGTCCAGGTTGGTTCCGGTCACGACGAGCAGCTCACGCCCCCGCCGCGCCGCGATGTCGGTGGCCCAGCGCACCGCGTCCGCGGCGGCGGGCGACCCGTCGACCCCGACCACGACGGGGGCCGATGCCAGCTGATGCGGATTGTCGGCGGCGAGATCCATCCGAGCCTCCCTCGTCGATGAACGGCTGATCCGGGTCGAACGTGCGGGTAACCCCGACCTTACCCGGCTAACTTTCAGCATCCGTTCGGGTGTGGTCAACGGCTAGTCCGAGGGCGGCCCGTGCGGGGGGCGTTCGGCGGGGGACTTCGTACCGGAGGAACCGGGCGGCCGATCCGGCGCGGGCGCCCGGGACCCGAATCCGATACCCGCGCTGCGGATTCGAGTCCGGGGGGCGGCGAAGTGCGCGGAGCGGGAACGGAATCGGCACGTTTCGGTCGCTTCGGCGTGTCACATAAGCGTGTCGTTGCGTTTTCCCTGCACAAACCACTTTTTGCGGGGTATCGAAGTGGGTATTGCTATCGGGTAGTCGGTGGTGTGGCACCGGGAGGAGGTGGGCCGGGTGTCGGAGACGCCGTCCTGGTCGATTCGGTGGTGGCGGATGCTGCCCTGGAATCCCAGTCCGCTCATGCGAGGTTCGGATCGATTCGAGATCGTGCTGCGATTCTTCGCGGCGATCGCGGTGGTGGTCGCGGTGCCCGTGGCGGGCGCCGCGGGCACCGCCGGTTACACGGGAGCGGCGGCGCGGATCGCGGCCCAGGACGCGGGCAAGTCCCGGGTCGAAGCGCAGGTGACCGAACAGGCGGTGCGGCTCGGGACCTCGGATCGCTACGGGGCGTACCACGATCGCTACGAGGCACGGGTGCGCTGGACCTTCGCGGGCACCGAGCAGACCGCGAAGGTCGAGGTCGACACCCTCGCTCAGGTCGGCGAGCAGGTGCCGCTGTGGATCGATCGCGACGGCAAACCCGCCACCGCGCCCACCCGCGCGGGTGCGGCGGCGGCCGAGGGGATCGGCACCGGCCTCGCGCTGCTGGTCGAGACCTGGTGCGCGGCAGCTGCTTCGGTGTGGATCGCGAGCACGGTGCTGGAGTCACGGCGCAACGCGCGCTGGGAGCGCGAATGGCGGGAGCTGAACCGGCCGATCGGCAAGGACACGCTCTGACCGGTTACTCGAGCGGCGCCGGGCGCAGATCCAGGCGGCGCAGCAATTGCGCGTTGACCGCGACGACGACCGTGGACGCCGACATGAGCAGGGCGCCGACCTCCATGGGCAACGTGATGCCCCAGGGCGCCAGCACGCCCGCGGCCAGCGGGACCGCGATGATGTTGTACCCCGCCGCCCAGACCAGATTCTGAATCATCTTGCGGTAGGTCGCTTTCGAGAGGGTGATGACCGAGACCACCGACCGCGGGTCGTCGCTGGCGAGCACGACCCCCGCCGAGGCGATGGCGACGTCGGTGCCGGCCCCGATGGCGATGCCGACATCGGCGCGGGCGAGCGCCGGGGCGTCGTTGACGCCGTCGCCCACCATGGCCACCCGGTGGCCCGCGTCCTGCAGCGCCTGGACCTTCGCGCCCTTGTCCTGCGGCAGCACGCCGGCGAACACCTCGTCGATGCCGAGCCGGGCGGCCACCGTGCGGGCCACCGGCTCGGCGTCACCGGTGATCATGGCGACGTGAATGCCCCGGGCGTGCAGATCGGCGACCGCGCGCTCGGATTCGGGCCGGATCTCGTCGGCCAGGGCCAGTGCGCCGACCACCACGCCGTCGCGCAGCACGTGCAGCACCGTCGAACCCTCGTCGGCCCACGCGGCCGCTTCGGGCGCGGGATCGAGGCCGTGCTCGGCCAGCATGCCGGGTCCGCCCACGCTCACCGTCGCGCCGCCCACGGTCGCGGTGACCCCGATTCCGTTGCGGGCGGCGAAGTCTCCGGCCACGGGCACGGTGAGCCCGCGGTCGGCGGCGGCCTGCACGATGGCGCGGCCGAGGGGATGCTCGCTGTCCGATTCCGCGGCCGCGGCCAGGGCGACGACCTCGTTCGCACTCGTCGCCGCCGTCGTGGCGGCCACCCCCGCCACGGCCGGTTCGCCGCGGGTCAGGGTGCCGGTCTTGTCGAACAGCACCGCGTCCACGGTCCGCATGGCCTCGAGCGCCCGGCGATCGGTGATGAGGATGCCCGCCTTGGCCGCGCGTTCGGTGGCGATCGACACCACCAGCGGAATGGCCAGGCCGAGCGCGTGCGGGCAGGCGATGACCAGCACGGTGATGGTGCGCGTCACCGCCGAATCCGGCTCGCCGAGCAGGGTCCACACGATCGCGGTCAGCACCGCCGCGCCCGAGGCGAACCAGAACAGCCAGCCCGCCGCGCGATCGGCGAGCACCTGCGCGCGCGAGGTCGAGTTCTGCGCCTCGGCGACCAGGCGCTGGATGCCGGCCAGCGCGGTGTCCGCGCCGACCGCCGAAATACGTACGCGCAGTGCGGAATCGGTGGTGACGGTGCCGGCGATCACCGGATCTCCGGCCGTGCGCCGCACCGGGCGCGATTCACCGGTCACCATGGATTCGTCGACGTCGGCGGTGCCGGATTCCACTGTTCCGTCCGCGGGGACCCGGCCGCCCGGCCGCACCACGACCAGGTCGCCGGTCCGCAGCGAATCCAGCGTGACCGTGGTGACGGACCCGTCGTCCCCGACCCGCTCGGCCTCGTCGGGCAGCAGTGCGGCGAGGGACTCCAGCGCGTTGGAGGCCTGCCCGAGCGATCGCATCTCGATCCAGTGCCCGAGCAGCATGATCACGATGAGCAGCGCCAGTTCCCACCAGAAATCCAGTTCGTGCGACAGCACCCCGAGCGTGGAGCCCCAGGACGCGACGAACGCCACCGTGATGGCCAGCGCGATGAGCAGCATCATGCCCGGCTGCCGCGCCCTTATCTCGCTGACCGCCCCGGTCAGGAACGGCCGCCCGCCCCAGATGTACATGAGCGTGCCCAGCGCCGGTGAGACCCACCGCAGCGCCGACGGCACGTCGTACCCCACCAGGTCCGCGAACATCATGTCCGCCGCCACGGTCGGGATGGCGATCACGAGCATGATCCAGAACAGGCGCCGGAACATGCCCACGTGGTCCCCGTGCCCGGAGTGCCCGCCGTGCCCGGAGTGGGCGTCGTGCCCGGAGTGGGCGTCGTGCCCGGAGTGGGCGTCGTGCCCGGCATGTTCGCCGTGCCCGTCGTGGCCGCCGTGCGCGGTTGAATCGCTCTGGCCGTCATGCCCCTCGGGACCGTCGTGCACGGCTGCGTCATGTCCGTCGTGGTTCGAGTCCCGACTCTCGCGCTCGTCGTCGCCGTGCCCGGCCGAGTCGCGGTGGCCGTCGTGCCAGCCGCGAGCGGCGTGCTCGGCGGATTCGGTGTGAGTGCCGGGACCGGTGTGTCCGCCGTTGCCGGGCGCCGCGCCGTGGCCGAAATGGTCTGCGGCAGCGGTCATGTCGGTGGCGGGGTGGGCCGGGTGTCGCTCGTGCTCGTGGCCCGTGGGGGTCGGGTCTGCGCCGGAACCGGACGAAGCATGATCAGCGGACATGATTCCGACTATATACCCTAGGAGGGTATCGGTGGGTGAGGTGCTTTCGGCGGCGCAGTGGGGGTGGGGAACGCGGCTTGTGGGTTGAGCTGGGGACCTTGTGAGGGACGGTTGGCGGGATCAGTACTCGCCGCGGACCAGGTTGCGGGGTTCCTCGCCCGCCACGTAGCGCGCGATCTCCTCGGTGGCGATCGCCCAGCCGCGTTCCCGGCTGCCGCGGCTGCTGCCGCCCACGTGCGGGGTGAGCAGCAGGCCCGGGGCGTCCCAGAGCGGATGGTCCGGGGGCAGGGGCTCGGGGTCGGTGACGTCGAGAATCGCGCGCAGGCGGCCGGTCCGGAGCTCGGCGAGCAGATCGTCGGTGCGGACCACCGGGCCGCGCGCGGCGTTCACCAGGATCGCCCCGTCGGCCATGCGGGACAGGAAGGCCGCGTCCACCAGACCGATCGTCCGGCTCGTCACCGGAACCATGAGCACCAAGGCGTCGAAATCGCCCAGCAGCGAAGGCAATTCGTCGACCCCGTGCACCCCCTCGCGCGCCGTCGTGCCAACCAGCGTGACCGTGGCGCCGAACGGGGCGAGCATGCGCCCGAGCTCCTCTGCGAGATTGCCCGCGCCGACGATCAGGACGCGTTTGCCGTGCAGGGTGTCGGTCTGGTGCTGGGTCCAGCGATGCTCGCGCTGCGCCGCCGCGAAGCCGGTGAACTCGCGGTACACGGTGAGCAGTCCGGTCATGACCCATTCGGCGGTGCTGGCCCCGTGCGCGCCGCGCGCGATCGAGATGCGCACGCCCTCCGGCACTTTCCCGACCCAGGATTCCGCGCCCGCGGTGAGCAGCTGCACCAGGCGCAGTCCGGGCAGCGCGTGCACGATGGCCGCGGCCTCGGGACCCACCAGGAATCCGGGAACCAGAACCTCGGTCTTCTCGGCGCCCTCGGGCAGCGGCTCGCCGGGTGTGAACCGCAGCGCGTGCACCCCGTCCACGCGCGAGAGCGCCGCGAGGCCGTAATCATCCGGAACAAGCACCGTCACCGTCATGGGTGCGACGCTAGCGGATGGGCCCCGCGGCGCTCTGTCACAGCCGAACGTCAGTAATACCAGCGCCGCCCGCCGACCGGTCGCCCGGCCGAGCCGAGCGCCCACAGGACGACGCCCGCGATCAGCAGAATGATGCCGATGGTGGTCAGCAGCGAGAAGCCGAGCAGCCAACCGGCGATGAGCAGGACAAGACCTAAAATAACCATGATCATTTCCTATTTCGAGAGCGAATCCGCCGTGCCGGAGCCCACCGGTTTGGAGCTCTGGGTGCGGTTCAGGAACTTGTTGAACGACCAGGTCGGTTCCTGAGCGGGTGCGGCCGGCGCGGGCTTGGCCGCGGGTTTCGGCGTCGCAGGCGGTACGGGCTTGCTGAGTTCGGTTCGCGCCGCGGCCATTTCGCGACGTGACTGTCTCAGCTCTCGGCGGGCGACGGCGCCGCGCCGCGAGGTGGTCCACAGCCCCGCGAGCATCATGATGAGCCCGCAGGTGCCCACGGCGCCGATGAGGATGCCGTAGGCGAACAGCAGCCCCGCCGAGCCGCCGTACGCGTGGTCGAATACGGTGAAACCATTGGGAAGCATATGGTTTTCGCCGCTGTTGGCCTGGATGCCGGCGACTCCGATGGCCACCGCGCCGAGGAGGGCGATGAGCCCGATGATGGTGAACATGGTGCTGCAATTCCCGCTGCTCGAGGCATCAAACCTGGGTATCGGAGCGTTGTTCGCGGCGCGCCGCCGCCCGCACCCGCCGCTGCGGGCGTAGGAATTCTGCGGGCTGGTGCCCGGGTGGGGCGTCGATACGCCTTTCCCGGAAGTCGATGGGTATACGACGTCCCCTAGGGCTGGCTGCCAGGATTGTCGGCTACTTAGCGGATTAGGGTTTTTGGGAAACTTGCGGCCGGTTCGCTGCGGGTGCTGAATCGGATGATCGCGTGCTCGCCACTGACGTACGCTCCGCGTGTCTTTCGTCCTATTCTTGTGTCCTGCTTTAGTTTTTGATCTGATGTCGGTCTATGTCGAATCCAAATTTCATGTCGGATCCGCCGTCTTCTCCGACGGTCCGGATCACCGCGGTCGTCTTCGATTGGCGCGGAACACTTGTCACAGAGCTCGACTCGCGGGGATGGGTGCGAGAGGCGCTGAGGAAACTGGACGGTAGGGGTAAGAACGCGAGAATAGAAGAAGTCGCCATCGACGACGTGCTCGGCAAGATCCACACCCCAGAATTGCTTAGCCGGCTTCAGGATCCAAACGGCAATACCAGCAAAGATCGGCACCACCAAACTTATTTCGGTGTGTTCCGCGACGCGGGGCTGGATGACGATCTCGCCAAGGCGCTCTGGGATGTCGACTCGGATCCGAGGTTCAACACCTTTGCCGTCGATGCGGCCGAAACTATCGAGACATTGATCGACAGTGGCTGCCAGATCGGCGTGCTGAGCAATATTCATTTCGACATCAAAGGGTTCTTTAGCGAACACCCGTTCAACAAGATCGATGAACAAGCCTTCGTCCTGTCGTACGACGTCGGAATCCAGAAACCCGATCCGGCGATCTTCACAAAAATGCTGGAGCGGCTCGGAACCAGTGCCGCCGAGACCTTGATGGTCGGCGACCGCGAAAACCGCGACGGCGTCGCGAGGCAGGTCGGCATGCGGGCCCTGATCGTCGATCCGCTGACCGACGCGCACAATCGTCAACTCGACCAGGTGACCGCTTACGTCGAAGCCAACCATCGCGCCTTCTCCGACCAGGACGAGCGGTGCGCCGACTCTGATTACGGTGCGCCCGCTGTCCCGATCTTCGCGGAGACCACCGCGTAGCGCGCCATTTCGTCACGCTCGTCGCAGTGCCCGCTGAATCGCGCCCAGCCCAGCGTCGACCGCGCTGGGCTGGGCGCGATGCCCCAGCTCGTCGATCAGATCCCGGACCGACGGGTGGTTGTAGACGTACTGCGGAGCCAGCCGGATCGCCCGGTTGAGCTGGTCGACTGCGGCGCTGTCGTGGCGCATCCGCCCGCAGGCGCGCGCGATCTCGATGCGGTGCCGCGTATGCCGTTCCTTCGACCGCAGGAGCGCAAGGTTGATGGCCGAGTGCCGTTCGAGGGCGATATCGGGCTGATCAAGTGCGACCGCTATCTCCGCCGCGTGGATGTGGCAGTTGGTGGGGCCGAACACGGTCTGAAAGTCGTTACGGTCCACGCCGATTCGTGCAGCCGCGGCTTCCGCTTCGGAGAGGTGGGCCCACGCCGATGCGGCGTCGTGCCGGCGCGCCGAGGCGACAGCGCACCGCAGGTGCAGCGCACCCCACAGCGAGAGGGCTCGCGGCGTGGGCGCTCCCATCAGCGCCTCCATGTCCGTCAGTGCCGCTTCGGCGATCGGGAATACCTCGTCCGGGGCGTCGGTGTGCAGCAGCACCCCGCAGCGCTCCCAGGCCGAGCACGCGCGCAGCAACGGATCCCCGAGACGTGCGGCGGCGACGGTAGCGTTCTCGACCGCGGTCCACGCCAGATCGTGGAAGCCGAGTTGATTCAGAACAGTGCGGGCCACGTGCGAGGTCTCGATGATCAGTCCGTCGACCATCTCACGCTCGGTCCCGGACACGGTGAACGCGGCTGTGTTCAGGGACTCGGCCAGTCCGGGCAGCTCGCGCATGACCTCGAAGAGGTTGGCGGCCTGCCTGCGTCGCGTGATCCGATCCACGTCGGCACGCAGGTCGGTCAGCAGCGGCATCGGCGTCACCGTGCGCAGGCCCGGATGCCCGGACAGGCCGAGTCCGGTGCGCCGCAATGCCATCCGCAGTGCCGGGACGGCCTGGTGGCCCGGATCCTGACTTATCCCGAAGGGCTGGCCTAGCAGCCACGTGACATCGACGTCGAGTACGTCCGCGAGGCGATCGATCACCGAGTACTTGTCCAGATTGATCCGACCGGCCTCCACGCCTCGCATCCACGATTCGGAGCGCTCGACCAGGCCGGCCAGAGTAGCCTGACTCATCTTCTTGGTCCGCCGTGATCGTCGTATCCGAGAGCCGATCGTCACCGCGGCGGGGGTGCTCGGGGCCACGTTTTCAGTGTATTTCTCCGGTGTCGTAAAACCGTCAGATACTTGACGGTTCGCCATTTTCAGGCGAAACCGTCAAGTATCTGACGATGTGCGACACCGAGATTGGTCATTCTTCGAATCGGAAGAACTCGAATACCGATCTTGGAATGAGCAGATGAGCACCCAGCCCACTCCCTCCGGGGAGAACCAGACCCCTCCGTCATCCCCGGAATCGATCGTCTACCCGCTGTTCGTACTGGCGGTGAGCGCCGGATTCGGCACGCTCGCCGGAATACTGAGCGACTGGAGCACGGCGGTGATGGTATTCGTCTCCGTCACGGCACTTTTCGACGGTGCCCGGCGATCAGCGAGCTGACCTCACCCACCCAGCCCCATGGCCGGCCCGAGGTCGCGCAGTCCCGCGTCGACGGCACCAGGCCGCGCCCGCCGGAGCAGGTTCGTGACCAATCCGCGAGCCAGCGGATGGCCGTACACGTAGTGCGGCGCGAGGTTCGCCGCCGCGCGCAGCACACGGGTCGCGGTCACGTCATCGCCGAGTTGCGCGTGGGCCCGGGCGACGTCGATACCGTGCCGGGTGCGGCGTTCACGGCTCGGCACCGATCTCGCATCGACTCTGGCGTGATAGCGCAGGGCGCACTCGGGCAGCTCCAGTTCGACCGCGATCTCCGTCGCGTGAATGGACACATTGCCGTGCCCGAAGACCGTCTGAAAGTCGTTGCGATCAGCACCGATTCGATCCGCAGTGTTTTCGGCCTCGCTGAGATACCGCCACGCCGAGCGGGAGTCGTCGCGCCGAGCCGCCGCGACCGCACATCGAAGGGCGAGTGCACCGTAGAGCGAGAGGGTCTGCGGCTCGGGAGTGCCGGGGCGGCAGGCGATGTCGTCCATCGCGGCTGCGGCCACCTCGATGACCTGGGCCGCGGATCCGGTGTGCAGCAGCACCCCGCATCGTTCCCACGCCGCGCAGGCGGGCAGCACCGCGTCCCCGGAACGGCCGGCGGCGATGGCTGCGTTGTCGACGACCGTCCACGCCAAATCGTGGTATCCCAGCTTGTTCAGTGCCATGCGCGCGACCTGGCTCAGCTTGACCAAGAGCCGGTACGCGCCGGCGATCTCGCCCGTGTCCGCCGCGTCGAGCAGGCAGCCGTTCACCTTCTCGACCAGCGCGGGCAGCACGAGCATCACTTCGGGTAAGCGCGCTGCCTGACGCCTGCGGACCACGTTCTCGATCTCGACCCGCAGCGCCTGCGGGTCCGGTGCATGCGATGGCGCCCGGATCGCCGGATACCCGGCCAGGATGAGACTGGTTCCGCGCAGCGCGGCCCGCAGCGCGGGGACCGCCCGGTGTTCCTCGGACCGGCCGTATTCGCCTGCCTGATACGGCTGCCCCAGTAACCACGCGGCGTCGACACGCAGCAGGTTGGCCAGTCTGTCCAGTACGGCGTACCTGTCCGGCGTGATCCGATCCTGCTCGACGGCACGCAGCCAATCCTCGGGCCAACCGCCCAGCGCGCTCAGTTCGGCGATACCGAGATCGCCTGTCAGCCGGGATAAGCGCACTCTCGCACCCAGGGTGGCGGTGGTCATGTCGCTCGCCATACCCGATTGTCTCGAGATTCGACCACCCGCGTGTCGTTTGACCGCCAACTCACGACCGCAGCCCGAGACACGCCGGGGACGCACCGTCGAGCGCAGCAGTCCGACCGGACGGGCCGGTGATTCGCGCCCATCGATACCGGTCGGTTCACCCGCCTGTCAGTGCTTATGGGTAGCGTCCCGTGCGTGGACATTGGGGAAAACATCCGAGAGCTCGCGCACCGCATCGTGGAGCTGCGCGAGGCCTACTATCAGGGCGCGCCGCTGGTCGCGGACGCCGAGTACGACGCCGTCGAGGACGAGCTGCGCGCGCTGATCGAGGCCAACCCTGAACTCGCGCCCGACCCGAACCCGCTGGAGCAGGTCGGCGCGCCCGGGGTGCTGCACGCCCCGATCCGGCATTCGCGGCCCATGCTCTCGCTGGAGAAGGCCACCAAGCCCGAGCAGGTCGCGGCGTTCCTGGACCGCTTCCCGGGCCAGTCGGTCGTCGTCATGCCCAAGCTGGACGGCCTGTCGCTGGCGCTGGTCTACGAGGAGGGGCGACTGCAGTACGCGGCGACCCGCGGCGACGGCACCACCGGCGACGACGTGACCCCGCTGGTGCGCGCGCTGGTCGACGGCGTGCCCGACCGCATCGACACCCCGGGTCGGGTGGAGGTGCGCGGTGAGGCGGTCATGCTGCGCTCGACCTTCCTCGCCTACAACACCGCGCACCCGGACAAGCCGCTGATCAACCCGCGCAACGCCGCGGCGGGCACGCTGCGCGCCAAGGACCCGGCCACGGTCGCCGAGCGGCGCCTGCAGTTCTTCGGCTTCGACCTCGACACCGACGAGGACACCGCCGTCGATCTGGAGGAGGGCCTGCGCACCCTCGGCATCGCGGGTGCGCGGATGCGGCACTGCGACGACGCCGAGCAGGCGCAGGCCGCGATCGGCGTCATCGAAACCGATCGCAACGACCTGGACTACGACCTCGACGGCGCGGTGCTGCGGCTGGCGGATCGAGATGCCTACGCGGCGGCCGGAACCCGCTCCAACTCCCCGCGCGGGGCCCTGGCGTTCAAGTTCGCCGCCGAGGAGAAGACCACCCTGCTGCGCGAGGTCATCTGGGACGTCGGCAAGACCGGCAAGATCGTCCCCGTGGCCTGGCTCGAGCCGGTCTTCGTGGGCGGCACCACCGTCACCAAGGCCACCCTGGCCAACCAGGAGGTGATCCGCGCCCGCGACATCAAGGTCGGCGACACGGTCCTGGTGCGCCGCGCGGGCGACGTGATCCCGTTCGTGGCGGGCGTTCTCGACGCCGCCAAGCGCACCGGCGAGGAGATCGACATCCTCGCCCCGATCGTCTGCCCGTCCTGCGCGCAGCCGGTCACCGAACAGGGCAACAGCCGGGAACTGTTCTGCACCAACGCCTCCTGCCCCGCCCAGTCGGTGCGCAGGCTCATCCACTGGGCCTCGCGCGCGGCGGCGGACATCGACGCCATCGGGCAGGTGTGGATCGAGCGGCTCGCCGAAGCCGGCATCCTGGAGAACCCCTCGGACTTCTACACCCTCACCAAGGACCAGCTCCTCGAATTCGACCGCGTCGGTGAGGTTTCCGCGCAGCGCATGATCGACTCGATCGACGCCAGCCGGCAGGTCGGCCTGCGCCGCGCCCTGATCGGCCTGTCGATTCCCATGGCCTCGGAGGGCACCGCGGCCCGCCTGGCCCGCGCGGGCTTCGGTTCGCTGGAGGAGGTCGCCGACGCGGGCGAGGAGCGCCTGGTCGAGGTCGAGGACATCGGCGCCAAGGTGGCCGCCTCGCTGACCTCGCACCTGGCCCGGCTGCGCCCGGAGCTCGAGCGCCTGCGCGAATACGGTGTCTCCCTGGACGTTCGCGCCGAGGACCTGCCCCCGGTCGTGGCCGCGGGCGCCCCGCTGGCGGGTAAGACGGTCGTCATCACCGGCGCGCTGGCCGATCCCCGCTCGGGGGAGAAGGTGGCCCGCCCGACCTTCCAGCGCCTGTGCGAGAAGGCCGGCGCCACCGCCGCGTCGTCGGTCTCGGCCAACACCGACATGCTGATCACCGGCGCGGGCGTCGGCGAAAGCAAACTCACCAAGGCCGAGAAACTCGGTGTGCGGGTGGTGGATCAGGCCGAGATCTGGACCCTGCTCATCGACGCGAAGGTCGTCTAGCCGATCGCGATCGCGGAATCCGTTCGCCGCCCGGATAGATCGGCCGCGAACGGATTCCCGGGCGTGAGTTCCGCCGGGTCACCGGCCGCCGTAGGTCGAGCGCATGGAGCGTCCCATGATGGCGATGGCGGTCCGTCGGGGGAGCAGCCTGGTCAGCAGCGTGCCGCTGAATTTGTTGAGCCGTCCCGGAATCACCGACGGACGCCGGCCGAGCGCGTTCAGGCCCGCGGCCACCACCGGACCCACCGGCATGACATCGGGGGTGGAGCGGTTGTCGCGGGGGTTGTCCTTGCGATACCCCGGGGTCTCGGTCGCGCCGGGGATGACGGCGGTGATGTCCACGCCCTTGGATCGCCATTCCTCCCACAGGGTTTCGGCCAGGTGCAGGGTGAGGGCCTTGGTGCTCGCGTAGGACGCGTACATCGGGGTGCCGAGCAACCCGGACATCGAGCTGAGCAGGATGACGCCGCCGCGGCCGCGCTCGAGCATCGGCGCGGCGTAGCGGTGCACGACCCGGTACATGCCGGTGACGTTGACGTCCAGCACCTTCAGATGACTCTCCAGCGGCGTATCGAGCCATTCTCCGCAGATCGACAGCCCCGCGTTGTACACGACCAGCCCGATTTCGGCGCCTGCCGCGCACAGCTCGATCCGGTCGAGGGTCTCCGGCGCCGTGATGTCGCCCGCGACGGTCTGCGCCCGAATCCCGTGCGCGGCTTCGAGTTCCTTGGCCAGCGCGGCGAGTTCGTCGTCCTCGAGCGACACCAGGATCAAATCCAAGCCCTGCGCGGCGAGTTGGCGGCTGAACTCGGCCCCCAATCCGATGGCCGCGCCCACCACCAGCGCGCAGGGTCCGTACTTGTCCGCGAAGCTCATGTCGTGTTCCTCACCGGGACGCGTGTCGGCGCGCCCATCCTCATGTCGTTGCCCAACACAATGACAGCCCGCGGCAGCGGCCGCGCCACGGGCCGGTCGACGGCCCCCGTCGGCACCGCCCTCGACACCCCGCGACAGACCACGAATGCCGTTGATGTTCAGTGCATATCGGCGTTCTACGCCGCCCCCGGTCGCGCTGAGTCGACCGGCGTCCACTCGCCGTATCGACCGCCATGCGTGCGCTGTGTCGATCGGTGTTCGCGCGGCCGTTCAACGGGCATGTGCGCACCGACCACGGCGATCAGGTCAGCGCCTCCGCCAGCCTGTCCGTGGCCTCGACCAGCCAGTCGGGATCGCCGTGCGCCCTGCCCCACAGCGCCTCACGAACCGCCCCGGCCTGCGTCCACCGCCGCGTGCGGTCGAAGTCGAGTTCGGCCGCGTCGCAATAGATGTGCAGCAGCCGCCGCACCCGCGACCGCAGCTCCGCGCTGTGCAGCAACTCCAGGTATCGCGGACTGCGAATCACGTTGAGCGCGTCGATGGCCGGGTCGCCCGTGTGTCCCTTGGGATCCACGACCAGCCAGGGTTCGCGGTCGGAGGCGAGGATGTTGGCGTCGTGCAGATCGCCGTGCACCAGCGTCGCGGGCTGGTCCGGGCCGAGCTCGCGCAGCGTGGCCAGCGCCGGAGCGTAGACCGCGTCCGGCAGCGGATGGCCGAAAGCCGCCGCGTTCGACATCATCTCGCGCTCCCAGCGCAGTGCCGCGTCGGCCAGGGCCGGCAGCCCGGGCGGCGCCGGAACCGCCAGCCGGCGCGTGAGCGCGCCCTGAATCCGCAGTGCCCGTTCGTGATCGGTGACGGTGGCCAGTGTCCGCGAACTCGCCCGCTCGAGCAGCATGGCGAAACGGTCGTCGTCCCGGCGGAACAGCCGCGCGGCCCCGCGCCCGTCCCAGACCTGGAAGGCATCGGGTTCGTTGACGTTGCCCGGATGGGGGAACGAGACCTTCAGGACCGCCGGTGGCAGGTCCGGGTGCCGCACCGGGACGATGACCCCGACGTGACCGTGCAGGGGCGCTCCCACCGGGGTGCACGACCAGCGGTCCAGCAGTTCGTCGAGCAGGCCCGGCAGCGTCGCGATCCACGCGCGACCGGTCGCGCCCTCCCGCTCCACGGTGAGCCGGTCGAAAGCCGCCGGAATCGCGATCATGGCTCGACCCTAGACGGACGCGGCGAGAACGGCTGTGGCGCAGGGGAGAAGCGGCGGTCGTCGCCGTCACACGTTTGACTCGCGCCGATCCGGCTACTGCGGGGGTGTCAGTGGAACCCGTCGAAAGGGTGGCCGTCATGGGCTACAGGTTCGAATTGCCGCATTTCGCCAGCGAAGCCAATCTCGCCGAGCAGGCCCTGCGCGGCATGGACTCGGTGACCGCGGTCAGCACCGACGCCGCGTCCGAGACCCTGGACGTCACGTCCTCGCTCAGCTACGGCGAGGTCCTGGACGTGCTGCGCAGGCAGGGCATCTCCGCCAAGTAGGGGGTCCGTCGGCCCCGGGGTAACAACCGGGACCGGCCCCGGCGAGCCGCCGCGAGCCGCCCGCGATCCGGAGGCAAACTCCCGGGCATGTTCACCATGTCCGATTGCCGGCGCGGGTAGCGGCCGCCGTGGTCTGGCCGCTCGCGCACGTTCCCGCGCCCATGCTGGCGACCGCCGGTCGTCCGCCGAACGGCCCGGACTGGGCGGTGGAGATGAAATGGGACGGGGTCCGCATCATCGCGGTGCGCCGGGACGGTGAGTGCGCGCTCTACAGCCGGGCGGGCAACGCGGTGGGATCGTCGTATCCCGAGGTGGTGGCGGCGTTGAAAGCCGTGCCGGGCAACGGAACCCTCGTGCTGGACGGTGAGATCGTCGCCCCCGAACGCGACGGCGCGCCGTCCTTCGGCCTGCTGCAGCGGCGCATGCATGTGGAGCGTCCCGGCGAGCAGCTGCTGGCCGAGGTGCCCGTGCGCTTCTTCGTCTTCGACGTCCTGACGATCGGCGATCTGGACACCACGGGCGAGACCTATCTGGACCGCCGGGCGCGGCTCGCCGAACTGGAACTGCCCGCCCCGCTCTCCGCGCCGCCGCACTGGGTCGGCATGGACGCCAGGAAGTTGCTTTACGCCGCGGAAGAGCATCGGCTGGAAGGAATCGTCTCCAAACGCGTCGATTCCGTCTATCTTCCGGGGCGGCGCTCGCCCGCCTGGATCAAAACGCCCCTGCGGAACAACACCGAAGTGGTGGTCGCGGGCTGGACGCCGGGCACCGGCGCGATGCAATCGACCTTCGGCTCGCTGGTGCTCGGCGCGCACGACGAGAACGGGCGATTGGTCTTCCTCGGCAATGTCGGCACCGGTTTCACCCAGGCGGCGCGGCGCGCCATTCGCGACACGCTCGATCAGATCGCGGCCCCGGCAAGCCCTTTCGAGCAGTCGCCGCCCGAGGCGGCGGCCGGCGGCTGGCACTGGGTCGAGACGATCCTGGTGGGGGACGTGCAGTACCGCGAATTCCGGGGCGGGCGACTGCGCATGCCGAGCTGGAAGGGCCTGCGCACCGACAAGGTTCCGGCCCAGGTCGACGTGCCTCCGGTGCGCTGAGTATTGCAGTCCGAACCGTGCGTTGTCGCAACATAATTGGCATAAATCGGAAGTTTCGACCACAATCGGAGGGATGGTCGGCGATGGTGAACGAAAGCTGCGCGAGCTCTCGGCTGCCGATTCACTGAAACGCTTGGCCGGTGCGCAATACGGCCGAATATGCTTCTCCCGCCGCGGTGTTCCGATCATTCGGCCCGTGAACCACATTGTCGAGCTCGATGCCATCCTGGTGCGCGCGCACCTGGGCGCGGGTCTGCTGCAGGGTGACGGGCAGGTGGTCGCCTACGAGGCGGACGACTTCGACGAGCAGACCCGCAGCGGCTGGAGCGTCATCGTCACCGGTGTGGCCCGGGTGGTCACCGACCGAGAACAGGTGCGGCGCTATGTGACCCTGCTCGATCCGTGGGTCAATATGCCGACCGATCACGTCATCCGGATCGAGACCGAGGTGGTCACCGGCCTGGAGCTGGTCGAGGTGGATACCGACCGGTAACTCTGGTCTGGACGCGCCGGTCGCCTCCGGTAATCTGACACGCCTTGGACCGAGCTCGGCAACCCGTCGGCAAGCTCGGCGCGGTCCCCGGCGTCCCGCGCGCACGACGGCGAGGCTCGGTGCGGCCGCACGCACGTGTGGAAGGAACGTTCTTGACAGCCTCGAACAGCACGGAAAGACCGGCGGCCGAGCCCGGCTCGGCCACCACCGACGAGGGGTATGCGCGCGGCCTCTCGCCCCGCACCATCCAGATGATCGCGATCGGCGGCGCCATCGGCACCGGCCTGTTCTACGGTGCGGGCGGAGCGATCGAACAGGCGGGACCGGCGCTCATCCTCGCCTATCTGGCGGCCGGCCTGGCCATCTTCGTGATCATGCGGGCTCTCGGGGAACTGCTGACCTATCGCCCGGTCGCGGGCAGCTTCGCCGAATACGCCAACGAGTTCCTCGGCCGCTTCGCCGGCTACGCCACCGGGTGGACCTACTGGGCGGTCTGGGTCGCGACCTGCATGGCCGAGATCACCGTGGCCGGCAAGTACGTGCAGTACTGGTTCGACATTCCGCAGTGGGTGACCGCGCTCGTGGTCCTGGGCATCATGTTCCTGGCGAATCTGGTCTCGGTGCGCCTGTTCGGCGAGGGCGAGTTCTGGTTCTCGACCATCAAGGTCACCGCCATCGTGGCCATGATTCTCATCGGCATCGGCGTGCTGGTGTTCCACTTCGGGAACGCGAGCAACCCGACGGTCACCAACCTGTGGAACGACGGCGGCGTGTTCCCGAACGGCTTCGGCCAGGCGCTGCTGGTGCTGCAGATCGTGCTGTTCGCCTACGTGGGCGTGGAGCTGGTCGGCGTCACCGCCGGCGAGGCCCGCGACCCCAAGCGCACCCTGCGCAAGGCCATCAACACCCTGCCGTTCCGCATCGGCCTGTTCTACATCGGCGCGCTCATCGTCATCATGTCGGTCTCGAGCTGGCGAACCTTCCATTCCGGGCGCAGTCCCTTCGTGGAGGTGTTCGAGCAGATCGGCATTCCCGGCGCGGCCGCCATCATCAACTTCGTACTGCTCACCGCGGCGCTCTCGTCCTGCAACTCCGGCATCTACTCCACCGGGCGCATGCTGCGCAGCCTCGCCCAGCGCGAGGAGGCCCCGGCCCGGCTCGGCACGCTCAGCTCGCGGTCGGTGCCCGCGGCGGGCATCGCGCTGTCGGCGGCGGTCATGGTGATCGGCGTCGGGGTGAACTACTTCTCGCCGGACAAGGCGTTCGCGTACATCACCTCGGTGTCCACGATCGGCATCATCTTCGTCTGGGGCATGATCCTGATCTGCCACTTCCTGTACCGCGCCCGGGTGCGGCGGGGGCTGCTGCCCGCGAGCGACTACCGCCTGCCGGGCGCGCCGGTCACCACCGCGCTGGCACTGGGGTTCCTGGTCCTGGTGGTGGTGCTGCTGTTCTTCACCGAGGCCGGCCGCACCGCGATCATCGTCGGCGCGGTGTGGGGCGCGCTGGTGTGCGCGGCGTATCCACTCCTCGCGCGCCGGCACGCCGAGACCTAGGCCGGTCCGTGCGCGGCGGCGGTCACCCGGACGGGTGGCCGCCGCCGTTGTCTTCCCGCGCGACCCGGGATTCCGCGCGACCCAGTATGTTTCGCCGAATTCTCGGACGGCCGCGCGGTCGCGGGGCTACGTTGCCCTGGTAGGTTCTGCCTCCGGGAGCGCACATGAACGATCAGCGACGGTACGTGGTGATCGGGGGCGGGCTCGCGGGCCTGGCCTCCGCCGTCTGGCTGGCCGAGGCCGGCAAACAGGTGACGCTGCTGGAGCGGCGGGGGAGGCTGGGCGGGCGCACCCACGCGCTGGAAGTCGCTCAGCTGCACGATGTTCCGGACAACGGCCAGCACGTCATCGCCAGCGGATACGACCACCTGTTCCGCTACCTGAACAGCGTCGGCACCCGCGACTACGTGGCGTTCCCGCACAAGGGCGTCCTGCGCTGGCCCGGCGGGCGCGCCACGATGATGGGCACCAAGGGATTTCACGCGCTGCGCTCGCTGCTGGGCGCACACCCCGACGCCTCGGCCGCCGATCGGGCCCGCGCCGCGATCGCCACCGCGCGCCTGGGCTGGCAGTGCCTGAACCAGCCCGCCGATCTCGCCGAACTCACCACCGACCAGTGGTTCCGGCGGGTCGGCATGCCCGCGACCGCCCGCGAGGCCCTCTGGGATTGGCTGGCCCTGGGCATCGCCGCCGAACCCGTCCGGCAGGAATCGGCCAAGGTCTTCGCCGATGTGCTCGCGACCGGAATTCGCCTGGGCGTCAAGCATCGGCGGGCGGTCAGCATCGGCTATCCGACCACCGACCTGGACACCCTGTTCGTCACCGGCGCCCAACGGCTCTTCGAACGCACCGGGGTACAGGTGCGCTACCGGGCGGTGGCCCGGCGCATCCTGGTGCGCGACGGCGCCGTGACCGGTGTGCTCCTGGACGACGGCGAGACCGTGCCCGCCGACGCCGTCGTCTGCGCGGTGCCCAACTCCACCCTCGGGGGACTGCTGGACGAGCTGCCCGAGCACGACGAGATCTACGCCGCCGCCGACAAATTGGGCTTCACCCCGATCGTGAGCACCAACCTGTACCTGGACCGGCCGCTGGGCACCGAGGGTGCGATGGAGGCGCTCATCGGTGGCGCGGAGGTCGTCGATCAGGTCTTCGACCGCCAGCGCATGCACGGCCGGGACACCGCGAACGGCTGGCTGTACTGCCTGACCACGAGCGGGGCCTACGCGCAGATCCACAAACCCAGCCACGAGGTGGTGGACGAGCAGATGGCGCTGCTGCGCCGCTACTACCCGGCCGCCGCGGACGCGAAAGTCCTGCACGCGCAGGTGGTTCCGATGCCCCGCGCCACGTTCTCGCAGGTGGTGGGAACCGACGGCCTGCGGCCCGCGCAGCGCACCTCGGTGCCCACCCTGGTGCTGGCGGGCGACTGGACCCGCACCGACTGGTCCGCGACCATGGAGAGCGCGGCCCAGAGCGCGGCCCGCGCGGTGGACCTGCTGCTGGCGCTGCCCGATCCCGTGCCGGCCGGGCGGTGACACGGCCCGGCCACATCACGAATCCGCCGGGCGCCCCGGGCTACTCGCGTCCGGCTCGCGGTCGATCCGCGCCCGGCGGCTCGTGGAAGTAGTTGAGTATCAGGCGGGTGATGTCGGCCAGGAAGCGCTCGCGGGGGATGGGCGGGGCGTCGAGGATGTACCGGATGGTGAGGTGCTCCACCGTGCGCACGAGCATCCAGGCGGTGGCGTCGAAGTCGACGGACCGGGGGATGGCGCGTGACCGCATGGTCAGGGCGAGGCGGGCGAGTTCGCCGATCTGCTGTTCGAACGCGAGCACCCTCGCGCCCCCGGACAGGCGCGGGGTCTGCTCGACCACCGCGCGCAGCAGTTCGCGATCGGTGCCGAGCGCGTCGAGCAGTTCGGAAATGGTCTCCGGCACAGCGATCTCCGGCCTGCCGGTCAGATTCGCCATGACCCGCGCCCGGACCCGATCGGCGACCGCGCCGGTGTACCGCTCGATGACCGCGGCGACCACCGCGTCCTTGTTCGGGAAGTACTGATACAGCGAACCCGGGCTGATGCCCGCGGTCTCGGCGATGCGATTGGTCGAGGCCCCGTCGTATCCGTGGGCGATGAGCACCCGCTCGGCGGCGTCGACGATGCGCGCGACCATGGCCCGGGAGCGGTCCTGTCGCGGCGATCTGCGCTGGCCGGCAGGGGTTTTCGGAAGCTGTCGTCTCGGTGGCATGTCTTTTCCGTCGCGGTTCGGAACGCGAATTGAACGCGAGTAAATATTCGTGTCAGCCTGTGGCCATGGTGACATATGCCGCCGCGGACAGCGAGCGAGAACCGATCGCCCTCGGCCCGGAATCGTTGACCTGGAAGATCTTCGGATCGCTCTATTACGCCCCGACCGGGTTCTTCATGGGCATGGTGCAGAACATGCATCCCGGGCTGGGCGCGGGCGTGGAGTTCCACTCCGAGATCGCGAGCGAACCGTATCAGCGGGTGCTGCGCTCGGCGTACCCGATCGTCGGGGTGGTGTTCGACGGTCCGCGGGCGCGCGAGACCGCGCGGGAGATCGTCGGGTACCACCGCGCCATCAGGGGCGTGGACGCCCGGGGCCGCAGGTATCACGCGCTCGATCCCACGACCTTCTACTGGGCGCACGCGGTGTTCTTCGTGCAGACCCTGCGCACCGCCGAGCTCTTCATGGGCGGGCTCAGTGGCGCACAGCGCGAACAACTCTGGCGTGAGCATTACCGGTGGTACGAGCACTACGGCATGAGCATGCGGGTGGTGCCGCCGAGTTGGCCGGAGTTCCAGCGCTATTGGCGGGACATGTGCCGGGACACCCTGGAACCGACCCGGGCCGCGCGGGACGTGTTCGACCTCATCGGCGCCGCGCCGGTGCCGCCGTTCCCGGTGCTGCGGCACCTGCCGGATCCGCTGTGGGAGCGTGTGATTCGTCCGCCGGGTGCGCGCCTGGTGCGGTTCGTGACCATCGGCCTGTGCGATCCGGCGATCCGCCGGACCATGGGATTCGGCTGGACCGCCCGCGATCAGTGGGTCTTCGATCGGCTGTGCCGGCTCCTGTCCGCCCTGCACCGCGTGACTCCGGACGCGGTGAACTACTCCTTCCCGCGGATCCGGGCCGCGCGCCGCCGCGTCGCCGGGAAACGCCCCGCCACCCTGGGCCCGCCGCAGGCGCCGGAAATGCTCTGGCCCGCACCGGAGAACCGGGACGATCCCAAGCATTACTGTCCCGTCCACGCCCCGGGCGGCGACGCGATCACCGCATTCCGTCAGCTGACAGGATTCTGAACGATGGTGCCGCACAGCGACTCCCCGCCCGTGACCGGAGCGCATCCCTACGACTACTACTACCGGCCGGGTCTGCCCCTGCGGCCTGCGCCGCCCCGGGCCGTGCCGTCCGACCTGTGGTTCGCACCGCGCCGGGCAATGCTGTCGCCGTGGCTCGATGTCCGGCTCGAACCCGCCGACACCCCGCGCACCCGGCTCATGGCCGATCACCTGTGGCAGGGCGACGAACCGATGGACGCGCTGGTCGCCGCATTCCGCCGCGTGGGTACCGCCGCCGGCCGACGGCAGCTCGATCAGGCCCTGGCACACGGGATCGACAGCGTCGACGACCCGGCGCCGGAACTGGTGCGCGTGATCGCCCGGCTGGACGACCCACCCGCGTGGTTCGACCCCGATCGCTGGGAACGCGGGCGCCGGCGCTGGATCAACGTCTCCACCGCCGGGAAGATGGCCATGGGCGTGCAGGATTTCATGGGCACCTTCGTCGGCGCGGAGGTCGCCTCGGCCGTCGGGGCCACCGGTCGGTTCGTGAACGACACCTACCGGCGCAATCTCGAATCCGCCGTCTGGTTCGGCAGCGTCACCGCGCCGGGCGCGCTCGAACGCCGGAATCCGATCCTGCACGACACCGTCCGGGTGCGCCTCATGCACGCGCAGGTCCGCGCCATGCTCCGGCGCCGGTGGGGCGACGCGCATTTCGCCGGGCACGGGAGCCCCATCTCGAACGCCACCACGATGGGTGCGGCCGTCACCTTCGGGCTCACCCCGATCTGCTTCGATCACGTGCACGGACGCCGCTGCACGACAGGAGAACTCGACGACGTCATGCACTACTGGGCGTACATCGCCTACGTGTTCGGCGTCGCGGAGGAGCTGATCCCGCGCTCGGCCGCCGAGGGAATGGAGATGGTGGACTACATGGTCGCGACGGCCGGTGTCGCGCCGGACTGGACCGCGAGGATGGCGGGCGCGGCTACTCGGCGCCTGGCCGGTACCACCCCCGCCGCGCGCCTGCGCCGCCTGAGCACCGCGCCGGTGCTCGGGGCCTTCGCCTTCTACAGCAGCGAACCGCTGGTGCGAACCCTGCTGGCGGACACGCCGTTACGCGATGTACCGGTCCGGCCCTGGTCGGCCCTGACCGCCACCGCCGCGACCACGGCGGTTCGCCTGCGCGCCCTCGACGACCGGCTCCCCGGTGCTCGCGCCCGCGCCGGCCGCCGCACCGCCGGGTACGACCCGTTCTGGCAGCGCAATATTCGCCTCGCCCGCTTCCTGGCCGCCCGCGCCGGAATCCGCGGCACCCCGTTCGACCACCACGACGCCTCGGCGGACGATCCGGTCCGCTGCCCGAGATGAGCGGCCGCTCAGCGCGCCGATCCCGCGATGGTCAGGTAAGCGGTCATCAGGACGAACAGGAACCACCCGGCCCCCTGCCAGATGGGCCAGGTCCGCCCCGCCGCCCACTCCCGGATGGTGATCACGAAAGCCCCGACGCCCCCGGCCAGCAACACCCCGCCCGGCAACAGTCCCACGATGACCCGCGAGGTCGTGTCACACAGCATCGTGTCGGCGTCGAGACACTGGTTCCGCGCCGCCGCCCACACCAGCACGATCGCGGCCGACACCGCCGCGACGATCAGCACCCCGAGCACGTACCGGCCGGCCCTGCGCAGCGCCCCCGGGTCGTTCCACTTCTTCTCCACGTCGTTGACCACGCCCCACACCTCCTCGCCAGGTAGTTGCCAGCGCACCCCCTCCCAAACATAGCCCCGGCCGGACGGTGCGGGCACGCCGTCGCACGGCCGCCCGGTCACGGTCGGGACCGGTTCGGATTCTCGCGCGCCGACCGAGCAGCACGTACCGGAGCGACCCGCCGGATGACGCGGCGGATCCCGGCCCGCCGGGCGCGCGTGGTCGACCACGCGGTCGGGATCGTGCCGAAAGCCACGCCCCTGGGCAACTGTGCGCGGGATCGTGCCGCGGATAGCGAAGGGACAGGTCGGCTCTGCAAGCACGACCGGCCTCCGCGGCGATGAGACCGTGCTTGGCCTGGTGCACCGCCCGACGCGGTCGCCGAGTTCCCTCTGATGTGACCGGGCCTGCGGCGATCCGTGCGAACCGGCGCGGTTCGGTCAGCGGGCCTCCGCGGCGAGACCGATGCCGAGGCCGACGAGCACCGCGGCCAGGGTGCGTTCCACCCGCTGGCGAATGCCGGTGCGGCGCAGCCAGTTTCCGGCGCGGTCGGCGGCCAGCACCACGCCCACGCACCATGAGGTGTCGATGACCAGCTGGATCACCGCCAGGATGATCACCGTCGGCAGCACCGGGCCCTCGTCGGGGAGGAACTGCGGCAGGATCGTCAGGCCGAACACCGCCGCCTTCGGGTTGGCGGCGATCGAGATCAACGAGGCCCGGAAGGCCGCCCCGGGCGTGCGCCCGCCGGGCAGTGCCGCGGTCAGCGCCGCACCGAAGACATCGTCCCCGTCGCCCCTACCCCGGGCGCCGCGCCAGGCCTGCACGCCGAGCCAGATCAGCACCACCGCGCCCAGGATGTGCACCGCCTGGTTCATGATCCGGTTGGCCACCAGCAGCGCCGACAACCCGAGCCCCCCGGCGAGGGTCCAGCCGAACATGCCGATCTCGTTGCCCACGACCGCCGCGAGCCCCGCCTTGCGCCCGTCCCGCACCGACCGCTGCAGGAACAGCGCGGTCGCCGGCCCCGGCAGCGCGGCCAGCATCAGACAGGCGAGCATGAAAGCAGGCAGAACCTCGACCCAGTGCGGCATCCCGAGATGCTCGCACGCCCACCCGCTCGCGGCCAACCCGTTTCCCCGCCGACCAGCACGAATGCCCGCTCTCACGCCCGCTCAGCGGCTGGAGCTCCTAACGGTCCAACGTCCCGCGGCGAGGGGAAACGCCCCGCATGTGTGAAGTCGAACCTCGGATCTGCGCCGGTGCGTCCTGTGTTGAGGGACCCCGGCGTGCGTTCACACCGCCGCGTGGTGGAAGTCCGCACCGCCCACGTAGTGGGTGTGGCCCGCCGGGCCGGTCGCCACGGTCGCGTCGGCGACGGCGGTCGCGAACTCCTCGACGGTAGGCAGGGCGCCGTGGTCGCGGCGGGCGGTCACGGCCTCGGGATCGCGGCGTTCCAGCAGGCGGACGATGATCGTGCCGTCGATCATGTCGCCGGAGACGACGGTGAAACCCACTGCGCGCCGCTCGAATTCGGGGACCATCGCGCGCAGGGCGTCCTCGCCCGCGCGTTTGCTCGCCGCGATCGGCTCGTACCCCGCCGGGACGGGACGGGTGGGGGAGAAGTGGGCCTGATGACTGGTGACGAACACCAGGTGGCCGCCCGCGGGCAGGTGCGCCAGCGCGAGGGTGGCCAGGCGGGCCTGCGCGTCCCGGTTCAGCAGCATGGCGTAGCCGGGCGCGGCCTCGCGTTCGAGGCCGCCGGAGGCGTTGAGCACCAGCACGTCCAACCGGCCGAACTCCGCCACCACATTGTCGATGAGCGCGCGGGCACTGTCCGGGTCGGTGATGTCCGCGCCCGCCACCGACGCGCTGCCGCCCGCCGCGCGCAACTCCGCCACGAGGGTCTCCGCGCGCTTGCGCTTCTCGCGGTAGTTGACGACCACGTGATCGCCGCGCGCCGCCAGCACCCGGGCGGTCTCCGCGCCGATTCCCCGCGACGCGCCCGTGACCAGCACGATCCGTCGCCCGCCCGGCACGCCCGCCGCATTCCCCGTCGATTCCACGCACTGACCTCCGGCCCCGATGATTGCTTCTGATTTAGAACCAATATGGTGGTTCGAAATGAGAAGCGCAAGCCACCCCGCCTCGTCCAACAGCCGCGCCGAGTCCGCGGACGGCCCCGTACTCGCCGCCATGGACCTGCTCGGTCAGCGGTGGATGTTGCGCGTGATCTGGGAACTCGAACCGGGCCCGCTCGGCTTCCTCGCGTTGCGCCGGCGCATGGGAAATTGCTCGTCGAGCATGCTCTCGGTGCGCATGCAGCGCCTGCAGGAAGCCGGTGTGGTAGCCAAGAAGCCGGACAAGTCGTATGAATTGACCACCGCGGGAATCGAACTCGGGCTGGCGCTCGAGGCGCTGTGGAAGTGGTCGGACCGCTGGGGCGCGAACCTGGCGCGGGTGGACGCGGAGCTGGACGGGTAGCGATGACGAAACGCAGGCTGCTGATCGGCGCGGCCCTGACCGCGGTCGTGGCGCTGGTGGTGGCCGCCGGGCTGTACGTGCTGATGAACTCACGCGGCTTCCAGCTCGCCGGCCGGATCGTCCCGCGCGTGGACACCGAGCGCAAGGTGGTCGCGCTGACCCTGGACGACGGTCCCACCGAGTACACGCCCGAGATCCTGAAGGCCCTTGCCGACGCCGGAATTCCGGCGACCTTCTATCTCGTCGGCCGGGATCTGGCGGCCAACCCCGGCCAGGGCGCGGCCATCGCCCGGGCGGGCCACGAGATCGGCAATCACACCTACACCCACCGCCGCATGATCCTGGTCGGCGCCGATACCGTGCGCGAGGAGATCGAGCGCACCGACGCCGAGATCGCGAAGACCGGCTACCCCGGCGTCGTCACGGTCCGCCCGCCCTACGGCAAGAAGCTCATCGGGCTACCGCGCTATCTCTCGGATCACGACCGGACCACCGTCATGTGGGACGTGGAACCCGATTCCGGGAAGCACCCCACCACCGCGGACATCGTGTCCGAGACCGTGTCCCAGGTGCGCCCGGGCTCGATCATCCTGCTGCACGGCATGTACGAATCCGGCGCTGCCTCGCGCGCGGCCATCGGCCCGATCGCCGCGGAACTGCGCGCGCGGGGCTATGAATTTGTGACCATCGCACAGTTGCTCGCCGAATAGATCACGTGAATTCCCAGACTTGTGCAGTTGTCCGAATAAACACCTACACTGTCTGGGACGTGTACTGAGCTCTGGAGAGGTGACACGATGGGAGACCGGACGGTCGTCGCTGACGTCGCCGACGAACTGGCGCGGCGGGTCGCAGCGGGAGAGTACGCCCCCGGTGGTCTGATGCCGTCCGTTCGGCAGGTCGCCGACGAGTTCGATCTGAATCGTGCGACGGCGCAATTGATTCTGGGGCGACTGGAATCGTACGGATTCGTGGACGCCCATCGCGGTAAGGGTTTCGTCATCCGGGACGTGCGCGCCGAGGGCGGCGTGGACGTGTACCGGCGGTTGTTCCGGCTCTCGATGCCGAACCCCGAGATCGCCGCCGAGATGTTCGGCAACATCGTCGAGGAGGAGCGCGGCATCGCCCTGGAGGCGCTGCTCGCCTACACCGGCAGTGATCGGGCCATCGATCCGGCGGTCTTCAAGGCCGAGGTCGACGAGCTGGAAACCCTTGCGCGCGGCGCCGATCCGGACCCGTACCGGATGCTGCGCATCGAGCTCGGGCTGCTGCGGCGGTTGCTCACCGCGCTCGGGCACAACATGCAGCGCGCGGTGCTCAACTCCATCGGCGAGATGATTCTCGAGGTGCCCGAGGCGGTTCGGGCCTATTTCGCGGTCTCCCCGGACCTGCACGTGCTGGTGTGGCGCGCGCTCATCGCCGTCTGGGAATCCGAGGGCGGACCGAGCGAGGCGCAGCTCGCGCTGTTCGAGGACCTGTTCGGGCTGTACCACCAGAAGGTGGTGGCCCGATTCGAGGAAATGGTCGGTGCCCTGGACGAATCCGCGGATTCCGCGGGTGCGGGCGTCACCGGCATCGGCGCCGAGCCCGCGCACGCCGCCACGGCCTGATCCGGGTACGGCCCGGTTCGCCGGGCTTGTCTGAGACGACGACGCCGACGCGCCACCACTCGTGGTCGAGGGCCCGGCCGGGGGATCGGCCGGGCCGCACGCGCGGCGCTATTGCCCGATAACGGCATTCATGATGGTGCCCGCACTGGTGGCGATCACGCCGCCCACAAGCGCCCCCGCGATCTGCTTGGGTGACTGCAGCGCGCCGCCGCTCCATTTCTCCCAGGCGAAGCGGCCGCCGGCGTAGATGATGGCGATCGTGCCCGAGAGCAGGACGAACCAGGTGAAGTAGCGGACCAGGCGCAGCAGCTTGTCGGCGGCCGGCGGGGTTTCCGGGGTCGGATCGAAGACTTGGGCCAATGACGCTCCAGTGGCCAGCAAATCGTGGGCGGCAGTCAGAATCATCTCGGCGCTCTTCCACGTGACGGCAGTTCCCTATCCGGAGTACCCGCCTAATGCTGTGTCTTGCAAGGCGAGAACGCAAGGGTGGAACGGGAGCCGCTGCACCGCAGGGGCGCACGAAACCGGACTCGCGGGGGTGTGTACGCTCACCGGGGCGAGCGCGCCGAACCCCCGCGCGGGGACCGGGTTTCAGTCGACGTCGTTGTCCGCGGAGAGATACGCGATGGCGGCTAGATACTGCCGACAGGCGAAGTGCTGATCGTGCGCGTGCAATATGGTGCGGGCCCGGCGATAACTGAGGCCGCGCGGTTCTACGTCGCAATCGTCACCGGAGAGTTCGGTGCTGGGGGCGAGCATCTGTGTCATGGGATGCCTCTGGCCGAGGGTGGAATTGGTTAACCGAGTGTAGGGGCGTGAATCGTGCAGATGCAAGTGCATCTGCACGTTCGACACGACGTGTCGAGAGTCTTCCGTCCCATTCGGTGTTGTTGTGGCGTCAGGGTTTACGCGCCAGGCCCCCGTAGGCCGATATGTCCGGAGCGAACTCCACCGCGGCCGGTTCGATGCCCCACCGGGAGATCGGGACGAAGCCGGGCGCGAGCAGACGCAGCCCCTCGAACGCGGCCAGCAACTGTTCCTTGGGTCTCGGGATGTACGGCACGCCACCGGACTTGCCGTATTCCTGCCACAGCTTCACGTACGCGTCGCTGTCGGTGGTGCCGTCCCACAGCGCGAGGTAGCTGCCGGCCGGCAGCTGCGCCATGAGGGCTCCGACGATGCGCTCGAGGTCGCCCGCGCCGCGGGCGTGACCGAGCACCCCCATGAACATCACGGCGATCGGCTCGTCGAAATCCAGGACTTTTCGGGCATCCGCGACAATTTGGTCAGGTTCGTGGAAATCGTGCTCCGAGAAGGTGATAGCGCCCTCGGCCCCGCTGCTGAGCAGTGCCCGGCCGTGCGCGAGCACGAGCGGATCGTTGTCCACGTAGACCACCCTTGACCGCGGATTCATCTCCTGCGCGATCTCGTGGGTGTTCCGGGTAACCGGCAGTCCGCTGCCGATGTCGAGGAACTGGCGCACCCCCAGTTCGCCCGCGAGCGTACGCACGGCGCGAATCAGGAACTGCCGCGATTCCATCGCCATGGTGCGGATGTCGGGGTCGATGGCCAGGCTCGCGTCCCCGACCGTGCGATCGATCTCGTAGTTGTCCTTACCACCCAGCCAGTAGTTCCAGATCCGCGCGGAGTGCGGGACATCGGTGCGGATAGCCGGATGTTGTACGTCGGACATGGCGGCTCCTCGACAGGTGTGCTCAGCACGTTCGCTGGGGGATATGCCCAGTGACAGTACAAGATTCGCCAAGTGTTGACCTGAGGGTTGGCGCTATCCGCGCGGAAGGTGAGTTACGGTACCGACCGGTATGTAACGCCGGAAAATCTTCGCAACTTCGCAGCGGCAAAACCGACACCAAGATCAATGCTGTTGTGTTGCAAAGGATCAGCCTGCGCAGAGCCATCGATGCGGGGCTACCTGCGTGCTATCGTTCGTCTTGCGGTTGCAACTGTAAGAACATTTGCTCGAACATTTGCACTTACTGGACCACCGCCTACGGGCGGTACCGGCATAGGAGTCTGAGATGACCGATACATCCGCAGCCCCGTTCGACCCGGCGGAACTGTCTTGGCGCAAGAGCACTTTCAGTAATCCGAGCGGTAACTGCGTGGAGCTGGCGCAGCTGTCGGACGGTGGAGTGGCCATGCGCAACTCGCGGGACCCCCACGGTTCGGTGCTCGTCTACACCCGCCCCGAGATCGAATGCTTCATCCTGGGCGCCAAGAGCGGAGAGTTCGACGATCTGGCGTTCTGAGCGGTAGCATTGGCAATCGGCGCGGTGGTTCGCGACGCTGCTGTTGTGTCCACTGCCGGCAATCCCGAGCATCGGAGTGGACCTCATGATCGCTGAACCCGTTCCCCACGGTCGGGTGAATTCCGCTGTCGCCGAACGCGGCCCGACCGCACTCCGTATTGCGGTGGGCGGGCAGCTACGGAAACTGAGGGAAGAGAACAAGATCACCCGGGAGGCCGCCGGTGAACACATCCGCGGCTCCCACGCCAAGATAAGTCGCCTGGAACTCGGGCGAACCGGATTCAAGGAGCGGGACATCCGGGATCTGCTGAGCCTCTACGGCGTCAGCGATCCCGGTGAACTCGAACAGTTCTTGGATCTCGTACGCAAGGCGAACCAGCCGGGCTGGTGGCACCGCTACAGCGATTTGCTGCCGTCCTGGTTCGAGACCTACCTGGGTCTGGAACATGCCGCCAAGTCCATTCGGACGTACGAAGGCCAGCTCATTCCGGGCCTGCTGCAGACCGCCGATTACGCGCGCTCCGTCGTCGCTCTCGGGCACGACGAGGACGGCGAGCGACGCGTATCGCTGCGCAGGCACCGCCAGGAACTGCTGACGCGCGAAGGCGCGCCGACGTTCTGGGCGGTATTGGACGAGTCGGTGCTGCGGCGTCCGGTGGGCGGCCCCACTGTCATGCGTGGGCAGCTCGAGTATCTCCACGAGATCTCGTTGCTGCCCAACGTGACGATTCAGGTCCTGCCGTACGCGGCGGGCGGCCATGCGGCGGCGGGCAGTTCGTTCACCATGCTGCGCTTCGCCGAGTCCGAACTGCCCGACATCGTGTACCTGGAGCAGCTGACGAGCGCGCTGTACCTGGATCGCCGGGAGGATCTCGAGCTCTACCGGCAGGTCATGGACCAGCTGAGTGTGCAGGCCGAGCCGCCGGAGCGTTCGCGCGAATTCCTGCGGGAGATCGCCGACTCGCTCTGAGTCTGATGGGCCCGTTCTGTGAACGGGCCTGTTGTGGTGCGCGAAAACGGCCGGCCGGCACGCGGATCGAGGTATCCCGCGGCGCTGCGAGGCCGGGGTAGATAGTGGAATAGCGGGTGAGCGTACGACGCGGCAACGGCGTCGGCGCCGCTTCGTGGTGCGCGTATGCCCGAGGGTGTACCGGGTGTACACATGCTGGCGGGGCCCCTCGCGGGGCCCCGGTCAGGCCGTGCAGTGCAGTTCAGATCACTGCCTGATGAAACTGGACGCGATGCGCCAGAACGCGTCGCGCTGCAAGGAATGCAGATCCCAGTCGTTCACCATCGCGTGTGCGGTGGTGACTATTCGGTCGATATCGAAATCGTACCGAGTGGCCGCTCCGGTGGATTCGACCTGCCCGATTACGAATGCGGTCGCCGTCTCGCGTGAATAGGTGTGCGCCGGCTGATTCCTTTCGGCGAACCCGAGTCGGCTGAGGTTGATTGGCTGGTTCATTAGAACGCCCCTGATGCCAAGCCGTCGGCAAACCTGTGGCGCGGAATCGCCGGTGATTTACCGTTCGGCTCCCTGGTTATCCCCTACGGTGCCTTACACCCCGAGTCTATGACCGTGCTCCGCGCAGATGCAAGTACATCTGCAACCTCGAATTCGCAGGTCCGGCAACGATTCCGGGATGCCAAGAGTTTGCGCTGCGAGCCCGCCGGGAGTGCCCGGATGGTGCGGTCAGGAGTATTTCTGAACGAAAATACTGGTCAGATCAGACTTTTTCGCCGGTGATTCGAGATCGACATCCGGCACGCCGATGAACTGGAGGGATTCTGGTCCCCGCCAATGGGATTGCACATCGATGCGAAGATGTTTCCCGGCTCGAAAATTGTTTGTCCCGAGCCGGTTCCGGAGGTTGAAGCGGGACGCCGGCGCCCCTTCTTACTCGTCGCCGGGCTCCGGCCGGACCGCCCTGCCGTGTTCGGTCACCAGCAGGACGATTCCCGCCCCGAGGAACACCACGGCCGCCACCGCGCCCACGAGCGCTCCGTCGGACCAGCCGTGGCCCGCGGCGGTCGCCGTGAGCGCCGCGGCGATGAGGGCCAGGGCGGTGAGGGCCAGGCCGGGCAGCGTCCGCACTTCGGCAAGGGGCACCGCCGGGGAAGTGCGGGCGCCGCGATCGGATTCGATGAATCGGTGTCCGGCCCGCGCGGCGCCGTGTCCGGCCTGCGCGGTGCGATTCAGCCTGCGGGAAGTGCCGAGGGGTGCGGGCTGCATCATCACTGACCTCTTCTCCGCCCCGGACCTCAGGGCCGATGGCATGTGGTTACCCGGGCCCGTCGAGCGCTAATCACCGGACCTTCCGGACGGTTTGGTCCGCGCTGTGGGAAATGCCACCGGCCGGCGCCGGGTCTTTGTATTGAAACGGGTTCTAGCTGTGTGTTAGGTCTGGGAGCAGTGATTCGATCAGCTGTACTGGACAGGACAGGTGGACCCGTGGTGGACGTCCCGGCGTATTTCGATGTGGTGGGCGACGGCTTCGAGCCGACCCGGTTCGCGGCCAGTCAGTGGAGCGCCGCGCAGATCGTCGGCCCCGCGCTGTGCGGGCTCATGGCCCGGCAGCTCGAACTCGAACACGCCACCGACGGATTCACCCCGGTGCGCCTGACGGTGGACATGTTCAGCGCCGCCCGCTTCGAACACACCGTGCTGCCCACCGTGCGGGTGCGCGACGGCAACCGCATCCGGGTCGCCGATGTGAACGTCATGCAGAACGGCACGATCGCCGCCCGCGCCTCGGCGGTGCTGTTGCGGCCCTCCGAACAGCCCGTGGGCGAGCTGTGGCACCGCGAGCGCGAACCGGTGCCCCCGGCACTCGACATCGCGCCCACGAGCCCGGAACCCAAGATCCCGCTCTTCAGCAGCGCCGCGACCCAGGACGACTGGTCCTCGGTGCCGACCCAGCACGAGAACAACGCGCGGAAGCGCACCTGGCAGAACCCGATTCGGGTGGTGACCGGCGAAGAGCTCTCCCCGTTCCAGCGGGTCGCGCTCGTCGCCGAGGCGACCAGCATGATGACCAACTGGGGTGACGGCGGCATCGGCTTCATCAATACCGATATGACGCTGGCGATCGCGCGCATGCCGCAGGGCTACGAGATCGGCGTCGAGGCCGACAGTCACTTCAGCGAGCGCGGTATGGCCGTCGGTGTGGCGACCCTGTTCGATCGCCTCGGCTCGTTCGGGAACTGCATGGTCACCTCGGTGTCCAACGCCGGCCGGCAGATCAGCAGCGCCCAGCTGGACGCGGTGATGGCCTCGCGCATCTGATCCGCCCCGAGCGAGCGGCCGGCAGCGGATACTCGGGTGGTGATGCTCGACGGTGAGACTTTCGAACAGGGCCCCGGGCTCGATGAGGTGATCGGCTCGGGCCGGCCGCAGGCGGTCGGCAGCTTCCGGTTCTGGTCCGCCGAACAGCGGTGGGAGTGGTCCGACGAGGTGGCCGCCATGCACGGCTACGCGCCCGGCACGGTGCAGCCCACCACTCAGCTGCTGCTCACCCACAAACACCCCGACGATCGAGCGCTGTTCGCCAGCTCGCTGGCCCGGTCGGTGGAGAGCGGGGAGCCGTTCTGCAGCCGCCATCGCATCGTGGACACGGCCGGGGCGGTGCACCACGTCCTCGTCGTGGGCGATCACATGCTCGACGAGGACAACCGGGTCGCCGGCACCTCGGGGTACTACATCGATGTCACCGACACCCTGGCCGAGCACCGGCAGGAGACGCTGGACGACACCCTGCCCGAGCTGTACCAGGCCCGGGCGGTCATCGAACAGGCCAAGGGCGCGCTCATGCTCGTCTACGGCATCAGCGCCGAGCAGGCCTTCCGGGTGCTGACCTGGCGTTCACAGGAGACCAACACGAAACTTCGCACGCTGTCGGGACATCTGGTGGCCGGATTCGCCGAACTGGGCGGAACGACCGTGCAGCTGCGCAGCAGGTTCGATCACCTGCTGCTCACCGTGCACACGCGGTTCGACGCGGAATGAGACGGCGGTACACGGGTTTCGGCGCGACGCCCCGGGGTACGTCGGTCAATGACACGTGCCGGGCGCTCGGATCCGCCGGCAGACCGCGCGATCGACATCCGTCAGGCGAGTGAGTGTTCGAGAATATGCATCAGGCGAATGGATCGAACAATGGCCGGGCGCGGCGCGTTCCACCGGCACGGCGCGGCGGCGGACGGGCGGAGCGGCGTATGCGGGATGGGACCTCTCGATCGGCGGCCGCGGCGGATGTGATCGGCGTGCGCGTCCCCGCCGAGCTGGCGCAGCTGACGATGCTGCGCGCGCTGGCCGAAACAGTGGCTCTGATAGGCGATTTCGCCCTCGACGAGGTGACCGACATCCGGGTCGCGCTCGATGAGGTGGCCACCGCGCTGATCCTGGGCTCGGTCCCGAGCGGCGTGATCGAGTGCGACTTCGCCTACGACGACAATCGCATGCGGATCCGGGTGGGAACCGTCGTGGCCGAACCGGACGCCCTCGACGAGGGCGGCTTCGGCTGGCACGTGCTGAAGACCCTCACCGAGACCATCGGTGTGCGCACCGAAGCCTTCGACGCGGTCGCCGGTGGCTTCCCGACGGTGGTGGAATTCAGCCGCCGCCGTGGGGACTACGACGATCGGGACTGATCCGCGGCGCCCGTTCGGCACGGACCGGTCTCGATGCCGCGTCGAACGGACTACGTCGAATACCCCACGGAGAGCGGCGGTTTAAGGTTGCGGTTACCGCCGAGTTCTGGATCGCCTGGGGGTTGCCGTGCCGCGTTCTTCGTCGAGAATCGCCCTGGGTCTGTCCCGAATCCTCGCCGCCGCACTGCTGCTCGGCTGCGTCGCCGGAACCGCGAACGCCGAGCCGCCGGTCCCGGGCGGGCCCGCCGAGGTGAACGGCTTCGGCTTCGACCCGCTGCCCGCGGTGCAGCAGTGGATCGACGCCGTCCTGCCCGCGCCCGCGCTGCCGCCGGCCCCGGACACCCCGCTGGTCGACGGCGACTCTCTCACAACGGAATTGGCGGCGCTGCGCGCGGCGACCATGCCCACGCCCGTCGGTGACGCCTTCCTGGACGAGTGGCCCGCGGAGTTGGACGGGCTGGCGCCCGGACAGGTCGTCGCGTCGCGCGACGTGAGCGCGGTCGGCGCCCTCACGCTGCTGACGCCCGTGCGGCAGGTCGTGCAGTTCAAGTACCGCACCACCGACGCGCACGGCGCGGCCTCCTACGCGGTGGCCTCGCTGGCGATCCCGGCGGGGGAGTGGACCGGGTCCGGCGGGCGGCCGGTGCTGGTGAACAACCTGCCCATCAACGCGCTGGGCCGCGCGTGCAATCCGAGTTACACCCTGGCGCACGGTATTTCGCTCAACACCAATCTGACCGAGTACCTGCCCCCGACCACCCAGTTGGCCCTGCTGCGCGGGTACGCGGTCCTGCTGCCCGATCACGAGGGCCCGCGGATGGCCTACGCGGAGCCGTACGTGGCCGGGCACGCGATCCTGGACGGCATCCGGGCGGTGCGCGGCGCGCTGCCGAACGAGTTCGGCGACAGCCGTTTCGGGATGGTCGGCTACTCCGGCGGCGCGATCGCGACCAAGGGCGCGGTCAAGCTCCTGGCGGAGTACGCGCCCGAACTCACCGACGTGGTGGCCGGCGCGGCGCTGGGCGGGGTGCCCGCCGACTACGAGTTGCTCGCGCGCAGCATGAACGCGAATCTGGCCTCGGGCATCTTCATGGCCGCGACCTTCGCCGTCGGCCGCGAACGCCCGGAGATCCTGGCCCGCATGAACAATCTGGCGCGCTGGGTGACGACCTCGTTCGTCAAGGACTGGTGCGTGGACACGTTCGCGCTGCCCGGGGTGCTGCACCTGCCCATCGACGTCGCCGCGAACTTCCCCGATCCGCTGCACAGTCCCTTCGCGCAGGAGATCTACCGCGTCACGCGCATGGCGGGCCGGGCATCGCCCGTGCCGCTGTACATCTACCACGGCGCGCAGGAGTTCTGGGTGCCCGAGCAGGGCGCGCGGGACCTCTACGACGAACAGTGCGCGCTCGGCGCGCGGGCGGTGTACCGCAGTGTGTTCGGCGAGCACATCATCGCGGCGGCGGTGGGGTACCCGGAGTCGCTGCTGTGGCTGGACGAACGCCTGCGCGGTGTACCCGCTCCGAACGAATGCTGAAGCGCCCCTTGGTGATAGCGGTGCGCGGGGGCGTGCTGGAACGCCCCGCGCGGCTAACCGCCGGCCGAAGGTGAACCCGCGCACCGGCTCTGCGGGCCCCGTGACGCGATCAGGTCCCCGGCCGGATCGACCGGGGACCTGATCGCGAGGTCACACGCCCTGCCGGGCGTCTCTCACATGGGGAACAGGTTGTGCTTGCGCGGGTTGTGCTTGCGCACGGCGCCCTTGTCGCGCAGCAGCTTGAGCGCCTTGCGGATCTCGAGCCGGGTGGTGGACGGTTCGATGACCGCGTCGATGTAGCCGCGCTCGGCCGCGGTCCACGGCGTGGCGACGGTGGCGTTGTAGAAGTCGATCATGTTCTGCCGCACCGCCTCCCGCTGATCCTCCGGGGTCGCCTCGAGGGTGCGCTTGCCGACGATCGGGATCATGGACTCCGCGCCCATGACCGCCAGGCGCGCGGTCGGCCAGGCCAGGGCCACGTCGGCGCCGAGCTGCTTGCAGCCCATGACCGCGAAACCGCCGCCGTACGCCTTGCGGGTCACGATGGTCACGATCGGCACGGTGGCCTCGATCAGCGCGCGGAACATGCGGCCGCCGCGCTTGATGACGTGATTGCGCTCCTCGTCCACGCCCGGCAGCACGCCCGGGGTGTCGACGACGTAGATCAACGG
This sequence comes from Nocardia sp. NPDC055321, assembly GCF_053645575.1. Taxonomy (NCBI): domain Bacteria; kingdom Bacillati; phylum Actinomycetota; class Actinomycetes; order Mycobacteriales; family Nocardiaceae; genus Nocardia; species Nocardia sp. NPDC055321. The sequence continues at coordinate 373,546 of NZ_JBSHMS010000001.1, forward strand.
CAGGTTGTAGGCGTCGCAGAGCCGGATGAAGTGCGCGGCCTTGTCCGAGCACGCGGCGTCGAGCGCGCCGCCGAGCACCAGCGGCTGGTTCGCCAGCACGCCGACCGGACGCCCGTCGACGCGGGCGAACCCGGTGATCAGGTTCTCCGAGGTCTTCGCGCCGATCTCGTGGAAGTGGCCGTCGTCGAAGATGCGCAGCAGGATCTCGTGCATGTCGTAGCCGACCTTGTCGGCGTCGGGCATGAACGTGTCCAGTTCACGGTCGGTGGCGGTGAGCTCGGGCTCGAGGCCGGGGTTCACCACGGGCGCCGGCTCGACGCAGCTGGTCGGCAGGTAGCTCAGGTATTCGCGAACCCAGGCGAACGCCCCGGCCTCGTCCTTGGCGACGTGGTGGACGGTGCCGTTCTTCTCCAGCGCACGGGCGCCGCCGAGTTCCTCGGCGGTCACCGAGGAACCGGTGACGGCCTTGATGACCTCGGGACCGGTGACGAACATGTACGAGTCCTCGGTCGCGACCAGGACATCCATGTTGATCGGGCCGTACACCGAGCCCGCCGCGCACTTGCCGAACATGACCGCGATGGTCGGCACGAAGCCGGACAGGTCGTCCAGCGGACGGCACATGTTCGCGTACCAGGCCAGCGAGGCGACGCCGTCCTGGATGCGCGCGCCGCCGGAGTCGTTGATGCAGATCACGGGGCAGGCGTTGTTGTAGGCGAAGTCCATGGCGGCGCGCACGCGGCGGCCGAAGACCTCGCTGACCGAACCGCCGTACACCGAGGGGTCGTGCGAGATCACCACGACCGGGCGGCCGTCGATGTAGCCGCGGCCGGTGACCACGCCGTCGCCGTAGTAGGCGTCGGGCTTGCCGGGCTGGCGCATGAGCGCGCCCATCTCGACGAAGGTTCCCGGGTCCAGCAGCATGTGCACCCGTTCTCGGGCGCTGGGGATGCCCTTGGCGAGCCGCTTCTGAATGCCCTTCTCACCCGAGGGTTCTTCGGCAATCTCGAGCAGTTTGCGCAGTTCCGCCAGCTTTTCCGCTGTACCCGTCATTACTTCGGTCTTGCCTTTCCGCCTCTATCAGTGGGCCGGATCGCGGCCCGACCATGCACGGTACCCCGCCTCACCCCTCCCTAACCACCGAACGATCACCGAACGCCTCGGTAACGTGTGCCGGGCACCACAGCGGGGTTCGCGAAACAATCAGCGATACACTGCGGCCCGTGAGCTCACCCATGACTGTGCGGGCCGGTACGCCCGAGGTGGTTCGGCCCGATCTGAATACGTTCGGGTTCTCCGAGATGCGGCGCACCGCGATCGTGGGCGCGGTGCTCGGGGGCGCGGTCACCCGCAGCGTGCTGCGCGGCGGGTTGCGCAGGACCAAGCGTAAGCGCGCGGTCGCCGACGGTGTGGTGAACGGCTTCGAATCGCTCGGCCCGATGTTCGTCAAACTGGGTCAGCTCATCGCCTCCTCGCCCGGCGCCTTCCCACGCGAGCTGGCCGACGCCTGCCTGCGCTGCCTGGACGACATGGCGCCGTTCCCCTCCGCGGATGCCCGCGCGATCATCGAATCCGAGCTGGGCAAGCCCATTTCCGAGCTCTTCCGATCCTTCGACGACGAGCCGCTCTCGGCGGCCTCGATCGCCCAGGTGCACGCCTGTGTGCTGGCCGACGGCCGTCCCGCCGTGGTCAAGGTGCAGCGCCCGGAGATCGCGCGCCGCATGATCGTGGATCTGCGCGCGGCGATGAAGCTGGCGAAGACGCTGGAGAAGCGTTCGGAGAACGCCCGGGTCGCCAATACCCAGGCGGTGGTGCGCGATCTGTACGAGGCCACCGTGGCCGAACTGAACTTCCTCATCGAGGCCGACAACCAGACCCGGGCCCGGCACAACCTGACCGTCTTCGGCGACAACACCAATGTCGTTGTCCCCGAGGTGTATTGGGAGTACACCGCGCCCCGCGTGCTGTGCATGGAACGCATGCGCGGCATGCCCCTGGACCGCTTCGACGACATTCGCGCGGCGCACCCGGACTCCGAGCTGCTCATCCGCCGCCTGGTGAAGGCGTGGATGGAGAGCGTCGCGGTGCACGGGCTGTTCCACGGTGACGTGCACGCGGGCAATCTCTGGCTGCTCGACGACGGCCGGGTGGCCATGCTCGACTTCGGCATCGTCGGCCGGATGGAGACCGAGTGGCGCGAGTTCGTGCGCGCCCTGTTCTACGCCAGCGCGATCGACAACGACTTCCGCCCGGTGGCCCGCGCCCTGCGCAAACTCGACATGGTCGCGGACGACAGCGGCGACGACGCGACGATCGGCCGCCAGCTCGCGGTGGCCCTGGGCCCGGTCCTGAACGGCAGCCTGGACAAGCTCGACCTCGGCGTCGTGGCCGCCCGCCTGCTCGAGTTCGGCAAGCGCCGCGGCGCCGCGGGCCCCGAACAGCTCATCCTCATGGGCAAGCAGCTCGGCTACTTCGAGCGCTACGCCGTGGCCCTGGCCCCCGGCTGGAAGCTCGGCCGCGACCTGTTCCTGTTCCGCAACGTCTTCCCCGACGAGGTGGCCGCCAAGCTCGCCGAGTCCGGCGCCGAGCTCCCGGCGAACTGACGCCCGGCGTACCGGCGAGGTAACTGGACGATTGTCCGGCGGAAACGGGCGTCGCTGAATACACTGCGCCAGCAGTTGTATTCGAGGAAAGATCGACAATGACGACGTCTCGTACCGAGGAGTCGCGGGAGACGGCGCCGCCGCGGTGGCGCGATCGCAACCGCTACTTCTGGTTGTTCGGGCTGGTGCCGCCGACCGCCGTGTTCCTGGCCACCGGCCTGGTGTGGGTGTTCGGGCTGCTGGGCTGGCAGGCCGCGGCGCCGGTGTGGTGGTGGATCGGGCCGCTGCTGGTCTACACGTTGTTGCCGGCGATGGACCGGCTGTTCCTACCCGATCTGGAGAACCCGCCCGAGGACGCGATGGCGTGGCTCGAGCAGGATCGGTACTACCGCTACTGCGTGTACGCCTACATCCCGTGCCAGTTGCTGAGCCTGGTCTACGGCTGCTACCTGTGGACCGCGTCCGAGTTGTCCTGGCTCGGGCTCGACGCCGGGCTCGGCCCGGTGTCCAAGCTCGGGCTCGCGCTGACCGTCGGTGTCATGGGCGGGGTCGGCATCAACACCGCGCACGAGCTCGGGCACAAGAAGACCGAGCTCGAGCGCTGGCTGTCGAAGATCACGCTGGCGCAGACGTTCTACGGGCACTTCTACATCGAGCACAATCGCGGCCATCACGTGCGCGTGGCGACGCCCGAGGATCCCGCCAGCGCGCGTTTCGGCGAATCGCTGTGGATGTTCCTGCCGCGCAGCGTGTGGGGGAGCCTGCGCTCGTCCTGGGCGCTCGAGAAGGCGCGCTTGCAGCGAATGGACAAGGGGCCGTGGACGATCCGCAACGACGTGCTCAACGCCTGGCTGATGTCGGCGGTGCTGTGGGGCGCGCTGATCGGCGTCTTCGGCCCGAAGACGCTGCCGTTCCTGCTGATTCAGGGCGTGTACGGCTTCGTGCTGCTCGAGACCGTCAACTACATCGAGCACTACGGCCTGCTGCGTCAGCGCACCGCGCGCGGGCGCTACGAACGCTGCACGGCCGCGCACAGCTGGAACTCGAACCACATCGCGACCAATATCGTGCTCTACCACCTGCAGCGGCACAGTGACCACCACGCCAACCCCACCCGCCGCTACCAGACCCTGCGCACGGTGGACGGCGCGCCCAACCTGCCCGCCGGCTACCCGAGCATGATCGGGCTGGCCTACTTCCCGCCGCTGTGGCGCAAGGTGATGGATCACCGGGTGCTCACCCACTACGACGGCGACATCACCCGCGCGAACATCCAGCCCGGCAAGCGCGAGCGGGTCCTGGCGAAGTACGGGGTGCGGTGATGGCCGCCTTCCGCTGCCCGGTGTGCGACTACGTCTACGACGAGGCGCGCGGCGCGCCCCGCGAGGGCTTCCCGGCGGGCACGCCCTGGTCGCAGGTGCCCGAGGACTGGTGCTGCCCCGACTGCGGCGTGCGCGAACAGATCGACTTCGAGCCGGTTCCCGGCACCTAGCACCGCGCGCGGCGCGGCTACTCCAGCACCGTCGCGAACGCCCCCGCGACCACGGAGTGAATCTGCCCCACGGCCCGGTCGATCGGCCCGGTGGGCTGGAACAGGTGGCTCAGGGCAAGGCGCACAAGGGTTTCGGTGATCGCCGCCAGATCGTCGTCGGTGACCTCGGCGAGGGTGTACTGCGCGCGGATCATGAGCGTGACGGCCGTGATCGCCCGGCCGAGCACGGGTTCGGTCTCGGTCATCAGCACCGGCAGCAGCGCGGTGTCCGGGCCCGTCCGGCCCGCGAGCGCCGCCTTGAGCAGGGTGTTGTCCGCGCCCGTGCGCAGCGTGAACTCGACCGCCGCGCGAATGCCGGGCACCACGTCCCCGGGCTGCTCGGCCAGGCACCGCGCGATGCCGGCCAGGAAGGTGTCCACCTCCTGGCTGATGACCACCTCGGCCAGCTCGTGTTTGTTGGCGAACTCCTTGTAGAGGACCGGGCGGCTGACCCCGACCTCCTTGGCCAGGCGGGACATGTTCACCGCGCCCCAGCCCTCGGCGACCACGATGCGCCGGCCGGTGTCGATGATCCGTTCGCGCAGGAGCTTGCGCATGTCGCTCTGAAAGTTCGGGGCTGCGGCCACGCGCTGATCGTACATGGGCCCTCGATCCGTCTCGTTCATTGACATTTTCAAGACGAGTGTATCTACTGAATACACTTCGTGAAGAAGTGTAAATGTCTAGGAGATCGACAATGACGACGTCTCGTACCGGGGAGGCCCGCGAAGTCGTGCCGCCGCAGTGGCATGACCGCAAGCGCTACCTCTGGCTCTTCGGCCTGGTCGCACCGACCGCCGTATTCCTCACGACCGGGTTCGTGTGGGTGTTCAATCAGCTCGGCTGGCAGGCCGTGTCCCCGGTGTGGTGGTGGATCGGCCCGCTGCTGGTCTACGTGCTGCTGCCGATCCTGGACCGCTTCTTCGGTCCGGACGGGCAGAACCCGCCGGACGAGGTCATGGAGTGGCTCGAGAACGACAGGTACTACCGCTACTGCGTGTACGCCTACATCCCGTTCCAGCTGCTGAGCCTGATCTACGCCTGCTACCTGTGGACCGCCACGGACCTGTCCTGGCTGGGCGTGGACGGCGGGCTGAGCCTGATCTCCAAGTTCGGCCTGGCGCTGAGCATCGGCGTGGTCGGCGGCGTCGGCATCAACACCGCGCACGAACTCGGCCACAAGAAGGAAGAGCTCGAGCGCTGGCTCTCGAAGGTCACCCTGGCGCAGACGTTCTACGGGCACTTCTACATCGAGCACAACCGCGGTCATCACGTCCGCGTCGCGACCCCGGAGGATCCGGCCAGTTCCCGCTTCGGCGAATCGTTCTGGACCTTCCTGCCGCGCAGCGTGTGGGGCAGCCTGCGCTCGTCCTGGGAGCTCGAGGCCACCCGGCTGCGGCGACTGGGCAAGAACCCGTGGACGATTCACAACGACGTGCTCAACGCCTGGCTGATGTCGGTCGTGCTGTGGGGCGCGCTGGCGGTGGCCTTCGGCCCGATGGTGCTGCCGTTCCTGGTGATTCAGGGTGTCTACGGTTTCGCGCTGCTCGAGACGGTGAACTACCTCGAGCACTACGGACTGCTGCGCCAGCGCACCGCGAGCGGCCGCTACGAGCGCTGCACCCCCTCGCACAGCTGGAACTCCGATCACATCGTGACCAACATCTTCCTGTACCACCTGCAGCGGCACAGCGATCATCACGCCAATCCCACTCGGCGCTACCAGATCCTGCGCAGCATGGACGGCGCGCCCAACCTGCCCAGCGGCTACGCCAGCATGATCGGCCTGGCCTACTTCCCGCCGCTGTGGCGCAAGGTCATGGACCACCGCGTGCTGAACCACTACGCGGGCGACATCACGCGCGTGAACATCCAGCCCGCCAAGCGCGAGCGCGTCCTGGCGAAGTACGGGGTGCGCTGATGGCCGCCTACACCTGCCCGGTCTGCGACTACGTCTACGACGAGGCCGCCGGGGCTCCCCGGGAAGGCTTCCCCGCCGGCACCCCGTGGTCGGCGATCCCGGACGACTGGTGCTGCCCCGACTGCGGCGTCCGCGAGAAGCTCGACTTCGAATCCACCTCCGCGAGTACAGGACCCGGCCATGAGCACTGACTACAAACTCTTCCGCTGCCTGGTGTGCGGCTTCGAATACGACGAGGCCCTGGGCTGGCCGGAGGACGGCATCGAGCCCGGCACCCGCTGGGCCGACATCCCCGAGGACTGGTCCTGCCCGGATTGCGGTGCGGCCAAGGCCGATTTCGAGATGGTGGAGGTCAGCCGCTCGTGACGAACGGCCGCATTGTCATCGTGGGCGCCGGCGTCGCGGGCGCCACCGCGGCCCGCACCCTGCGCACCGCCGGATACCCGGGCGCGATCGTGCTGATCGGCGCGGAGGACGACCTGCCCTACCGGCGGCCCATGGTGTCCAAGGAGATGCTCGCGGGCACCGCGGTCGAGCGGCGAACCCTGTTGGAGCCCAGCGAGTTCTGGCAGTCGCGCGACATCGAGGTGCGCACCGGCGCCACCGTGGTGAGCATCGAGCCCGAGCGCGCGCGGGTGCTGCTCGACGACGGCGCCGAGCTCGGCTACGACAGCCTGCTGCTGGCCACCGGTGCGCGCCCGCGCGCACTGCCCGGCTCCGGGGACGGGGTGCACACCCTGCGCGGGCGGGCCGACATCGGGGCCGTGCGCGCCGCGATCGACGCGGGTTCGCTGCTGATCGTCGGTGCGGGACTGATCGGCTGCGAGGTCGCCGCCACCGCGACGACACTGGGCGCGCGGGTGACGATGCTCGACGCCGGGGCCGCTCCGCTGGACCGGATCGCGCCGCCGGTGATCGGTGAGTTCGTGCGGAATCTGCACGCCGGCAACGGAGTCGATATCCACGGCGGGGTGTTGCTGACCGATATCGAGCGGACCGCGCCCGACACGGTGACCGCCACCGCCGAGGACGGCCGCGCCTGGAACGCGCGCGCGGCACTGGTTGCTATCGGTGCCGTTCCGAACATCGCGCTCGCCGCCGCGGCCGGCATCGCGGTCGCGGACGGCATCCTGGTCGACGAGCGCTACCGCACCAGCGCGCCGGGGGTCTTCGCCGCGGGCGACGCCGCCGCCCGGCTCGATCTGGACACCGGTGTGCACCGTCGCGACGAGCACTGGAACAGCGCGCAGGCCCAGGGCGCGGCGGCGGCCGCCGCGATGCTCGGCACCGCGCCCGAGACGGCCGAGGTCTCCTGGGGCTGGTCCACGCAGTACGGCGTGAACATCCAGTTCGCGGGCCGGATCGAGCCGTCGGACGAGCTGGTCGTGCGCGGCGTGCCGGGTACGCCCGACCTCACCGTGCTGGGTGTGCGCGAGGGCAGGCTCGCCGGTGCGGTGGCGGTCGGTCGTCCCGCCGACATCCGCGCCGCCCGCGATCTCATCGCCCGGCGCGCGGTGCTCGATCCCGCGGTGTGCGCCGACGAGTCGGTGCTCTTGGCGTCGCTTGTCGATCTCGCCCGCAGCGTTAATTGAATCGCAAGCGAGCTAATAACTCGCAATAAGTGAAATACCGCCGAATCAATTATTTGATCGGCGGTATTTTCGATTGCCCGTACATTGCTGAATGGCGTTGCCGGGCCCGGTCATCGGTAATGGGATTGGGCATTTTTCCCTCGAACGGGCCGGTCGGTCAAGCATTTGCACAAACCCCGTGAAGACTGACACGTCAGTCCGAAATCTGTATTACTGTTCGGCCGGTCGGCAACGACCAACAGGGGCAGTGGGGTGGTAAGCATTGGTCGACAAGGCTATTCGGGGGCCCGATCCGCTGGTGCGGCAGGCAATCGATTTCGTTCTCTCCGGGCTGCGCACATTCGGGCGCACCCTGCAATTGGCCGTGGCGGCCTTCCGCTACCTGATCACCGACACCATCGGTCTCAAACATCCGTGGCGCGACACCCTGCAGCAGGGCTGGTTCATCGTCAGCGTGACCGCGATTCCCGCTGTGCTGGTTGCCATTCCGTTCGGCGTCATCGTCGCGGTGCAGGTCGGTAGCCTCACCCAGCAGGTCGGCGCGAGTTCGGTCTCCGGCGCGGCGGGCGGACTCGGGGTGATCCGCCAGGGCGCGCCGATGGTCACCGCGCTGCTGCTGGGCGGCGCCGCCGGTTCGGCCATCGCCGCCGATCTCGGCGCGCGCACCATTCGCGACGAAGTGGACGCGCTGCGCACCATGGGCATCGACCCGGTGCGGCGGCTGGTCGCGCCCCGGCTGGCGGCCATGCTCGCGCTCACGCCGCTGCTGTGCATGCTGATCATCTTCATGGGCGTGTTCACCGGATACGTGATCGCCGTGGGCTTTCAGGGCGTCACGCCCGGCAGCTACCTCTCGGCCTTCTCGGCCTTCGCCAAGATGAGCGATCTGGGCGTGGCGATCGTGAAGTCGATTCTCTTCGGGGTCATCGTGCTCATCGTGTCCTGCCAGCGGGGGCTGGAGGCCACCCACGGTCCCAAGGGGGTCGCCAACGCCGTGAACGCCGCGGTGGTGATCGGCGTGATCGCGGCCTTCGGGGTGAATCTCGTCATCACCCAGCTGGTTTCGATGTTCCTACCGCAGCAGGTGGGCTGATGACGCAGGTTCCCGCCCGCTATCACGCCCTCGGTTCGGTGGGCCGGGTCGCCGAGCGCGGCGCGCAGGCCCCCATGTCGGTTCTCGAATCCCTCGGGCACCAGGCCACTTTCGTCTACGAGGTGCTGGCCGCGATCCCGCACACGCTGCGGGTGTACCGCCGCCAGACCATGCTCATCCTGTCCGACATCACCTGGGGCTCCGGGGCGATCATCGTGGGCGGCGGCACCGTCGCGGTGCTGGCGTTCCTGGGCATCGCGGTCGGCGGCTCCATCGGGGTGGAGGGTTTCACCGCGCTGAACATGGTCGGCATGGGCCCGCTGACCGGGTTCGTCTCGGCCTACGCCAACACCCGCGAGATGGCGCCCATGGTGGCCGCCATCGGTTTCGCCGCCCAGGCGGGCTGCCGGATGACGGCCGAGATCGGGTCCATGCGCATCTCCGAGGAGATCGACGCGCTCGAGGCCATCGGCATCCGGCCCATGCCGTTCGTGGTGACCACGCGCGTCATCGCCGGCGTCATCACCATCGTGCCGCTGCACCTGCTCACGCTCATCCTGTCGTACCTCTCGTGCGCGACGGTGGTGAACGTGCTGCACGGGCAGTCCTCGGGCACCTACTACCACTACTTCAACGCCTTCCTGCAACCGGGAGACGTCGTGGCGTCGCTGATCAAGGCGACGATCTTCGTCATCGCCATCATCCTCATCCACGGCTACCAGGGCTTCTACGCCACCGGCGGCCCGGAGGGCGTGGGCCGGGCCTCGGGCCGGGCCATCCGCGCCAGCCTGGTGCTGGTGGTCATCCTGGACATGATCCTGACGATCGTGATCTGGGGCCTGGACGTCGGCATTCGGATCTCGGGGTGAGTCATGGGTGTATTTCAGGATCATTCCGGCCGGGCCGCGGGCCCCTGGATGCTGCGCCTGCGCGGGCTGGTGTTCGCGGTCGTCATCGTCGTGGTGGGGATCGTCGTGAGTTCCTACGCGCGTGGGTCTTTCGCCGATAGATTCGCCCTCACCATCGACGCGGCCACCCTCGGCGAGGGCCTGGCGCCCGGCGCGGAGGTGAAGTTCCGCGGCTACGCCATCGGCACGGTGCGCGAGGTGACCACGGTCGGTTACGGCCAGCAGCGCATCGAGATCGAGATCGAGCGGGATCAGGCCGGCGCGCTGACCGACGACGTGACCGCGCGGTTCACCTCCTCGAATGTGTTCGGCTCCAGCGCGATCGAACTCGTCGCGGGCAGCGGCGGTGGCCCGCTGGCGGAGAACTCGGTGCTGAGCATCGGGGAGAACGCCACCAACGCCACCGTGTCGGGGGTGTTCCGGCGCGCGGCCCGGCTCACCACGGTGCTCGATTCCGACACCGTCCGCAGGCTTTTCGATCTGCTGCTGGACAACGCCGACAGCCTGGGCCCGGCGCTGAAGTCCTTCTTCGAGACCGCCCGCATGCTCGCGGACAACCAGCGCGCGCCCCTGGGTCACTACCTCGCGATCGGCGGGGACATGACCGGCGCGTTCGCCGATCTGACCCCCTCGGTGGGGCACGCGATCCTGGCAGTACTCGAACAGAGCGTCTACTTCGGCGACCCGGGCAACCGGGCCCGCGCCAACACCGCCACCGACGGCCTCGATCAGGCCGTGCTGATCGGGCTCTCGGATCTGCTGGCGCGCAACAACCCCGACCTCGACCGGGTGCTGGGCGGCGTCCTGGACCTGGCGGTGCCGATCGCGGCGTCCGCAGGTTCGCTCGTCCCGGCGTACCACCGGGTCCCGGCCCTGCTGAACGCCATGGACGGCGCGTTCGAGCCGCGGGACGGGCGTATTCGCCTGCAGGTCGAGCTGATCGCGAAAACCATGCCGTACCTGGCCGATTCACTTCCGGAGGCCCCGCGGTGAACGACATCGTCAAATCCTCGATCAAACTCATGATCTTCGTGCTCGTCGTGGCGGGCTGCTCGGTCTTCATCGTCACCGCGCTGCGCACGCCGATCCCGGGCGAGAAAGTCACCTACGACGCGATTTTCACCGATGTCTCGGGACTGTTCGCCGGTGATTCGGTGCGCATGTCCGGGGTCGCGGTCGGCAAGGTGGAGGCGGTCGAGCTCGACGGGCCCCGGGCCCGGGTGCGCTTCACCATCGATCGCCAGCGCGCTGTCCACGACAACACCGAGGCCGCCGTGCGGTATCAGAACCTCATCGGGCAGCGCTACGTCGAACTGCTGACCGAGGGCCCGGCCGGCGCGACACTGCCCGCGGGGTCGACGATTCCGGTACAGCGCACCATCCCCAGCTTCGATGTGTCCAAGCTGTTCAACGGCTTCAAGCCGATGTTCGACACCCTGGATCCCGCGCAGCTCAACCAATTCGGCGACAACCTGCTCCGGGTCATCCAGGGTGACGGCTCCGGTATCGGTCCGGTGCTGGCCGACGTCGACAAGCTGACCGCGCACGCCCGTAACAGCGAGCAGGTCATCGTGCTGCTGATCCGCAACCTGGGCCTGGTCTCGCAGGAGCTGGGCGGCAAGTCGCAGGCGGTGGGCGATCTCGTGGCACAGCTGAGCGGCATCCTGCGGCAGTTCACCGATCGGACGCAGACCGTGCTCAGCGCCATCGATTCCGCGAAAGCCACTCTCACCCCGCTCATTCCGCTGCTGGAGGGTACGCGGGACGCCTACGACGCCGGCTACGGCCCGATCGACGGCCTGCTGCGCCGGCTGGTCCCGCAGACCGAGCAGCTGACCCGGCTGCTGGCGCTGACCCCGGCCCTGGTCACCGGGCTGAACGCGGCGATGCCCGGAACGGGTTATCAGCCGCGCATCACCTGCTCCAACGGCCCGGCCGCGTTGCCCGCGACCGCGGACATCATTCTCTCGACCCAGAACCTGGTGGTGTGCAAATGACGGCCGCGGTGCGGTACATCGGCGCGCTGGTGCGCGAGGTCCTGGCGGGCCGCGGCGATCAGCCGACCCAATTGCGCTGGGGGATAGCGGGTGTGGCGGTGTGCTCGGTGCTGCTGCTCACCGCTGCGGCGCTGTACGTGGTGCCCATCGGGCAGCGCACCTACGTCGCGGACTTCGCGGTCTCCGGTGGCGCCCGGGCCGGGGACGAGGTGCGCGTGGCGGGCATCAACGTCGGCAAGATCCGGGAGGTCGAACTCGCCGGTGATCACGTCGAGATCAGCTTCACGGTGAAATCCGATGTGCGCGTGGGCCACGAGTCCACCGCGGAGGTCAAGATGCTGACCCCGATCGGTGGTCACTACCTCGCCATCGGCCTGGCCGGGGACAGGGACCTGGGGGACGGGCACATTCCCCGCGAGCGCACCGCGACCCCGTTCGAACTCAGCGACATCCTCGACAAGGGCACCCCGCTGTTCTCGAAGGTGGACACCGCGACGACGCGCGGCACGGTCGAGGAGCTGAACCGGGCACTGAACGATCAGCCCGACGCCCTGCGCGGGGTGATCACCAACGCCAACGAGCTGACCGGCCTGCTGGCCGAGCGCACCGGGCAACTCGACACCGCGCTGCGGGTATCGGACGAATACGTCGCCGCCATCGCCGACGACAAGGCGATCCTGGCCGACTTCGTGCGCCAGCTCGGGACGGTCGCCGACCGGCTCGGCAATCGCAAGGCGGACATCGTCGGGGTGTTCAACCTCGTCAAACGGCTGCTGCTCATCATCAACCGGCCGGTCATGGCGTTCGGGGACACCCTCGAGCCGCCCATCACCGAGATCGAGCAGCTCTTCTCCAAGGTCTTCGACGACCCGAACCGCATCGACGTCGTCATCACCACCCTGCGCGATGTGATCGCCAGGCTGAACGGCCTGCTCGGCACGCAGGTGCGGGTGGACACACCCGCCGCGGGCGTACGGGTCTGCATTCCCTACGACGGCAAGGCGTGCTGATGAATCGGTTCCGAACCGCACTCGCCGCCGGGGTCGCCACCGCCGTGCTGGTGGCGACCGGCGTGGCCGGGGTGACCTGGGCCAAGACCGCGCGGGTGACCTCGCACAGCGTGTGCGCCGAATTCGCCGACACCGTCGGCCTGTACGAGGGCAACAGCGTGACCATGCTCGGCGTCGAGATCGGCACCGTGTCCGGGATCGAATCGCTGGGCAACCGCATGCGGGTCACCATGGACGTGCGCGGCGACGTGACCCTACCGGCCGACATCGCCGCCGTCACCATGTCCAGCTCCATCGTGACCGACCGGCACGTGGAGCTGACGAAGCCGTTCACCGGCGGGCCGAGCTTCGATACCGCGCAGTGCATTCCGCTGGAGCGAACCAAGACACCCATCGGCATCAGCGAGGCCCTGGACGCCATGGGCAGGCTGTCCGAGGACCTGACCGGCGGCAGGGCGGACGACACCCTGCTCGACGACACCCTCGTCGCGGCCGATCGCGCCATCGATGGCACCGGGCAGCAGTGGAATCAGCTGCTGCAGCGGCTGTCCGCGGTGGTCGGCGACCCGAACTCGCGCGACGTGGTGTTCCGCCGGCTCATCGACAATCTCGATCAACTGACGAGCATGTTCGTCACCAACTGGCCGGATATGGTTGTGGTACTGGACAATCTGCGAGCCGGTCTGCAACTGATCGGCGAGTTCTCCCAGGAATTCGCCGGGGCCGTGGACATCGCCGTGCAGTTCCTGCCGGTGCTCGCCCGCAATATCGGCAAGTACGATCAGCAGGTCTTCGACCTGCTCGACCAGGTGGTGCCGCAGCTGCACGATCTGATCGAGCAGCGCCGGGGCGACATCACCGATCTGCTGTCACAGCTGCCGCCGCTGGCCGCGAATCTGCCGCGGGCGGGTGTGCGATGAGGCGAACGCTCACCCGGCTGGTCCCGGGTCTCACGGTCGCGGCGCTGGTGCTGAGCGGCTGCGGGGTCAAGGCCACCGACATCCCCATCCCCGGCACCTACATCAGCGGTGAAACCTACTCGGTGCGTATCGAATTCGGTTCGGTGCTGAACCTGCCCGATCGCGCGAAGGTGATCAACGAGGGCGTGGAGATCGGCATGCTCGATCACATCGATCTGGTCGGCACCACCGCCATCGCCACGGTCGACATCGAGGCCGGCGCCAAACTGCCCGCGGCCACCACGGCCGAACTGCGCCAGAGCACGATTCTCGGCGACATCCACATCGCCCTGGAAGCGCCGAAGAACGCCCCGGCCACCTTCCTGTCCGACGGCGACCTGATCCCGGTGTCGCAGACCGTGCCCGCCACGAACGTGGAGGACATCCTGCGGGCGCTGTCCAACATCATCACCGGCGGGCGCTGGTCCGACATCCAGCAACTGGTGACCGACGTGAACGCCGCGTTCCCCGCGGACCCCGCGGAACTGGATCGCGTCAACCGGGCCGGGCGAGCGGCGCTGAGTGACATGGCATCCCACACCGCCGAACTGGATCGCATTCTCGTGTCGGCGCAACGGATCACCGGAAAACTGGAATCCGGTCGTGGAGCGGTGGACAGCATTCTCACCAACGGTCCCGCCCGGGCCGCGGGTCTGTCCGATGTGCTGTTCAACGTCGTCAAGCTGATCGTCAGCGGCGGGGCGCTCGCGAGCAATCTGGGCACGCTGATCCAGCCCTACATCGGCGACTTCCGCTCGATCGTGGCGGTGCTCGCGCCGGCCGCGGTGACCATCGGATACTCCGACATCACCCTCGCGGAGAACGTGGAGACCTTCCGGGTACTGCTGCGGGACAAGCTGATTCCGTTCCTGAACGCCCCGGACGTACAGATCCGGGGGGTCGACACCGGGGCGCAGGCCGATCAACTCGTGACAACCCTGCGATCGCTCGGGATGGTGCCGTGAAACTCTCGCTCTCCGGGCCGGTCTCGCTGGCCCTGCTCACCGTGCTGACCCTGATCTGCGGCAGCTACATGGCCGTCGGGGTGCTGAACATGGACCCGCGCCGCGACACCAACACCGTGACGGTCCTGCTGGACACCTCGGGCGGGCTGATGAAGACCTCGGAGGTCACGCTCCGGGGGATGCCGATCGGGCGGGTGCGCGACATCGGCGCGACCACACAGGGTTTGGCGGTCGAGGTCGAGTACGACGCGGACTACCGGATCCCTGCGGGAAGTCCGGTTCGCATCGCCAACCTCTCCGCGGCGGGCGAGCAGTTCCTGGACTTCCGCCCCGAGGGCACCGCCGGGCCGTTCCTGCGCGACGGCGACACGGTGCCCCGGAGTCAGGTGCGCGCGGCCAGTACCGTGGGTGACGCGCTGGCCAAGATGGACGCGCTGACCGCGCAATTGGATCCGGCCCGCCTGCAACACCTGGCCACCACCGTCGCCACGGGTTTCGAGGGCCGCGACGCCGAGATCGCGACTCTCACCCAGGCGCTGGTGAGCACCGCGAACCTGCTGCGGGACAAGCGCGATGCCATCGCGCGCCTGTACGGCAACGTCCAGACCCTCGGCGATCGATTCGACGGCCGCGCACCGGGTTTGAGCGCCGCCGCGGGCGACGTGGACCGGGCGCTGCCGGAACTGCTGCACATCATCGCCGCGTTCGAGAACTACTCCCACGTCGGCGAACACATCTTCGACGACCCGATCGGCCCGCTGGTCACCCGGATCGACGAATACCTGCAACTGATCGGCCCCGACCTCGGGTTCATCGCCACCGCCCTGAAACCGTCCACCAGCGCGCTGAAACCGCTGCGCGTGGATGCCGGATCGATAGTCGATCTGCTGGCCACGGTTTTCCCGGGCGATGGCGCGGCCCACGTCGGCGTCGAGTTTCCGCGATAGACAGGAGCCGAGTCATGACCGCGAACGACAGGAAGCCGGGCGAGACCGGGGTGGATGCGGGAGAGGGTGTTACGGCCGGCGGGGCGGAGGAGTCGACTCAGGCCGCACCCGGCGATGCCGGGGCCGAGTCCGCTCGGAGTGCCTCCGGCGCAACGGCGGCCGGGGATGCCCGGCCTGCCGCGGACGAGACCTCTGCGCCGGAGGGCGACGAAAGTCCCGCACCCGCTTCGCACACTCCGTCGAGCACAGCGGAAGATGCTGTACCGCTGAAGAAGTCGACGGACGCGGCGGCGGCGGTCGCCGTGCCTTCGGTCTCCGGCGCTTCGAGTCCGGCGAAGGAGTCCGGGGAACCGGCAGATCCGCCCGAGGCCCGGGCGGCGGTGTGGGGCAGGGTTTTCGCCGACCGTGCCCATGCGATCGTCGCCGGTGCCGCCGTGCTGCTGGCCGTCGCCGCCGTGGTGCTCGGGGTCCTGTGGCGCGGGAGCGCGGCGGACCTGGACGCGTTGCGCACCAGCCAGTCCGACCGCGAGACCGCCGCCCGGGTGGCCTCGGACTACACCCTGCGCTCGCTGACCTACGACTACAAGAATCTGCCCGCGTTCTTCAACGGTGTGCAGTCGGGCACGTCCGATGCCCTGCGGGCGCGCTACGACGAGGTGCACGACACCCTCACCAAGATCATGACCGAAGCCCAGGTGGTGGCCACCGGGCAGGTCGCGGGAACGTCGGTGCGGGCCATGGACAATGACCAATTCGAAGTACTGGTCTACGCTACCCAGCGCACCAGCAATATTCAGCAGGCGGAACCGGTGACCAAGCCGAATCTGCTCATGGTGACGGTCGCCGAGAGCGGCGGCGAATGGCTGGTCGTGAATTACGGGCCGAAGGACGCGGGGGACAAGGCCGAGGCAGGCAAGGAAGGAGCCGCGAAATAGCATCCCGAATGGGCAGGCCGCCACAGCGGGAGTTGCCGCTGCGGCGGCGCCGCGAGATCGTCGAAGCCGCCTACGAAGTGTTCACGGCGCAGGGCTACGAGGCCACCGCCATCTCCGAGGTCGCCGCCCGGGCCGGGATAGGCCAGGGCACGGTGTATCGCTACTTCGGCAGTAAGCGCGAAATCCTGGACCACGTCATTGATTTCAGCGTCGAGAAGGTGATGCAATCGGTGCAGCCGGAAACGCTGTTCGGCGTGGCGGAGAGCGTAGGCGAGCTGGTGGACGTGGTGCGGGGTGCGGTGGAGCGGGTGTACGAGCTCTACGAGCGCGAGCCGCAGCTGGTGCGGTTGCTGCTGGTGGAGGCCGGCGCGATCGACGAGGAGCTGGCACAGCGCCTCTTCGGCTTCGAGGGCTTCGTGGCGGCCCTGGTCACCGCCGAGCTCGAGCGCGGCATGGCCGCGGGCTGGATTCGCGCCGACATCGACGCCGAGGTGCTCTCGCACACGATCCTGTCCCTGGTCGGCCCCGGCCTGGTGCGCGAGTTGCACGGCAGCAGTACCCCTTTCACCCGTGAGCGCAGCACCGCCGGGGCGCTGTACATGCTGGAGAAGGTGCTTCGGGTTCGCCAGGCGGCTTCATGAGCGAGGACCCGCGCGGCACCCGCCGGGCCGCCCGCCTGGAACAGCGCCGGGCCGATCTGGTCACCGCCGCTTACGGTTTGGTGCTGGCGCGTGGCTTCCGCACCGTCAGCGTCGACGACATCGCGGTGGCGGCCGGCGTCAGCCACGGCACGTTCTACAACTATTTCGAGAACAAGCGCGAGATCCTCGACGCGGTTATCGATCACTGTTTCGGCCACATCCGCGAGTTGCTGCTCGGCCCCGAGGGTGACGACTTCCCGGACTCCCTGGCGGACTTCCGGACGCGGTACGAGCGCGTCGTCGACCGCTGCTACGACCTGGTGGCCACCGAGCCCGGCCTGGTGAATTTCCTGCTCCTGGAAGCGTCTTCGATCGATGATCGGGTGATCGAGCGCTGCATCCACAACGCCGGGCGGTACGTGGAACAGGCGATCCAGCTGGTGAGTCACGGCATGAAGCAGGGCTACCTGGATTCCCGCGTGGATGTGGACGTGGCGAGTGAGGTCCTGCTCTCGGTGCTGGTGTCGGCCCTGCTGTCCGCCCTGCGCGCCGGCGCGGACGGCCTGACCCAGCAGCGAGTTCGCCTGGAACTCACCGAGTTTCTGGCCACCGCGCTCGGCGTGGAGCCCTAGCGCCGGGTGCTCGGCTCTCAGTGCACGGAGAATCCGCCGTCGACGCAGATGGATTGCCCTGTCACATAGCCGGATCCGTTGCCCGCCAAGAAGACCACCGCTCCGGCGAAGTCTTCCGCCAGGCCGTTGCGTCCCACGAACGTGCGCGCGGCCAGGGCCGCCACCCGCTGCGGGTCGGCGGACAGGTGCGCGTTCATCGCGGTCTCGACGAATCCCGGCACCAGGGTGTTGCAGGTGACGCCGTGGGGCGACCAGGCTTCGGCCTGTGAGCGTGTCAGTGATTCCAGTCCGCCCTTGGACACGCCGTAGGCGCCGCTGTTCACGAACGCCCGGTGGGCCTGCTGCGACGAGATATTGATGATCCGGCCGAATCCGCGCTCCGCCATGCGTGGCCCGAATCGTTGGCCGAGCAGAAAGGGCGCTTCCAGATTGACCGCCATGGTTCGGTCCCACACGTCCACCCCGAGCTCGCTGAAAGGGGGACGCAGGTTCACTCCCGCGCAGTTCACCAGGATGTCCGGTTCTCCGAATTTCCCGGCGGCTTCCTCGGCGGCCGCTTCTACACCGGGTCGGGAACCAAGATCTGCTGCGACCCAGGCGGTTTCGCAGCCCGAGTTCCGCAACTCCTCATTCGTATGAATCAGCCTTTCTCGATCGCGGGCCACGACCACCACTTTTGCCCCTGCCCGGGCCAGGGCCTCGCTGATGCCGCGCCCGATCCCGGAATTTCCTCCGGTCACCACGGCGATGCGGCCTTGGAGTGAAAAGAGCCCGGCAAGATACTCGGATGTGGTCACGAGGTCACTGTAGTTTTGAACTTCGCGCACGGCCAATTTGGGTTCGGTGAATTGTCTGAATAGTGTTGTATGCCAACAGAATTGGGCTATTCATGCTTGCTATCAAGGCGTAGAATAGAGGCATGGATTCGAGGAAGGTACCCACCATCGCGACGAGTGCCAAAGCACTCGCCGCCGCGGTGGAGAACCTGCTCGAATTGCCGATGTACTCGTTGGGCAAGGACGAGGTCATCGAAGTGATGCAGGAGCTCGAAACCAGCTTCCGCAAACTCGAAGCCGTCAAGCAGCGGTTCGCACTCGAATGCGGGGCACGGGACTTGGGCCCTCGGGCAGGCGTGAAGAGTTTGATCCTGTTCCTGCAGCAGACCCTGCGACTCTCGTACGCCGAGGCCGCTGCACGGGTACGGAATGCCGATCTGCTGTCGACGGTGTCCGTGGGTTCGAGCACCCGGCCGCCGAAATTGCCGCTCGTAGCCGCAGCCCAACGCGCCGGGGAGATCTCCGCCGACCATGTGAAAGCCATCAACGATGCGCTGACGCGGATCCCCGACGCCGCCGGTCCGGAAGTCAAAGACCACGCCGAACAACACCTCACCTCCTACGCCCGCGAGGGTGATCCGAAGGGTGTGACCAAGCTCGGCGTGCATATCCTGGCCCATGTCGATCCCGATGGGCGTTTGACCGAGGACCGGGACCGCCAGCGGGTCCGGGGCATCAAGATCGGGCACCAGGGCATCGATGGCATGTACCCGATCTCCGGTTTCCTGACCCCGCAGTTGGGTGCGGTCATGATCCCGATGTTCGAGAAATTCGGCCGCCCCGGCATGTGCAACCCCGACGATCCCGAAAGCCCGTGGACCACTGCCGAACTCGGGCTCGACACCGAACTCGACGACGGCGACGAGAACGCCGACGACGACGCAAACGACCCCTCGCTGACCCCGGCCCAGCGTGCCCGCGCCGCACTTCGCACGAAGCTGCGTGCCGCTGCCAAACGCGATCACCGCAACGCCGAGCAGCGCAACCACGACGCCCTGCTGGTGTTCTTCCGCCCCGACATGGGACCCACGAAGCTGGGATCGCATCGCGGACTTCCGGTCTCGACGATCATCACCATGAGCATCGACGACCTGGAAAAGCGCGCCGGGGTCGCGACCACCGCGACCGGTGGCACCATGTCGATCACCCAAGCCCTCCAGGTGGCCAGGAATTCGACCCCGTACCTGGTGGTGCTCGACCGCAACGGCCGTCCCCTGCATCTGTCCCGCGGTCAGCGTCTCGCCAACCCGGCCCAGCGGTTGGCGCTCACCGCGACCGAACGCGGGTGCACGCGCCCGGGATGCGATGCGCCAGCGAGCCGCTCGGCCGTGCACCACATCCGGGAATGGGCCGATGGCGGTGAAACGGACATCGAGAACCTGACTCTGGCGTGCGATGCGTGCCACGCCCAGGTCAATACCGGCCCGAACGGGTGGGAAACCGTTGTGATGGGTGAGGATTCGGAGAATCCGGGCAAGACCGGGTGGATCCCACCACCACATATCGATCCGAAACGCCGACCTCGCGTGAATTTCCGTCATCATCCGCAGTTTCCGGGTATTCCCGCGCGATGGCGCTGTTAGCCACCCGGTCCTGGGTATGGAGTTTCACCGCTGCTTCGACTCTGCCTCTTCGGCTTTCGACGCCGAAGAGGCTTTCGTGCGCCCGGCACCGCCCATGCCGTCGACCCTGGGTGAGCCACCCCGCCACCCCAAGCACCGGGACCCCTGCACGGCGGCCCCGCCAGCACACCGCACCCGGCCGTGATCTCCGCCCCACTGCTCTACTCACTTTCGTTCGCGGCACCGTCGGCCCTCGCTCGCCGAACGCGCCTCACCCGCCTTGCCACAGCCCGGCCATCCCACCCGGGCGGCCGGTGCGTCCACACGAATCAGTGTTCACGCCCGTGGCCGACGTAGCCCACCCCGCACTCACCCTGCGGCTTCCAGCGGGGTTCGGGAGAGCAGGCCAAACAGATGCGGCAGTGCTGGTTACCTCGCCTGCCGTACCCGACCTATGGCTCCCCAGTTGGGAGCCCGTTCGCCCTTCCAGCCGGGCTGGCCGGCCGTGGGAACCTTCTCGAGACTCACAGACAAAGACTCGTCATCGACAGAATGGGGTAAGGCCCAGGGCGGTGATCGCCACGCCCGGTCCAGGGTCGCGAACTCGGCCACGCATCCAAGGGCTTCGATCCCATCGATCGGCCCGGAAGGGCTGGAACCGCAGCCGAGGCACCCAACCCGCCCCGGCTGGTACTCCGTTATCCAGGCGTCTCTCCCCCGGCAGGTCACCCAACCGCCACCGAGGCTCCCGGGGTGCCCCCGCTGGTACTCCGTTATCCAGGCATCTTTCCCCGGCAGGTCATCCAACCGCCGCCGAGGCGCCCGACATGCCCCGCTGGTACTCCGTCTTCTAGTCGTTTTTCCTGCGGTAGGGCTCTCTACCGCCGTCGAGGCTCCCAAGGTGCCCTCGCCGGTACTCCGTTATCCAGGCATCTTTCCCCGGCAGGTCATCCAACCGCCGCCGAGGCACCCGACATGCCCCGCTGGTACTCCGCTTTCTAGTCGTTTTCCTGCGGTGGGGTTCTCAACCGCCATCGAGGCTCCCGAGGTGCCCTCGCTGGTACTCCGTTATCCAGGCATCGATGCCCCCCGGTAGGGCATCCAACCGCCGTCGAGGCACCTGACGTGCACTCGCCGGTTCTCCGTTTTCTAGGCATCTCTCCGGCGGTAGGGCACCCAACCGCCATCGAGCCCCCGGCGTACCCCTGCCGGTATTCCGTTGTCCAGCCTTCCCTCCTGCGGTAGGGCTCCCGTCCACGCATCAAGACAACCAGGTGAGTGGCGTCGGCTCGTGCACGTGGAGGAGCACATCGAAAGCGGCAGGCAGGGAGCGCACCTGGACATGAGCCTCATCGTCATGAGCCGGGTCGTACACGCCGCTGATCACGCGCAGCTTCGTCAGGCCCGTCAGCGCGGGGTGGGGGCGGAGGTCGATCCAGTGCGCGGGGAGCGCGACGGTGCCGAGGGCCGCGTCGAGGTAATCCGCCGGTGGAGCCGGAACCTCGGTGATGCCGAGATTCGCATGGTGGAAGCCGATCGCGAGGGCGGCGTAGGAGCGCCCGTGGTGTTCGCGCAGGACGCTGCCGATCGTGGGGTGGAATTCGGCCTCGGCCTCAGCGGTCGCGCCGAAAGACGTCGGCGTGGCGGCGATGTGGGCGATGCCGTCCCAGAAGATCAGGCGTAGGCCGGTGGCCGCCTGCTGGGCGAGCAGGTGACGGGCCAGAGCGCCTTCGTCCGTGGCGAAGGAGCCGCGCCCCGCCACGCTGTTCTCGTGGAAGTCGACGATCAGGCGCATGCGGTCGGCGATGTCGGCCGGCAGATTCGGGATGCCGGCCAGGACCGCCGCGGCGTCGCGGGCATGCTCGGCGAAGGGTCGCCCCGGGTGGAATCCTTTGGCTCGCTGTACATGTTCGTCGACGGTGTGGGCCGTCAGGATGGGCGTGAGGTGGGTGTTCAACTCGGCCAGCCGGGCCGGGGCGTGCTGCTGTACCGCGGTGCGGATGGCCTCGTAATCAGCGGGCTGGGCCTGCGGCGGCCGGATGCTCAGGATGCGAATCGGATCCCGCGTGTGGGTTCGGTTGAAATCGCGGATCCACTCCAGCGCGGCCGCCATTTCCACCGCGCGCCACGGGCCCCACGCATTCGCCAGGGCGTCCGAGCCGTTGCCCTTGCCGGTGCGTACGAAGGTATCCAGTTCTTCGGCCACATCTCCGCTGTCCTGAATGACCAGTGCTCGGAATCCGTGATCCTCGAACAGGATTCGGGAGATCAGATCGCGGATGACGAAGGATTCGTGCGCGAAGCGCGTGGCATCGCCGATGCCGACCACGTCGGCCGACGCGAGGGAATCCGCGATCTCGCGCAGCGCGTCCGAGTCCAGTGGCCTCGCGCCGGGGAGCAGGTCGGTGAGGTTCGGTTCGGTGGCCGGCGTTGCCGGGGTGGTGGTCGCGCTCATGACGATCACTGTGCACCCTCAACTATGGTTGAGGTAAACCCCGGTGATCCGGCTCACGCGAATTCCCGGCATCCGCGCGGGCGGTCGCTACTTCACCAGCGTGAATTGCATGACGTCCAGGTGCCCGGCGCGGAAGTAGTGCGCGCACCCGTCGAGATACCTGAGATATCGAGCGTAGACCTCCTCGGAGGTCAGCTCGATGGCTCGATCGCGATTGTTGCGCAGGGCCTGTGCCCAGCGATCCAGCGTTTCGGCATAGTGCGGTTGCAGTGAATGTATGCGCTGCACATGGAATCCGGCGCTCTCCGCCAGGGCCGGAATGGTATCGGCCTGCGGGAGCTGCCCGCCGGGGAAGATCTCGCGTTTGACGAAGATATGGAAGAGCGCGTCGGCGCGCGTGATGGGAATATCACGGTCCCGCAGTTCGCCGAGCGTGCGGCCGATGATGCTGTGCAGCAGTACTCGCCCGTCCGCGGGCATCATCTCCAGGCATCGCCGGAAGAATTCCGGGTAGCGCTCCTTGCGAAAGTGCTCGAAGGCGCCGATGCTCACGATGCGATGGGCTTCGCCCCGGTATTCCTCCCATCCCTGCAGCCGAACTTCGGCGATATCCCCGAGTCCGAGTGCCTCGATGCGCTCGCTGACGTGCCGGTGCTGATTGCGGCTGAGCGTGAGTCCCACCACCCGCACGCCATAGTGCTGGGCCGCCCGGATCATGGTCGAACCCCAGCCGCAGCCGATGTCGAGCAGTGTCATGCCCGGTTGCAAACGCAGTTTGCCCAGTGCCAGATCGATTTTGGCCCGCTGAGCCTGCTCCAGCGTCATCGTCTCATCGCTGAAGTAGGCGCAGCTGTAGGTCATCGACGGATCGAGGAACAGCGCGTAGAAGTCGTCGGACAGATCGTAGTGCGATTGCACCTGCCGGTAGAACGGCGCGAGCTCGGGCATGAGGGGTGCTCCTGGGTCGGTGGTCACCAGGGGATACGCGGCACGACTCGCTCTCGTTCTAGATCCATGACACACCCGCGACACACCGGGATTTTCAGACCGAGTTTCCGATTCGACCACCCGCTCTCGACACGGCTGCTTTCCTGAAGTGGGTTCAGCTTCGTTGCAGCAAACGTCATTTGGCACCATTCGGAGGGTGGGGAACGGCCATGCACCGCACAGGGCTCGAAGAGGTCCGGAACGGGAGGCCGTGGCTGTGGACGGCGCTCGCGGCAATCGTGGTGGTGGGAACGGCAACCTGGGTCATGCGCCCGCAGCCGGTCAGCTGCCGCACCGCGCCGCCGACGACCACCGTGGTCACGCTGCCCGCGACTACTACATCCGAAGTTGTTACCACGCAGCCACTTTCACCACCCGTACAACCGGATCCGACGTTCGGCGAGGCGCGCTACTACGCCTTCGACGTCGGCGTGGCCTGCTCGCTGCCGGATCTGCCGCTGGACGGTTACTACGTCGGCGTCTCTACGGGTGAGTACGCCGGTTCGGCGCCGTGCGGCTCCTACGTCGATATCGATGGCCCGCTCGGCAGTGTGCGCGCGCAGGTCGTCGATCGCTGTCCCGGCTGTGCTCCGCATCAATACGATTTGAGCCGTGCGGCTTTCGAGGAGATCGCCGATCCGCACGATGGCGTGGCGCAGATTCGCATCAATCGGGTTCGTGATCCGAATCCCGCGCCCGAACTGTACTACCGGGTTCAGCAGGGCTCCTCGCGCGATTGGCTGGGGCTGCTGTTCTCCGGCGGCGGTAATCCCATCGGGCAGGTCGCTCTGCTCCGCGATACCGGCGGTGACTGGATTCCGCTGCGTCGCGGCTATGACAATTACTGGTCCGTCTCGGGTGCGGGCGCGGGCCCGTTCACCGCGGCCATAACCGATGTCTACGGCAATCAGGTGCTGGTCCCGGATGTGGCGATCGCGTCGGGACAGCTGCGCTACACCGGAATTCGGCTCTATCGGATTCCCGATGCGGAATCCGCCGCTCCCACCACCGCGCGCCCGCGGCCGGCCGTGGTGACCACCGTGATCGCGGGCACGGAGCACTGCGAATCGTGACGAGGCACGCTCCGACATTCCCGGTCCGGTGTGGCATCATCGAAGTGAAACGTGTTTCAGTTCCGCCTGATGGTGCCACACGCCGGGAGGCCTTCGATCATGAATTCCAGCTCCACGCAATCGCCACGTGAAGGACGCCGCCGGGGCCGTCGGCTGTCCGCTCGCATTTCGACGTTGACCGAGGTCCCGGTGGGTTCGATGGTCGAGCTGCCGGGTCGTGGCCGCACCTATGTCGTGGATCTGCCCGGTCCGGCCGCGGATTCGCCGAGCATGCTGCTGCTGCACGGTATGGCCACCACCGCCATGCTGAACTGGTTCCCATCGCTGCGCGAGCTGAACGAGCATTTCCGGGTGGTGCTGTTCGATCAGCGCTGGCACGGTCACGGAATTCGTTCCGAGCGTTTCGATCTGGATGATCTGGCCGATGACGCGATCGCGGTCGGTGAGGCCCTCGGCCTGGATCGCCCGATTCTGGCCGGCTATTCCATGGGCGGCATCATCGCTCAGCTCGCCGCGCATCGGCATCCGGATAAGGTCGGCGGTCTGGTCCTGGCCGCCACCACCTATCGCTTCCAGGAGACGCGGCGCGAGCGCGCCTTCCACCGCGGCTGGGGCGTGCTGGCGGCCTCGCTCGCCGAGATGTCCATGCGCAGAGCCGAATCGCATCGGGACCGGCTGCCGGTGCTGCCGGAGTCCTCGTGGCCGGTGGGCCGCATGGATCGCTGGGCCATGTCCGAGATGCGCAGCACGAGTGGCTGGGCGCTGGCGCAGGCCCTGGCGGTGCTGGGACGCTTCGATGCCTCGGAGTGGCTCGGAAGTCTGAAGGTGCCGACGGTGGTGGTGATCACCACTCGCGATCGGGCGCTGCCGGTCTATCGGCAGCTGGAGATGGCGAAATTGATTCCGGGAGCGGAGATCTTCCTCGCCAAGGCCGGTCACGCGGCCTGCGCACTCGAGGCGGACGTCTTTGTCCCGATTTTCCTCGAGGCCTGTCTTGCGGTAGCGGATAAGCGGTAACCCGAAGGGGGTCAGTGCTTTTCGCGGGCTGCCTTGAGCAGCTCGGTGATCACCTCGGGGACGGCGACGGCGATCT
The DNA here is from genome assembly GCF_053645575.1 of Nocardia sp. NPDC055321. Lineage (NCBI taxonomy): Bacteria > Bacillati > Actinomycetota > Actinomycetes > Mycobacteriales > Nocardiaceae > Nocardia > Nocardia sp. NPDC055321. The sequence continues at coordinate 399,286 of NZ_JBSHMS010000001.1, forward strand.
GCTCCACGTCGGGCACCAGTTCCTCGCAGGCGATGAAGCCGAAGTCGAGGTTGCCGTTGTTGGAGATCACGGTGGAAGTGAGCCCCGCGCCGTGGAATACCGGCCCGAAGGGGTACATCGAGGCGACGCGTACGCCCAGGAAGTACATGGGGAAGTTGGGTCCGGGCACGTTCGAGATCACCAGGTTGTGCACCACCGGGTGGTGCTCGGCGAGTTTGAACGAGGAGTAGGCGCGCGCCGCGAGCTGAAAGGTGTTGGGCGGGGCGTACTTCGCCCAGTCCTGCAGGAAGTCGGCGCCGATCATGCTGTGCTCCTCCTTGGCACCGCGGTTGTCCTCGGCGATGGCGAGCAGGCGGGCGACCGGATCGGCGATGTCCGAGTGCAGTCGCGCGAAGATCGTGGACACCTTGTTGGTGCCCTCCTCGTGCCGTGAGGTGTCGTGCGTGGAGACCGGAACCGAGGCGATGAGCGAGGTTTCGGGCAGTTCGTCGTGCGATGCGAGGTAGTCGCGCAGTGCGCCGCCGACCACCGCCAGCACCACGTCGTTGACCTTCACGCCGAAGGCCGTCTTTATCTCCTTGATATCGGCGAGGTCCGACTGCACGAAGGACACCGAGCGATGCGGGGTGATAGCTCGATTGAACGGCGTGCGCGGCGCGGTGAAGGGCAGCGGCATACCGCGACCGCGTCCCGAGCGCCGGCGCTGCACCAGATCGCCGAGGATGCCGACGGTCTTGGGCACGAGGCCGACCAGTCCCAGTTTGCCCGGCAGGTGGACCAGGGCGTCCACGGCGAGCTGCACGTCGTTGGGTTCGGCTTCGGGGGCGGGGGTTTCGGCAGGCGGGGTGTGCGAGACGCCCGGCTCGACATCGCACAGGTGCATCATCATATTGGTGCCGGTGATGCCGTCCACGATGGCGTGGTGGTACTTGGACACGATGGCGGCCTTGCCGTTCGGCAGTCCCTGCACCACCCACATTTCCCACAGCGGTCGCCGCCGGTCCAGCGGCTGCCCGGCGATCTCCGCGGTGATGTCGGCCAGTTCCCGGTGTCCGCCGCCCGCGGGCAGCTCGACCCGGCGGACGTGGTAGCCGAGATCGAAGTCCGGATCCGCCGCCCACACCGGATGATCCAGGTTGAACGGCACCGTGTGCAGCCGCCGCGTCATGGCGGGGATGAGATGCAGCCGGTTGCCCAGTTCGGTCTTGAAGGTCTCGAAGTCGAAGTCCACGCCGTCGGCGGCGGGATCGACTATGAGTAGTGCGCACACGTGCAGGAGTTGGGTGTCTGTTTCGAGATAGAGGAAGCTCGCATCGAGCCCGGTAAGTCGTTCCATACCAACACACTATGAGAACTTGTTACCGCTTGCGTGCCGATTGCGGCACGCCGCCGGACCGGCTCGATGCGCTTTCGTTGCCTCAAAGTAGCTTGTAGATAACAAGTTTCATGATGATACAAATAGGCCCCAATTGGGTATCTCTCCAGTAGAACTCGTTGCCGAGCCTATCGGCGTCCGTACCTTGGGTCACATGGCCGGGTGAAGTGTCACTTGTCACTGACAAGAGTCACTCGGCCTCTCACAACGGCGTGAGAGGGTGAGAACAATGGGCGACCGAAAGGTATTGCCGGCTGTAAATTGGCGTATGGCTTGGGGTTTCGCCGCCATGCTGATGGTGGTGAGCCTCTTCTACTACCCCGCTCCGCGGGCGCAGGCGAACTGGTGCGCGGACGTGGACGTGGTGGTGGCACGGGGCACGGGTGAACCCGGCTGGCTCGGAGACGTCGTGGGCAATCAGCTCTACGGCATGCTGCAGGATCGGCTGCCGGTCTCGACGAGCGCGTACCCCGTCGCGTATCCGGCGGACTACAGCTTCAATCTGGGCGCGGGCAGCGCGAATCTGGTGGGGCACTTGGCCGCTCAGGCGGCGGCGTGCCCGGATCAGCGTTTCGTGCTGGTCGGCTACTCGCAGGGCGCGGCCGTGGTGCACGCGGCGCTGGGCACCGGTGCGGTGAGCTGGTACCCCGGCCGGGTGCAGTTGCCCGGCGCGCTCGGGGATCGCGTCGCGGCCGTGCTGCTGTTCGGTGACGCCCTGCAGGCGGCGGGGCAGAGCGTGCCGGGCTGGTACGCCGGTCGCACCGGAACCTGGTGTACCGGTGGGGATCCCATCTGCGGTGCGGGTATGAACGCCGCCGCGCACGTGACCTACGGCGGCAGTTTCGTCGCCGCGGCGAACTTCGCCGCTGACCGGATATAGGCATCGGGGCGGGCCCGAATCTCGGGAGATTCCAGGTGCTCGCACCTGAAGCCCCGCCTGCCTTTTCCGGTCCGGCTTCCGATGATTCGGCCCGGTGGGATGAGTCCCGCCGGGCCGAATCGCTGTGTGCGGGTGTGTTTTCGGGGTGTTCCCGAGTTACCAGTGCAGCCCGGGGATGGTGTTGGTGAAGCGTGCCGCGCCGCCGGGCAGGCCCATCAGCGGCTGCACGATGGGCGCCAGCGCCAGCAGCGGACTGCGGCCCGCCGGTGCGGCGTCGGTGTCCGCCGCCGCGTCGGGCGTGCCGGCAGTGATCGCGGCCACCGGTGCGGCGGCCTTCGACTCACCGAACATCCGGAAACCCTGGTGCAGGATGGCCCGCTTCACCGACGGCATGACCGTGTCGACGAGTTGCGCGAAAGTCCCGATGGGGGTGTCGATTCGGCTGGGACGGTGCTCGAGCGCGCGCACCACGAGTGCGGCCGCCTGTTCGGGCGAGTGCACGGGGATGGATCGGTACAGGTCCGTCGGGGCGATCATCGCGGTGCGTACCAGCGGCATGCGCACCGAGGTGAAAGTGATTCCGGCGTCGGCGTTCTCGACCGCGGCGATCTCGCTGAAGTTGTCCAGTGCCGACTTGCTGGCCACGTAGGCCGCGAAGCGCGGCACCTTGGTCTGCACGGCGATGGAGGAGATGTTGACGAAGTGCCCGAAGCGCCGCTCGCGCATGGACGGCAGCAGCGCCAGGATGAGCCGGACCGCGCCGAAGTAGTTGACCGCCATGGTCCGCTCGAAATCGTGCATCCGGTCGGTGGAGTTGAGCACCGAGCGCCGGATGGACCGGCCCGCGTTGTTCACCGCGTAGTCGACGTGGCCGTGATCGGCCAGCACCTGCTTGACCAGCAGCTCCACCGACTTCTCGTCGGTGATGTCGCAGACGTACGCCTGCGCTGCTCCGCTGCGCTCGCGCACCTGCGCGGCCGCGGCCTCGATGTCCTCGGCGGTGCGGGCCACCATGAGCACGGTGGCGCCGCGCTCGGCGACCGCGTGCGCGGTGGCCAGGCCGATGCCCGAGGAGGCGCCGGTGACCAGGACGATGCGGCCCTGCAGCGGATCGCCGTCGTGCCGGCGGGCGCGGTCGGGGTCGAGATTGGCGCGCCAGTAGGAGAAGAGCTTGTCGGCGTAGGTGTCGAAGGCGGGCACCTCGATGCCGGTGCCGCGCAGCTGCGCCCGGGTGAAGTCGGAGGAGAACACCGATTCGAAGGCGGTGTGCGGTGCGACCTCGGCGGGAATTCCCAAGCGCTCCAACACCAGATCCCGCAGCGCGGGCACGCCGGGGATGGTGCCGAGGGCGTGCAGGGCGGTGTGGCTGCCCGGCACGGTGCCGATGCCGGTGGGCGCCCCGGCGGCGCGGGCCAGTGCGGCGTAGATGTCGCCGAACGGCTGCGGGTCGGGGTTGGTCAGGTGGAAGGTGCGGCCGATGAGTCCGGGCCGGGTGATGAGCTCGACCATGGCCGCGCAGACGTAGTCGACCGGAACGATGTTGGTCGCGCCCAGGTCCGGGATCGGCACCGGCAGTTCGGACGGCAGCGCGGCGAGCCCGTTGATGGCGGCGAAGAAGTAGTACGGTCCGTCGATCTTGTCCATCTCGCCGGTGCGGGAGTCGCCGACCACGATGGCCGGGCGGTACACGCGCCAGCGCAGGTCACGGCTTTCGCGGACCAGCTTCTCGGCCTCGAACTTGGTGCGGTGGTACGGCGACTCGAGGTTCTGCCCGAGGTCGAAATCGTCCTCGAAGAACTTGCCCTTGTGATCACCGGCGACCGCGACCGAGGAGACGTGGTGCAGGACGGCGCCGAGTTCGGTGGCCAGTTCGACGACCGCGCGGGTGCCCGCGACGTTGGCCGCGTAGGTGCTGTCCTCGTCGGCGGTCATGTCGTAGATCGCGCCCAGGTGCACCACGTGGTCGGCGCGCGGGAGCTCGCGGTGGCCGTCGGCGTCGACCGGCAGGCCCAGGCCCGGCGCGGTGAGATCGCCGACCAGCGGGAAGACGCGGTCCGGCGCGCCCCAGGTCTCGGCCATCTCCCGCAGCTTGGCGATCGACGCCTCGCGAACCAGTGCGTGCACCACGGCCTGCGGGTCCTGCTCGAGCAGACCCGCGACCACCCGGCGGCCCAGGAAACCGGTACCGCCCGTGACGATGTAGGAAACCATCGTCCCTCCTTACGAACTTGTTGGTGCGCAACGTTGTTCGTCCGACATGCGTCGGTGGATGTGGACGAGAAGAAAAAGGGTTGGCCCCTTAGCAGAAAGCCGGGCCGAGGTAGGAACACCATCGTGCCTAACTGGTGAGTAACTTTACCGACCCGAAAATGCCCCCTCAACCAAAACGGGCTTTCCGGCCGTGTGGGAATGGTCACCACGGTGTAATTCGAGTTGTTGTGTGTGACAAGGAGTTTGATGTAACCGGCGGATGCACTAGAAATTCGGAACCGCCCGCGCCGGATCGATCTGTGTGCCCCGTCACGGAAATGCCCGCCATTCGCCACCCGTTCGAATCGCCACGCCGAGCGTGCGAAGTCGCTGGTGAGCGTCTCGCGCGGCAATCTGAGGATATGTTGTTCCAGTCTGATGTCGGCGTCGGATTCGCAGGAGGAAGTCGGTGCTCGTTCAGCTCGACCTACCGCCGTCCGGGGTGCGCACTCGCGCCGAATTCGACTCCCTGCCGGGCCTGCCGCGCGGGTGGGCCTGGGAACTGAGATCCGGCAGATTGGAGCTGACCCGTATGCCCGTCACGTTCTGGTACTCCCGGGCCGTGATCGATGTCCTCGAGTTCTGGCGCCGCTTCGGATACGAGAGCGCCGGCGATCAATACGTGGCCGACAGCGGCTTCGCCCGTGGTGATACCGGGCAGCACAACTTCGTGGCCGACGGCGTGGTGTTCCGCCCGGGCCACCGCCCCGACAAGCACAGCACCACCCACGATCCGGCGCAGATCTTCGCCGTCATCGAGGCGGTGTCCCACGACGCCCAGGTGCGCGACGCCATCGACAAACTGCGCGTGTACGCCGCCCTCGGCATCCCGAACTACTGGATCGTGCGGGGCGACACGACGACCGAGGACATGGACGGATACATCAGCATGTACGAACTCGTCGGCGCAGAATACAGATTGACCGGCAGCCGTCGGGTATCCGAGCTGCCGGCCACCTGAACCCGGCGACGAGGGGCGGAACCATGCGGCAGTCGGCACGCGCGCGCTGGGGCAGTCTGTTGTTCACGGTGATCGTGCCCGGCACCGTCGCGGGACTGGTTCCGTTCCTGATCAGTCGCTGGCGCATCGACCACGATCTGCAGCCCGAGGGCGTCTGGCAGTTGATCGGCGTGCTGCTCATCTTCGCGGGCCTGCCGGTGCTGCTCGCCGCGATCCACCGGTTCGCGACCGAGGGCGTCGGCACCCCCGCGCCGGTGGCCCCGACCGCGCACCTGGTGGTCGGCGGCCCGAATCGGTTCGTGCGCAATCCGATGTACCTGTCGGTCGTGCTGCTGATCATCGGGCAGGCGTTCCTGTTCGGCGACACCGCTCTGCTCTGGTACGGCGCGCTGGTCGCGGCGGCGCAGGCGCTGTTCGTTCGCTTCTACGAGGAGCCCTCGCTGCACCGGCGCTTCGGGGCCGACTACGACCGCTATCGCGCGGGCGTCCCGGCCTGGATCCCGCGCCGCACGCCCTGGCAGCCCTGACGGCCCGCCCGAGCTAACCCAGCCGATAGACCTCGGTGGCGTTGCCCGCGTAGAAGAATGCCGCCTCCTGATCGGTGGCGTCACCGGCCACCAGGTGATCGACGGTGGCGCGCAACTCCGCGTGGGCGTCCGCGCCGCCGGGCACGGGCAGTTCGGAGGCGAACATCAGCCGCCGCCAGCCCCACAGCTGCACGCCGCTCTCGAGCCAGTACTCCAGCGCGGATCGGGTCGGCCGGGGACACAGTGCGCCGAGCCCGGAGAGTTTGCAGAGCCACTGGGTTTCCTTGGCCGCCAGGGTGAGCGCGTGATGCCAGACGGACTTGGCCTCGGAGTCGGCGCCCTGCGGCGAGCCGAGGTGTTCCAGCACGACCCGCAGCGCCGGGTAGCCGGCCAGGAAGTCGATCCAGTCCAGCATCTCCCCGGGCCGCGCCGCCAGATCCAGGACGGCGTCGCGGTCCTGGAGCCAGGTGGCGACGATCTCCGCGGCGGGAGTGCCGGGGGCCACGCCGGGCGGCATCCGGATGCCGCGGAAGGCGACGCTGCGCGCCTGCTGTTCGAGATGGTCGAGCAGTTCGGGCGGGGACAGCGCGGGGTCGATCCCACCGACCAGCACCACCGGGCGCGTTTCGGCGGCGGCCAGCGCCTCGATCCAGCGGGTCTCGTCGAGATAGGCGTGCGGAGCGGTGGCCGCCGAGACGTGCACCAGCCCGGCGATCTCGGTGTCGCCCACGGCGCGGTCGTAATCCGCGAGCCGGAAGCTCTCGATCGCCCCGGGTGCGCCGGCGGCGGATTCGCCCGCGCCGGGATACCACGGGCGGGCGGCGTCCCGCAGGTGCAGGTGGGCGTCTACGACGGGGTGGGTGGGCATCGTGGCTTCTCCTCATCGGTACGCAATCCATGAATAGTCGGTCAGCGCTGGAATTGCGACACATCTGCGCCAATCGCCGGGAATTGGCTCGGATGAGGCGGATTCGGGCCGCGGCGGGTGCTCAGTCCGCGCCGTGCTCGGCCAGCCGGCGGGGTTCGGCTCGCGCCCGCAGCGCGGGGGCCACCGGGCGGCCGTTCAGCAGACCCCGCACGGTGCCCTGCTCGAGGGCCTTGCGGTAGACGATGGCCGCGTCCCGGGCGGCCTCGACGGTGAGATCGATGTCGGCGCCGGTGTGCGCGGCGGAGGTCACGAAGGACTGCCCGAGCACGCCGCGGTCGAGCAGCTCCTGCAGGAACAGCGTCCGATACGACTGTGCGGGAACACCGTTCGGATCCTTGGTGAGAAACACCGCGCAGGAGGGTCTGCCGGTGACGCACAGGTGATCGCCGATGCCGAGTTCGGCGGTGACGGCGTTGACCTCCGCGCGGAGCCGGTGGCCCGCGGCCTCCATCCGGCCGACGGGATCCGTGGTGCGGTAGGCGTGCGCCACCGCCCGGAATGCCGCCAGCGCACCGGTTTCCGGGCCGTGCGTGGTCGAGAGCAGGAACACGCGATCCGCGCCGGTGCGCAGCCCGCCCAGCTCCATGAACTCGCGACGCCCCGCCAGCGCCGCGAGCGGGAAGCCGTTGCCCATGGCCTTGCCCCAGCAGGACAGGTCCGGCCGCACCCCGTAGACGGCCTGCGCGCCACCGGCTGCCCAGCGGAAGCCGGTGATCATCTCGTCGAAGATCAGCAGCGCGCCGTGCCGATCACACAGGGCCCGAACGCCTTCGAGGAATCCGGGCGCGGGTTCGGCGAGCGCGGTGGCCTGCTCCATCACCACGCACGCGACCCGGTGACCCTCGAGCGCGTCGGCCAGCGACACCAGATCGTTGAAGCGGAATCGCACGGTGCGCGGGCGCGGGATGCCCGCGTTCATCGGGGTGGTTCCGATGAACCAGTCGTCCACCGAGAAGAACGGCTGATCGCACACCGCCACCGTCTCGCGGCCGGTGACCGCCCGGGCGAGCCGCACCGCGGCGGTGGTGGCGTCGGAGCCGTTCTTGGCGAACTTCACCATGTCCGCGCCGGGCACCAGCTCCAGGAAGTCCTGTGCGGCAAGCAGTTCGAGTTCGGTCGGGCGGGAGAAGCTCACCCCGTCGGCGATGGTGCGCATCACCGCCTCGACCACCGGCGCGTACCCGTGCCCGAGGGTGACCGACCGCAGACCCATGCCGTACTCGACGTATTCGTTGCCGTCGCAATCCCAGACCCGCGCACCGGCGCCGCGCACCAGGATCGGCGCCATGTGCTCGGGATACTGATCCGCACCGCGCGCGTAGGTGTGCGCGCCGCCCGGCACGACATCGTGCAGCGCGGCCTGAATCGCGTTGCTGCGGCTGAAATCACGCATGCCGAACTCCCTCCTGCGGACGAGTCCCGCCATCCCGCCGGTGCACGCCCCCTGCCCCGCGGCGCAAGTCTATGACACTTCGCCCGCGTGAGCGCGCTACCGCGCAGCCGGTCGCACGGGTGTTCAGAGGGCGTTGGCGAGGAGTGCGTACTGGGCGTTCACCTTCTGCCGGGCGTCGTCCTCGGAGTCCGAATTGACGATGGCCACATAGCGTTTGTAGGCGACGTAGCAGCGGTAGGCGTCATCGGTGGTGCGGTGGAAGCACCTCGCGCCCGGGAGCTCGTCGGGGGCGACAGTGGGGACGAAGGCCGAGCCCAGCGTGCCGGTGAGACCGGTGAGCAGGGTGATCGCCGCGCCGCCGTCACGGGCGCGCAGCAGCGAGCCGTCGTCCACGATGGCCAGGCTGTCCGCGCCGGCGTCGGAGAACAGCCGCTCGGTGCGGGATTGGTCGTAGGCGTTGTGCACGAAGGCGGCGGGGGAGTAGACCGCGAAGGTGTCCGGATCGGGGGTGCGCGAGCCGCGCTGTGCGGTGACCACCCGGGCCAGCAGGTTGTCCGGATCCACCTTCAGATCCGCGATTCGGTCCGCCGGGGTCGGCGCGAAGGCGTCCAGCTGCCGGACCTGGGCGTCGAGGGTTCGGCGGACCCATTCGGTGAGATCGGCGGCCTCGGCGCGGGGTCGCTGGACCAGCAGGGAGATGACGAATTCCCCGTGCGCCATGAAGGTTCCGACGTTCGCGACGCCGGGCCGCCAGTGGATGAAGGCGTCGGGGAAGGCGGCCAGGTTCAGTCGCTCGTTCTGATCCGCGGCGACCGCGAAGTCGACGTCCTCGAGTCCGCGGGCGGCGAGCTTGGCCGCCGCCGCGCTGGGAAAGCGCAGCAGCAGCGTGGTGACCGAGGTCGTGGTGGCGGCGGGCCGGTCGGTTCCGGACGGATCGGGTGCGTCCGCACTGCCCGCCGCGTACCCGGTGATCAATTCCTGGCGTTCGAGCACCGCGGCCGAATCCGAGGCCAGGAAGCTGGTTTCGGCGTCGGCGGCGTCGAGGACCACGCGGCCGCCGCGACCGGAGGTCAGCGCGGCGTCGATCGCGGGCCCGATCGGGACCGCCCCGGACATGCGCATGCCCTCCAGCAGTGCGCCGTTGTCGCGGGCGTCCTGGTCGTAGCGGTAACGATCGACCGGGTACGCGCCTATATCCAGGGTGCGGACGTCGATCTCCGCGGGGACCGGATGGCCGCTGACGCCGCAGCCGGTGAGCCCGGCGAGCAGGACGGCCAGCAGGCACAGGGACAGGGGCGGGGATATGCGGCGTGACGTGCGCGGCATGGTGACCTCTATTCCGCTCGGTCCCGCGCTGCGACCGGGGACCGCTGTCTGTTCCATTGTGCGTTACGGTGATCGGCAGTAGGCGGTAGTCGGAGGTAGTGGGGTGGCCAGAACACTCACGCCGGGGCAGTCATTCGCGGGCTATCTGATCGAACGGCTGCTCGGCGTCGGCGGTATGGGGGAGGTCTATCTCGCCAGGGACCGGGACCTGCCGCGACCGGTCGCGCTGAAACTGCTCAACCCGGCCATGGCCGACAATCCCGAAGTACGCGCGCGATTCCTGCGCGAGGCAGACACCGCCGCGCGGCTGGCGCACCCCAACATCGTCGCGGTCTACGCGCGCGGCCGGGACGAGGACCGGCTGTGGATGGCCATGCAGTACATCGAGGGCACCGATGTGGCGGCCGCGGTGGCCCAGGGCCCGCTGCGGCCCGATCACGCCGTGCGCATCCTCGGTGAGACCGCCGCGGCCCTGGATCACGCGCATCGCGCGGGGGTGCTGCACCGCGATGTGAAGCCCGCCAACATCCTGCTGGCCTGGGGGCCCGAGCAGCGGGTGTACCTGGCGGACTTCGGCATTGCCAAGGCACTGGATCAGACCAGCCAGCTCACCCGCACCGGGGAGATGTACGCCAGTTTCCAGTACGCCGCGCCCGAACAGTTCGAACTGCGCGCGGACACCGATCACCGCGCGGACGTCTACGCCCTGGGCTGCACGCTGTTCCACATGCTCACCGGTGCGCTGCCCTATCCGGGCGCGAGTACGGCGCAGCTGGTGAACGGGCACCTCAACGGCGAGATCCCACGCCCGAGCTGGCGAAATCCGGTGCTGTCCATGGCTTTCGACGAGGTCATCGCGCGGGCCATGGCCAAGGACCGGGATCGGCGCTACGGCAGCTGCGGTGAGCTGGCGCACGCGGCCGCCCGGGCCCTGGCCCAGCCCGTGCGGGTCTACGACGGGCCCGGCCCCGAGACCGACGGCCGGGCGCACCCGGGGTTCGGGACCACCCGGACCGGTTCGGGCGCACCGGGTCCCACCCAACCGAGGCCGACGACCGGTCCCGGTCGCGGGTATCACGGGGGTCCTTCGACGACGGGACCCACGCGCACCGGGTTCGAGCCGACCCGGTTCGCCGCCGCGGCCCCGCCGACCGGTGCCGCGGGGCACAGTGATCAGCCGCACCCCGCTCCGGGTGTGGACCGTGGGAACGTGCCGCCGGTCGACCAGGCTCGGGTGCAGACCGTCCACGGCGGGCTCGGTTCCCCGGTAGCACCGAACGATTCAGCATCGCGCCCGCGGCGTGGCAACCGCCGCCGGTGGCTGATCGCCGCGGTGCTCGCGGCGCTGGTGCTCGCGGCCGGGGTCGGTGTCGGCATGTCGGGCGGCGCCCTGCGGCTGTGGGTCGGCGGCAGTGACAGCTCGACCACCGCGGGCGGCGGCTCGCCCGCGGTAACGGATCCGAGTCAGGCGGCCGCCATCGCGGCGGCGTGCGACTACGGAGTGCTGATGAACACCTACGATTACAGCGACGGTGACGGGTGGCAGCGCAAGGTGCTGGCCGGCGCCACCGGCACCTGGAAGACCCAGGCCGGTCAGATACTGCCCGCGATTCGGTTGTTGCTGGAGGCGGATTCGGAACACACGCGCGGCACCGACGCGAAATGCGCTGTCACCTCGGGCAATTCCACGCACTACGAGCTCACCGTGGACATGACCCTGGTGAACTCGACCCAGGGCAAGCCCGACACCACCGAACAGCAGACCATGACCATGTCCATGGATTACGTGGACGGGCGCTGGCTGTGCAGTAAGTGGGTGAGCCCGCTGTTCCCCGCCTGACGACGCTCGAACCGGCTCCGCGGCTCGCGCGTATGACCTGCCGGCCGGTGCGCTGCCGGTCCCCGCGCCCTGGAGGACACATGCGAGTCGGTACCCGATCGTCGATGAGCCGTGTGCTGGTCGCGGCGTGCGGTGCGGTGGTACTCACCGTCGCGGCGGGCGCGGGAATCACCGCCGCCCAGCCGGGTTCGGACCGGCCGGAGCTGCGGGCCCTGCTCGATCGCGCCGTCGCGGCCGCCGACGTACCCGGGGCGCAACTGGTGTTGACCGAGTTCGGCGGGGACGCCCGAATCGAGAGCGGGGTCGGCGATCTGGGTACCGGCGCGGGCTTCCCCGACAACGCCCGGGTGCGCATCGCCAGCAATACCAAGGTGTTCGTGGCCGCCGTCGTTCTGCAATTGGTCGGTGAGGGCCGGATAGCGCTGGACGAGCCGCTCGAACGCTATATGCCGGGGGAGGTGCGGGGCCCCGGGGGCGACGGCGCCGTCATCACGGTCCGTGACCTGCTGCAGCACACCAGCGGCATTCCGGACTATCTGACCGAGGTCGATCTGGAATCGGTCGAGGCGCTGCGCCGGGCCCGGCCTCCGGGGGAATTGATCGCGCTCGGTCTCGCGAAAACCGCGGAGTTCGAGCCGGGTTCGCGCGCGCAGTACTCCAACACCAATTACCTGATCGCGGGTGAGCTGGTGCACCGGGTGACCGGTGTGCCGGTGGGTATCGAGGTGACCCGCCGTATCCTGCTGCCCCACGGTCTGAACGACACCTATTGGCCGCTGGCGCCGGTGGAGCAGGTGCTGCGCGGGCCGCACGCGCGCGCCTATCACCAATTCGGCGTCGCCCGTGTCGATGTCACCGATATCGACCCCGGGTGGGGCCTGCCCGACGGCGCCATGGTCTCGACCGGCTCGGACCTGAATCGCTTCTTCACCGCGTTGCTGTCCGGGCGGATTCTGGGGCCGGCCGAACTCGCCGAGATGCAGCGCACCGTGCCCAGCGGAGATCTGCGCCGGCAGGAGGAATTCGGGCTCGGTCTGTTCGGCTGGGTCACGTCGTGCGGGGTGCAGGCGTGGGGCCACGGCGGCACCATGCACGGCACCTTCGTGTTCGGCGGCGCGACCGCGGATCGCTCGATCACGGTGAGCATGAACCAGATTCCCGATATTCTCGCCGCGCGTACCGCGGGCGTGGATCTGGACGAGGTCGTGGACACCGCCCTCTGTCGTTGAGACGAGTCCCGTGCTCGCCCGGTGTAGCGCGAAGCTCCCGGCGTGGGTTAGATTTCGCGGAGAATTACCGGCGCGACGCCGGAACTTCGGAAGGACGAGCGTGGGGACTTCTGGCGCGGGGGACGGTGCCGGGGAAATTCGAGTACTGGTCGACAATGGCGAGTACGCACTGCGCAATCGGGGCGATCTGGCCCTGATGGCGATGACGGTGGAGCGGCTGCGGGAGCGCTGGGGACGCGCTCGCATCGGCGTACTCACCGATGAACCGCATCTCCTGCGGGCGCTGCTGCCGCAGGCCGAGCCGATCGCCGCCGGGGGCGGCGGGCACTGGGGCAGAGGCGGTTTCATCGGTCACCTCGATCAGCTGGCGGGTGCGCGGGTCACCGGGCCCGCGGTGCGGCGCTGGCGGCACGTGACCGACGCGCCGCTGGACACCCTGCGCGAGGTGCGCGCCCGGGTGCGCACGGAGGTGCGTTCCCGGACCGGCACCGGACCCGAGGTGACGGGGATGCCGCCGCTGCCCCCGGTGCCCGCCGCCGTGGCCGAGTCCTCGCTGGTGATCGCGCAGGGCGGGCAGTACCTGGCCGACGCGGACCGCTTCCAGGCGCATCGCACCCTGAACCTGCTCGAACACGCGCAGCGCCTGGGCATTCCGACCGCCATGCTCGGACAGGGCCTCGGGCCCATGCGCGATCCCGAACTGCTGCGCCGCGCCGCCGAGGTGCTGCCCGGGGTGGACGTCATCGCGGTGCGCGATCGGCTCTTCGGCCCGAAACTGCTGGCCGAGTTGGGCGTACCCGCCGACCGGGTACTCGTGACCGGCGACGACGCGGTGGAGTTCGGCTATCGGCTGCGCAGTCCCGAGATCGGCGGGGAACTCGGCCTGTGCGCGACCGTCTCGGGCGCCGCGCGCACAGCCCTGGACGCCGCCGTGCGGGTCAGCACGCTCGGTCCGGTGCGGGCGGTCGACAACCGGGCCGGAACGGCGGAGAGCCTGGCGCGCTGTGTGGCCCGGTGCCGCGTGCTGGTAACCGGCGCCTTCCACCCGGCGGTCTTCGCGCTCTCCCAGGGCATTCCGGCGGTGGCTGTAACAGCGTCTCGGCACTACGACGACAAGTTCAGTGGATTGGCCGATATGTTCGGTACCGGGTTGCGCGTGGTGCATCTCGACGCCGACGACCTCGAATCCCGGCTGGCGAACGCGGTCCGGGAATTGTGGGAGGCGGCGCCCGAGCTGCGCGATACCCTGCAGCAGCGTGCCGTCGAGCAGATCGACGATGCCCGAACGGGTTTGGAGCGTGTCTTCCGGCTCGTCGGGGTGCGGTCCGCGAGCCGGTCCAACTGAATCCACTCCAGTGCCCAGGGGGAATGTTGGTCATCCTGTCGGTGTGCGTTCCGGTGCACGAGTCCGGACCCGGCCTGGCGGCGACGCTGCGCTCGATTCTGGACCAGGACACCGAGATCGAAGTGGTGGTCCTGGACAACAGCGGCGGACGAACCGTCGCGGGTGAGGCCGCCGACGGCGAGCCCGCCGACATCGTGGGCGCCTTCGGCGATCCGCGACTGCGACTGGTGCGCAACGCCGAGCCCCTACCCGCCGGGGAGAACTGGAACAAGGCGGTGTGGTTGTCCGCCGGACGCCTGGTGAAGGTGGTTCGCCCGGGCGAGCTGCTGCTGCCCGGGGCGCTGGACAAACAGCGAGAACTGATGGGCGACAACAGCATCGCGGTCTGTGCCGCGCGGCACCAGGTACTCGACGCGCGCGGCCGGATCGTGCGGGCCGACCTGGGCCTGTCGAATCTGCTGGGGCCGTGCGATTCCCGGACGCTGCTGCGGACGCTCGTGTGGCGCGGTGCGGGGGATTTCGGTCCCACCGCCGCCGCGGTCTTCCGGCGCCGGGATTTCGACCGGGTCGGCGGTTTCCGCGGCGATCTGCTCGCCACGCTGGACGTCGATCTGTTCGCCCGCGTGAGCGCGCTCGGCCGCTTCTTCGGCATGGCGGAGAATCTGGCGGCCCGCCGGGCGGCCACCGCCGAGCCGTCCGAGACCGACCTGGTCGAGCTCGGCGAGGCACTGCGCTTCCACCATCGGATGGGAGCGGAGTACCCCGAATTGCTCGGGCGCGCCGTCGTATTGGGCGGCGATCTGCGGCTGGCCCGCACCGCGGTGGAGCGGTTGCGGCTCCGGGCGGCACGTACGCGCCGGCCGGAGCCGCATCGAAACCTGTGACCCGAGATCGCTAGATGGACCGCATCGGTCCGTAGGTGATCACGGTGTCGCCGTTGCTGCTGACGATCTTGACCCACGGGCGAATGGTGACCTGCCCGAGCACGCCGGTCACCGTGCCGTGGAAGCCCGACATCTGGATGAAGCCCTCGAGGCCGGACACCTCACCGCTCGCCGCGGCCACGGTCTGGATGCCGGGCCCGAAACCGGCCTCGATTTCCACACCGGCCTGCGGCAGCAGATTGTTCACCGTCACACCGGGATCGGTGCCGATCTCCACCCCGAGATTCGGTGTCCACCACTGGAATCGCAGCTTGCCGTTGAGCGTCGCCGGATAGCCGACCTGGTACCCGAGGGTCAGCTCGCCGGACCAGTCCTCGGCCTTCGGGCCCGACACCCGGAAGGCTGCCTTACCGTTGTGGAACCATTCGCGGGTCAGTGGATTGCCGTCCAGCGGCGGGACGAAGTCGATCCGGGTATCGGAGGCGATGGCCTCCACGGTGCGCTCCTGGCGGTCGACGATCGAGTTGCTGCTGTCGATCCCGGCCACCGAGGTGCTCGTCCCCACCGCCAGTCCGACGCCGATCGCCATGGCGACGGCCATGGTGCGCGCGACCACGCGCTGCTTCGAGCCTGTCATGCTGTTCCTCTATTCCCTCATCAGGTGTTGCGTCGTAATCAGTACGCGTGCAAAGAATTCCCTACATGCATCGAGACGTCGCGGCGAAGTCGCCCGACGTCCTTGCCACCGGCCCTCCACCGGCGGCGAGACTACGAGTCGGGTACCGTCACCACCCACCTCCCATCCAGTTCGGGCCACCGCGACCGAACCTCGTGCAACAGGTCGGGCAGCGTGAGCAGAATCCGGTCCGGCCGGGCGGCGAGCAGCTCCGCCGGCGAGATGATCCGAACGCCGGTCCCCGGCATCCGGCGGCCCTGTTTGGCGGGCGAGGCGTCCGCGACCGCGCCGAGCAGGGCGCGATCGACACCGGCCAGGTACAGCAGCGCGACCGCCCGGGACGCGGCGCCGTAGGCGTATACCGTTCGCCCCGCAGCCCGTTCGCGCTCGAGCCACCGGCGCAGCGCCCGCGCCTGGGTGTCGGCGGCGCGCTGCAGCGTGCGGACCGCGCCGGGATCCACCGTGCCGGTCCCGGTAGCCAGTACGCGCGCCTCGGCCGCGAGGGCCGCGGTCACGGTGGGGCCCGGCCGCGCCGCCGGGTCGCGGACGGCTGCGACCAGGACCGTGCCGCCGTACAGCTCGAATTCCCACGCCGTGATCGCCCGCAGGCCCGCGTGCTCCAGCAGGCGAGTGAGCGCCGCGAGCGAGTAGTAAGCGAAGTGCCCGTGCCGCAGCGCGTTCCACTGACCGTGCGCCACGATCGCGCGCAGCGAATGGAACTGCAGCAGCAGTAGGCCGTCCGGAGCCAGGGCCGCGGCCCGGCGCGCGAAAGCCGCCCGCTGGTCCGGTTCGTGCATGATTCCGAAGCAGTCGATCACCACGTCGGCGGGCCCGGCGGTGGCGGTGAAGCCGCGTTCGGTGAGCAACGGCAGCCAGGATCCGCCGTGCGGGCTGCCGAACTCGCGCACGGTCCGGCCGCGCAGGGCGCCGGCAGCCTCGACCCGGGCCAGCGCGTCGGCGGCCTGGGCGCGCAGGGCGGCGGGTTCGATGCCGCGCGGTTCGTCGGTCACGGTGTCGTCCTCGGCGAGCTGCGCCAGCCCGCACGCCGGGCACAGATCCATGGCCAGGGCGTGCCGGGCCTCGGGGCCGATGTCGGCCGGCTCGTCCGGGCCCGGAAAGTGATCCGCCGCAGGCATTTTGCCCAGGTCCAGCACGCGGGTGAGCGGCGTCGCGCCGCAGCCGCGGCATCCCCGCGTCATCGCCGCGCCCATGGCACGATGGCGGGGTGCTCATAGAACAGGCCAGGCTCGCCGACGTGTTGTTGCTGACCCCGCAGCCCCACCGGGACGGTCGCGGCCTGTTCACCCGCACCTTCGACGCGATGGAGTTCGACGACTTCGTCGGCCGTCCGGGGCTGGCCGCCACGTTCGTCCAGGATTCGCAGTCGCGGTCCCACGGGGGCGTGGTGCGCGGTATGCACGGGCGCGCGGGCCGGGGTGAGGCGAAGCTGGTGCGGTGCGCCCACGGGTCGGTGTTCGACGTCCTGGTGGACATGCGGCCCAATTCGCCGACGTTCGGCGAGCAGCAGTCGTTCCTGCTCGACGACACCGACTTCCGGACGCTGTTCGTGCCGCCGGGCTTCCTGCACGGGTTCCAGGCCCTGAGCCCGGTCGCCGACGTCTGCTATCGCATCGACCGCCCGCACGACCCGGCCGAGGACATCGGCATCGCCTACGACGATCCGGATCTGGGCATCGCCTGGCCGCAGCCGGTGACGGCGGTGTCGGATCGCGATGCGGCGGGGTCGTCGTGGCAGGAGCTGCTCGCCGCGTTCGGTCTCGGGTCCTGATCCGCGCGCGCGGTGTCGCGCCGCCGCCATTCACGCCTCGATTCTGATGCGGCGCAGGTCGTCGTCGAGCACGCCCGAGCGCTTGAGCGCGGTCAGATGCGCCAGGCGGGTGAAGCGATGGAAGAAGTCGTCGGCGGTGAGACCGCGGGCGGTGTATTCGTGTGCCAGCTCGGCCGCTCCCGCCGGGATGTCCCAGGTCGCCTCGAAGCCCAGTTCCCGGCGCGCGGCCGCGAAATCCACCCGGTACGAGCGCGGATCCGCGCCGTTCTCGCCGGTGATGACCAAGCGCGACCCGGGTACGGCCGCGACCACGGCCCGCGCGATCTCCGCGACGGTGAGGTTGTTGGTCTCGGTCCCCACGTTGTAGGCCCGGCAGTGCACCGCCTCGACCGGCGCGGTCAGGCAGAGCGCGAAGGCGCGGGCGATGTCCCGCGCGTGCACCAGCGGCCGCCACGGTGTGCCGTCCGAGAGGACCTTGACCTCGCCGGTGAGCACCGCGTAGCCGACCAGATTGTTGAGCACGATGTCCGCGCGTAGTCGTGGGGAGAAGCCGAAAGCGGTTGCGTTGCGCAGGAATACGGGGGTGAAGCCGGAATCGGCCAGTGCCGCGACGTCGTCCTCGACCCGTACCTTGGACTCGGCGTACGGGGTCAGCGGGCGCAGCGGCGCGTCCTCGGTGACCAGGTCGGCGCCCGCGGCGCCGTAGACCGAACACGTGGAGGCGTACAGGAATCGACGCACGCCGGCGTCCTTTGCCAGTCGCGCCAGCCGTACCGAGGCGGCGTGGTTGATGTCGTAGGTGATGCGGGGCGCGAGCGCGCCGAGTGGATCGTTGGACAGCGCGGCCAGGTGCACGACCGCGTCGAAACCGCGGAGCTGGTCCACCGTCACGTCGCGCAGGTCGACCTGCAGCCCGGGCGGCGGCGCGGGGGCCGCGCCCAGCACGCATTCGGCGAAGAAGCCGCTGTCCAGGCCGGTCACCTCGTGCCCGGCCCGCTCGAGCTCGGGGACCATGACGGTGCCGAGATAGCCCTGGTGCCCGGTGACGAGTACGCGCATGGTCATGCCCCTTCGCGGGTGGTGGTGGTGTCGAGTGCGTTCATGCGCCCGCCCGCTCCCAGACCATCCAGGGCCGGTCGCCGGAGTGGTATCCCGCGTCCAGTTCGGCGCGTTCCTTGAAGGTGTCCGCGGGCTTCCAGAAGCCGCTGTGCTGATAGCCGTACAGCCGCCCCTGCGCCGCGAGCGCACCGCACGCGTCCTCGACCAGATCGCCGTTGGGCGGGAGATGGTCGAACACCTCCTGGGTGAGCACGAAGTAGCCGCCGTTCTCCCAGATGGGCAGGCGCGAGACCGGGGTGATGTTCTTGACCTCGCCGGCGGAGTTCACGTCCACGCAGTGGAAGGAGGACTGCGGGGGCACGATCATCATCGACGCCGCGGCGCCCGCCGCGCGGAAGTCGCGGATCATGACGTCCAGTGGGGCGTCGGTGAGCACGTCGGCGTAGTTGGCCAGGAACGGGCTTTCGCCGTCGAGGTGCTCGCGCACCCGGCGCAGGCGCTCGCCGATGGGCGATTCCACGCCGGTGTCGACGAAGGTGATGGTCCAGTCGCTGATATCGGATCGCAGCAGTTCGACCGTGCCGCCGCGGATCACGAAGTCGTTGGAGATCGACTCCTGATAGGTCAGGAAGAAGTTCTTGATGTGCGAGGCGCCGTAGCCCAGGCAGAGGATGAAGTCCCGGTGCCCGTAGTGCGCGTAGTAGCGCATGACGTGCCAGATGAGCGGGCGGGGCCCGACCAGCTGCATGGGCTTGGGGATCATGTCCTCGGTGCCGTTGCGCATGCGCATGCCGTAGCCGCCGCAGAACAGTACAACCTTCACTTCGCTTGCCTCTCCGCATATCTCGACGCGGCGAGCTGCCCGCGATGCAGGTGCGGGAGCGGGTAGATCAGCTCGCCGCCCCACTCGCGCACCCGGTGCAGCTGCGCGGTGATCTCCGCTTCCAGATTCCAGGGCAGCACCAGCACCACGTCCGGGCGATCGGCGTCGATGCGCTCGGGTGCGTGAATGGGTATGCGGGTGCCGGGGGTGAATCGACCGTGCTTGTAGGGATTTCGGTCCACCGTGTACTCGAGCAGGTCGGGCCGGATGCCGCAGTAGTTGAGCAGGGTGTTGCCCTTGCCCGGGGCGCCGTAGCCGACCACGCGCTGTCCGGCGGCGCGGGCGGCCAGCAGGAAGCGCAGCAGTTCCTGGCGTACGCGTTCGGTGCGCGGGCCCAGCTCGAGATAGCCGGCGACCTCGTGCAGGCCCGCCTCCGCCTCCTGGCGCAGCACGTCGGCGACCCGGGGCCCGGGCTCGGCGACGGCCTCGGGACGGGCCCACAACCGCAGCGAACCACCGTGTGTGGCAAGCAGTTCCACGTCCACCACGGTCAGGCGGGCGGTGGCCAGCGCACGCTGGGCCGAGAGCACGGTGTAGTACTGGAAGTGCTCGTGATAGACGGTGTCGAACTGGCCCAGGCTCACCAGGTTCAGCGCGTGGTGCACCTCGATGGAGAGCCAGCCGTCGTCGGCGAGCAGGGCGCGCAGGGACCGGGTGAAGCCCAGCAGGTCCGGGATGTGCGCGTAGACGTTGTTGGCCACCACCAGATTCGCCGGGCCGTGTTCGGCGCGTACCTCGGCGGCGAGGTCCTCGTCGAGGAAGGCGGTGATCGTCGGTACGCCCCGCTCGCGCGCCGCGGCGCCCACGTTCACCGAGGGCTCGATCCCGACGCAGGGAATGCCGGCCTCGACCGCGTGCCGCAGCAGGTAGCCGTCGTTGCTGGCGACCTCGACGACGAGCGAGCCCGCGTCCAGGCCGAGCCGCCGGGTCGCGTCCTGGACGAACCGGTGCGCGTGCTCGACCCAGCTGTCGGAATACGAACTGAAATAGGCGTATTCCGTAAATGTCTCCTCGGGGGTGATCAATGCCGGTATCTGCAACAGCAGGCAGTTCTCGCACAGGCGCAGATGCAGCGGGAAAGTGGGTTCGGCAAGATCGAGTTCGGCGGCGGTGAGGAATTTCTCACAGGGGGGTGTCGCGCCGAGATCCAGCACGCTGATCAATCGGTCAGAGTCACAAAGACGACATAGCACGCGAAACCCCACCTTTCACCGTGATCGGGCCGACGGTTGTACCGGCTGAACTGAGGTCGGCGCGATCCGGCCTTACGTTACAACAGGATTGACGGGCCCCGCGGGGTCAGCGGCACAGCGACCCGGTCGCGGGTACTGAATTTCTGCGACTCGCAGAACGGGGCGTTCGGTTGGCTATCCCTCGAGTCGTGCACACCAAGGGTTACGCCCCCGCGAATCGGTATGGCGGGCATTGCATCACCTGGCATTTTCGCGAATAGGGGAAATGCGGGGAAACAAGCGGGAAACCGGTTGCGTCGCTATCGGCAACCTCCGGGGGATTTTGTGGTCGAACAGGTTTCGCCAACCGGGCCGACGCGGATGTGTAACATTCGGCTTCTGGTCATCGACAAAGTCGGCGACCCCGGTGTTCGGCATGGGCGCCGAGGGGTGCAGGGGTCCCGGCTCGGCCCGCTACGTGGAACTGATCAGTGGGGATCGGAACCCAGTTCTCCCGTGGGGGAGGTGTGTTCGCTCAGTGTCCGAACAAGCGTCATCGTCAGGACAGCGCTCGCCCGGAGCGAGACCGCCGGATCGGCGAAAGCTCAAGGCGGTCTTCGACTTCTGCCTCGCGCTGGCCGCGGTGCTGGCGCTCGCGCCGATGCTGCTCGCGCTGGCGGTGGCGATCAAGGCCGGCAGCCCCGGGCCGGTGTTCCATCGTTCGCCGCGAACAGGCCGGGACGGGCGGCCATTTCTCATGCTCAAGTTCCGCAGCATGTACCTCGATCCCGACACCCATCTCGACGCCCTCGTCGGTGACCGCGGTGTGCGCCGGGCGACCGCCGGGCGACGCGGCGATCCGCGAATCACGCCGGTCGGCAAGATCATTCGTGAGTTCCGGCTCGACGAACTGCCCCAGTTCTTCCACGTGCTCACCGGCCGCATGAGCATCGTCGGCCCGCGCCCGCAGCCGGTGGGAGGTTCGGACGCGTCGGGACGACCGGTGCACGGCGGTGTGCTGCGACCGGGCATCACCGGGCTCGGCCCGGAGCCGGGGCGACCGGCGCCCGGTGCGATCGCCGAGTTCGACCTCGCCTATCTCCGGACCTGGACGCCGCTGACCGATCTGCGGCTGATGGTCGCGGCGATCACCGCGCCTACAGCGGAGCCAGCGCGTCTTCCGAAAGCGCCGCCGAGAATCCGTCGTGATAGACCGCGCCGAGCGGCGTGATGCCGGGGTCGCGGTAGTACCCCTGCTTGAAGTACACGCCACCGCCGTTCGGCATGAGCGTGCGGATGGCGCAGCGCACCTGACCGGCGCACGGCGAGGCGTCGAACGTCTGGCGCTGCCCGCCCAGCCAGAGTTCGACGTAGCCGTCGGTATCGCGGGCCGACCATTTCACGTGCAGCTTGATGTCGTTCCAGACGTCCGGGACCAGCTGCATGCTCCACGGCGTGTAGGTCGGCCCGGCGTCACCCGGACCGTTCCAGGTGGAAATCACTATGCCCCAGTGATTCTCGCTCACATTGGTGGGACCCGCCGCGACGGCCAGCGGCGGTGATCCGTCCTCCTCGGCATGCCACTGCGACAGCACCGTCCAGCCCCGGTCGGCGGGAAAGCCGCTCTCGAAGCGGGTGCTCCACTGGTACCAGCGCTCGTCGCCCTCGTCGGCCCGGGTCGCGTCCTCGCCGCTGACCTCGGCCCGTGCGCCGCAGCAGATTCGGTCGGGGGTGTCGCCCTCTCCGACCTGGAACCGCGCGGCGTACTCGCCCTGGCGCACCACCGAGGTCTCCACCCGCATGCTGTCGGTGGGATCGGTGTAGTCGGCGCACGGGGTGCTGCTGACCGCCACGTTCTGGCAGTTTGCCCACTGGTCGAAATTGCCGGTCTCGAAGTCGCCGACGAAGCGCTCCACCGGTGGCGACGGTGCCGGCGCACAGGCGGTGAGCAGGGACAGCAGCACCGCGCCGGCGGCGAGGCCGGCCTTGCAACGACTTTCGCGCATCGCCCTACTGCCAGGTCGCTCCGGTCAAGGACGAGTACCAGGCTACCGTTCTGGTCAAGCCCAGGTCGAAGTCGACGAGCGGCTGATATCCGATGGCTCGCAACCGGCTGATGTCGACGATCAGCCGCTCCGGATCCCCGGGGCGATTGGTCCCGCTGTAGTCCAGCGCGGGCTCCAATCCGGTGATGCCGCACAGGGATTTGGCGAGCTGGTCGATGGTGTACTCGCGGCCCGCGCCGACGTTGTACGCCTCTCCGCGCAGCGGCGCGTTCGCCGCCACGATCATCGCCGAGCGCGCCGCGTCCTCGACGTAGAGGAAATCGCGGACCTGGGTGCCGTCGCCGTGGATGAAGATGCGCCGGTGATCGCGGTCGAGCTTGGCCAGCAGGTCGAACACCACCTGTTTGCGCTGGCGCGGGCCGAAGGCGGAGAAGAAGCGCACCGAGGCCAGGTTCAGGTCGTACAGCTGCGCGAAGACGGCGAGATAGCGCTCGGCCGCGAGCTTTCCGACACCGTAGGGGGAGATGGGCACCGTGGGATCGGCCTCGCTGATCGGCACCCGAACCGAATTGCCGTACACCGCCGCGCTCGAGGCGAAGACCAGGCGGCCGGGCCAGCTCAGCACCCGCAGGGCCTCGAGCAGGCGGAACGTGGTGGCGAAGTTGAGCTCGTAGTCGGCGGCGGGCGCCTCGACCGACGGGGGCACGTACGCGTTGGCGGCCAGGTGGAAGATGAACTCGGCCGGATGCGCGGTGAGGTACTCCGTCCAGTCCAGTTCTCGAATGTCGCTCTCGCGCACGGTGATCGCGTCCGCGACCGCCGCCAGATTGGCGCGACTGCCGGTGGCGAAGGTGTCCAGGACCGTAACCTCGGCGCCCGCGGCGACGAGCAGTTCGACCAGGTGCGAGCCGATGAACCCGGCCCCGCCGGTCACCAGTGTGGATCTTCCGGTCCAATCCATCTCGTGCTCCGTTGCTTTCGCGGTGGGAAGTGGGTGCGGCCTAGTGGCCCGCCACCCGCAGATAGGTTTCGACGGTGCGCCGTGCCACCGCGTCGGGGTCGAACTTGTCGCGGGCGATGCGGTGCCCGCGCGCGCCCAGGCGCAGCGCCAGGTCCTGGTCCTCAAGCACCCGCACCATGCGATCGGCGAGTTCGGCGGTGTCGCCGGGCTCGATCAGGAATCCGCTCTCGCCGTCGGACACCATCTCCGGAATGCCGCCGACCCGGGCGGCGAGCACCGGTTTCCCGGCCGCCATGGCCTGGGCCAGGATGGTGGGCGAGGTCTCCTCGTGCGAGAACAGCACCACCGCGCGGGCCAGGGTGATCTCGGTGCGCAGCCGGTCGTTGTCCACCATGCCCGCGAACTCGACCCGGTCCGCCAGCCCGAGGGCGGCCACGCGCTGGCGAATCACGTTCGCGTAGTCCGGATCCGGCTGCGGGCCGACCACCGCGAGCGTGGCCTCGGGCACGCGCCGTGCCGCCGCGGCGAACGCGGTGAGCAGGCCCTCCGGATTCTTGCGCGGGGACAGCACGCCCGCGAAGAGCAGTCGCGGTTCGGTGGGACTCGAGGGGGACAGCGCGAAGAACTCCCGGGCGGTGGGATTGGCGATGCTGAGGTGTTCACCGCGCACCAGGCCCGCCAGGGCGCGGGCGTCGTAGTCGGAGATGGAGATGACCGCCCGGGCCCGGCGCAGCACCCGCCGCACCATGGCCGCGACCAGGTGGTACCGCACGCGTTCCTTCGCGCTGACGCGGGCCTGGAGTTCGGTCTCCCGGTGAATGAGCCCGTGCACGGTCACGATCGTGCGCGCGCTCACCTGGGTGGCGATGTCACCGCGCACCCCGATCTCGTGGGCGTGCACCACATCCGGGGCCAGCTCGGCGATGATCGCGCGAGCCCGCCGCACGTCGAGGTGGGATCGGGTGGCCACCGCCAGCCGGCGCTGCCCGCGCGGAAAGCGGATCTCGACCTTCGGGCCCTCGCGGCGGTCGGGCACCGGCTCGGTTCCGGTGTGGAAACACAGCACGGTCAGGCGCTCTATCTCGGGGCGCGCGGCCAGGGCGGGAACCAGGGTGCTGGTGACCGACTCGATTCCCCCCACTATCCGCCCGGGTTCCAGCGGATAGGTAGCGATCATGACAACGTTCAGACCCACCGTGCGCTCCTAGAGTCACCGCACCGCCCGCCCCCGCGGTCGTGCTGTCCGGGACTTTACCTACTCGTATGCGGTTGTGCGCGACGGTTTCTCGCGAGTCGCCGCCCACAGTTCGACATCGCGGAAGCTGCCGTCGCGGTCGCGCCGGGCCGCGATCAGGACGCCTTCGCGCCGCAGTCCGCACGCGCCGGCGATGGCCGAGAGATGGGTGGCGGCCGGGTCGATGAGGGTCTCCACGCGCTCTCCGCGCAGTTGGTCGATCGCGTGGTCCAGCAGCAGCGTTACGGCCGCCGTCGCGCCGGGGCGCGGTGTGCCGGAATCGAAGTCGAGGGTGAGACCTATGTTGGGCCCGGTCAGATCCAGGTGCAGGCGGCCGATCGGCTCGCCCGCGGCGCAGACCTCGTAGGCGCGACGGCGGTCGGCGCGGGGCATGGGGCGTGAGCGGGGTTGACGTAACAGAACCGGGCGGTTCGTGGAGTCGAGACCCGAGAGTGAATGCGGCAGAGCGTTTTCGGCCGCCCGCTCGCGCGCCCGCCAGGGGGCGCCCAGCAGGTAGCGGGCCGCGATCAGCGCCACCGCACCGGGCGCGGCTGCCCACAGCCGACGCCAGCCGGACAGCACGCGGGTGCGTGGCGAGACGGTCGCGGCGTCGGGGCGCGCGGTGGCCACACCGCTGGCCAGCAGCGCCGCGACGTAGCCGCCGGGCGGCGCCTCGTCCGCCCGTACCGCCCACAGCTCGTGATCCTTGCGCGCACCGTTCACGTGCACCGCTCGAATCATGGTGGCCTCCAGCGACATTCCGCCGCGAATGACCGCCTGGCGCGCGGGCCGGTTGCCCACGCACACCGGTGCGGTGACGCGGTGCAGGCCGAGCTCGCCGAAGGCGTAGTCGGTGGCCAGCGCGCCGGCCACGGTCCCCACCCCGTGCCCGGCCCGGCGGGCGTCCATCCAGAGCCCGAGTTCGGCGCAGCGGTGGGCGGGATCGATGGGCGCCAACTGACATTGGCCCGCGAACTCCCCGTCGACCAGCACGCTCAGCGGCAGCGCGCGGCCCGCGGCCCGGTCCCGCCACTGCCGCAGGCGTTCGCGGATCCACCAGGCGCGGGTGTGGCGCTCCTCCCAGGTCAGGGCCGAGGTGTACCAGTACGGTTCGATGAATTCGCGGTCCCGCAGCCGGATCTCGCGCCACCGTGGGAAGTCCGCGAGCCGGGTCTCGCGCAGGGTCACCAGCTGCCCGGCCACCAGTACCGGTCCCAGGCGCACCCGGCGCCGGGCGGAACCGCGGACCGCGCCGACTGCTGGCATGGAATCGACGCTACCGGAGAAGTTCCCGCCGTACGGTCCGGTGGCCGGGAATTCATCGGGCCGCCCGCGCGCACGAGTTGCAAAGCCATTGCGGGTGTGGCTAATTGAGATACCGTTGGCGTGCAACGAAAGCCGGTCGCAGCCGTGCGGGCCCGTTGCGTGACCGGGGGAGGTCGATGTGGGAACCGGACTGCCGAGCGGGGGCGCCGGACATCGCATTCTCATCGAGAACAGTGAGTACTGGCTGCGGAACTACGGCGATCTCGCCATGCTCGAGGTCACCGTGCGCCGGCTGCGAGCCCGCTGGCCGGGGGCGCGCATCGGCATCATGACCGAGACCCCGGCGCTGGTGTCGGCGTATTTCCCCGGGGCGGTGGGCATCACGGTCGGCGGTTCCGATCCGTGGGGCGCGCCCGGTCCGGCCGCACGCCTGGCCGCACGACTCGGTCCCGCCGTGACCGGCCCGGTCGAGATCGCCCGGCTGCGTGCCTGGGCGTGGCTGCTGCCGCGAGCGATCGGTGTCCGAGATCGACTGCGGGCCCTGCGATCTCACGAAGTCACCGCCGAGCGCGACAATGGGGCCCAGACCGGTGTCATCGCCGGACCGCGGATCGAGCAGCGGCACCGCGGTGCGGCCCGCGCCGTCCGGGAGGCGGATCTGGTCGTGGCCCTGGGCGGCGGATACCTCACCGACGCGGATATTCCGCAGGCCACGCGGGTGCTGGAACTGCTCGATTATGCCCGGGACGCGGGCATTCCCACCGCCCTGGTCGGCCAGGGGCTGGGCCCGCTGCGCGACCCGGGCCTGCGCGAGCGCGCGGCGCGGGCGCTGGTGAAGGTTCCGCTCATCGCCCTGCGCGAAGGCAGGCGCGGTCCCGGTCTGCTGGCCGCGCTGGGTGTGCCGCCCGAGGCGTGCCTCGTCACCGGCGACGACGCCATCGAGCTCGCGGTGGCGGCGCGAAAAGACAAGGTGGGCAGCGACATCGGCGTGTGCCTGCGGGTGGCGCGCTACGCGCCGGTCGGACCGGGGGCGCAGGATCTGGTCGGGGCGGTGGTTCGCGAGTCGGCGGCCCGGCTGCGGGCCCGGCTGGTGCCGCTGATCATCGCCGAGACCCCGGGTTCCCCCGATCGCGCGACCACGCTGCCGCTGGTGCGCCCGAGCGCGGACCCGGTCGCGCCACCGGGACGTTTCGTGCGGCCCGGCGATGTGGCCGAGCGGGTCTCGCGGTGCCGTGTACTCGTCACCGGCGCATACCATCTGGCGGTCTTCGCGCTCAGCCAGGGCATTCCGGTCGTCGCGCTGACCTCGACCGAGTACTACGACGACAAATTCCTGGGCCTGGCCGAGATGTTCGGCGGCGGCGTGCGCCTGATCCATCTCGACGATCCGGATCTCGGCGACCTGCTGGCCGCGGCGGTGCGGGCGGCCTGGGACGAGGCGGAGTCGGTCCGGGAACCGTTGCGAGCCAAAGCCGATGAACAGGTCGCCGCGAGTCTGCGGGGCTTCGAGCGGATGTACGCGCTCCTGGAACGATCGCACACCGGCCATGCCTAGATCGGACGGCGAGGAACCGGAGCGGGCGTCGGCCCGGTCCGGCGACCTCGTCGGCCACGGCGTGCGAGCGGTCGCGCACGGCGAGCAACCAGCGGAGTCGCGTACCGTCGATCCGCCACCGCGCGTGACTGATTCGGTCGCCGCCGAATCCGGCGCATCGGCCGCGCCGCCGGGGACGGGCGGCGGTCTCACCGGAAAGATCAGCCGGGTCGCGGCGGCCTCGGCGGGTGCGCTGATCTTCGGCGAGCTCGTCTCGCTGGGGCAGACCGTGGCGCTCGCGCGCCTGCTCAGCCCGGCCGAGGTCGGCGCCTTCGCCGCGGGCACCGTCCTGACGATGCTGCTGACTACCTTCGTAGAGGGCGGCCTGCGCTCGGCCCTGGTGCAGCGCGAGCGGGAGGTCGAGGACGCCGCCGATACGGTCTTTCGCGCGTCGCTGGCGAACGGGCTGGGGATCGGGCTGCTCGCGCTGGCCGCGGCCCCGGTCATCGGCGCCGTGTTCGACAGCGAGACCATCGGCCTCGTCGCCGCGGCCACCTCGGGCTTCCTGGTGTTGTTCGCGCTGACCAACGTGCCCGAGGCGATCCTGCAGCGCGAGTTCAGCGTCCGGCGCAGAATCATTGTGGGACCGGCGGTTTCGGTCAGTTTCTGCGCGGTGTCGGTGACACTGGCGGCGCTCGGGTTCGGGGTCTGGAGTCTGGTGATCGGCACCTACGCCTCCTACGCGGTGTGGGTCCTGGCGGTGTGGTGGCTCGCGCGCTGGCGGCCCGGCCGCGGTCGTGCCTCGCTGCGCGTCTGGCGGGAGCTGGCCCGGTTCGGCTCGCCGGTGGTGGTGAACATGCTCGGGTCGCGGGTCCAGAGCACGGTCGAGGCGGCCGTGGTCGGGCGCGGGCTCGGGGCCGCCGCGCTCGGGCACTACCGGTACGGCCAGCGCATCGCGCAGATTCCGGTGCGCTTCATCGTGGAAGTCGGTGCGTTCTCGCTGTTTCCGGCCTTCTCCCGGATCGCCGCGGAACGAGATCCGCGGCGGCTGACCGAGGCCTACCTGCGGGCGATCCGGTTCACCACCGTGGGCGCGGCCGCGCTGTGCGGGCTCATCGTCGCGGTGGGCGAGCCCGCCGTGGTCATCGTCTTCGGCGAGCGGTGGCGCGAAGCCGGGGCCGTCGTGGTCGCGATGGCCGGTCTCGGTCTCGGTAAGGCGTGGATGAGCGTGAGCGAGGAGGCCATCAAGGGCGCGGGCCGCACCGCACTGCTGAACTGGCAGACCGCGATCGAGCTCGTGCTCGGCATCGGGCTGCTGCTGGCGCTGGTGCCGGTGTTCGGCCTCGTCGGCGTCGGGCTCGCGACCTCGGCCACCGCGCTGATAGTGGGCGTCGTGGTGATCGGGCTGGCGCGCACCGTGATCGGTGTGCGGATCGGGGAGTTGCTTCGCGTCATCGGGCCGCCGCTGCCCGCCGCCGCGCTTGCGCTGACGGTGGTCTGGGTGCTCGAACACCGTGTGCTGCAAGCCGATACCTGCACGCTGGCGCCCGCCATCGGCGCGCTGATGCTGGACGCCCTCGTGTTCGTGATCATCTACCTGCTCGTGCTGTCCGCACTGGCGCCCGAGCTACCCCGCGGCGTCCTGCGCGCGGTGTCCGCGCGCGCCGGTCGGCGTAACGGCGCGTCCCCGGCCGCGATATCCGCCGGTGCCGAGCCCCTAGAATCCAGGGAGCCGAATTGAACAGTGCCACGGCAGTTCACCTACTCCGCGTGCGCCGGCGTGCCTGGCTGGTGGTCGCGATCACCGTGCTGGCGCTGGGCCTGGGGGCGTACTCGGTCCGCGATCTGCAGCCGACGTACACCAATCGCATCGCGCTCACCGTGGGGTCGCCGAACCGCGCGCCGGACCAGGACGCCGTGCTCTCGGTCGGGTACGCGCAGTACTTCGAGGACCCGGCGTATCAGTCCGAACTCAAAGCGGCGAAGGGTGTTCCGGACACGGTGAGCCTGCGGGCCCGCACGGTCGCCTCCAGCCCGATCCTGTTCATCGAGGCGACCGCCGCGACCGCCGAGACCGCACGCGACGCGGCGCAGCGGGCGGGTGCGGCCTTCCGCGACGAGATCAACGCCAGCCTGCGCGCGGCGCAGGACGCGGCGATCGCGGCGGTGCGCAAACCCTTCGACGACATCCGCGCGGCCAACGGCGTGGTCAACGACGTCTCGCTGACCCAGATGCAGGACCAGATCAATCGCATCAACGCCGACACCTCGAACAAGCTGATCGACCTGCAACTGAGTTCGGAAGTGGTGCGCGCGGAACCGCTGCGGTGGCCGACCCTGCTCACCCACGGCGTCGGCGGGCTGTTGCTCGGAGTCCTGGCGGCCCTGGTGACCGGCGCGCTGTCGCGCCGGGTGCGCACCGCCGACGACATCGAGCAGAAGATCGGGGTGGCCGCTATCGCGGTGGTGCCCAGGGATTCCCGCACCACGGGGGCGCCGCGCGATCGCGCGCTCCGGCAGGTGGTGACGACCGTGGGGCTGGCCGCGCCGGTGACCCGGGCGGCGGTGGCCTGCGCCGCGCCCGAGGCGACGGCCGGGGTGGAGATCGTGGCGCGCACCATCGCCGCCGAACGGGCGCGGCAGGGGGTGCGAACGATCCTGGTGCACGCGGATCTGCGGCGCCCGCGCGGTATCGGCGTCGCGGAACTGCTCGCGGGCCGCATCGGCATCGACGCCGTGCTCACCGCGACCCCGATGCCGAATCTGCACGAGGTGTTCGCGGGCAGCACCGGCGAGGATCCGTTCACCGCGCTGAGTCGCGAGCGCGTCGACCGCCTGCTCGCCGCGCTGCACGAGCGCGCGGATTTCGTGGTGATCATGGCGCCGCCGGTGCTCGAGGCCGTCGAGACCCAGGTGATCGCGGCGGCCGCCGGGTCGACCGTGCTGATCCTGGATCGGGCCGCCGCCCGGACCGGGCCGGCGCGCGCGGCGATTCGGGTGCTGGCGGCCGCGGACGCGACCGTGCTCGGCGCGGTCCTCATCGACGCGCGGGACTCCGGCGGCGCGGACGGCTCCGCGCGTCCGGCCGAGCGGTCCGCGATCGCCGCCGGGCGTCCCGAGTAGCGGGGGCGTCGTGGAAAGGCAACGGGCCCTGTGGGTTTCCACGAGTATGGCCACGCGCGGCGGGGTGGCGACCTTCGTTCGCGAGGTGCGCACGACCCCGCTGTGGGAACGCTGGCGCATCACCCACGTCGCCACCCATCGCGACGGCGGCCTGCCGGTCAAACTGTCCGCGTACGCGGTGGGGCTGCTGGTGTACGTGTACCGCCTGCTCGTGCGCAGGCCGGGGGTCGTGCACCTGCATCTGTCCTCGTACGGCAGCTTCCCGCGCAAGTACCTGTTCGAACTGCTCGCCCGCGCGGCCCGCGTGCCGGTGGTGCTGCACGTGCACGGCTCGGACTTCCGGGTGTTCTACGACGAGGCCCCGGGGCCGCTGCGATTCGCCATCCGCGACGCGCTGCGCGGCGCGGCGGTGGTGGTCGCGCTGGGTGAGTCCTGGGCGGTCGCGCTGCGCGGAATCACCCCGGGCGCGCGAATCATCGTGGTATCCAACGCGGTACGCGCCCAGCGCGCGGTGGTGCAGCGCACCGCCGCGCCGGTGCGGGTGCTGTTCCTCGGTGAGGTCGGCGAACGGAAGGGCACCTTCACGCTGCTGGAGGCCTGGCGGGCGGCGATGCTCGCGGGACCGCTGCACGCGCGGCTGATCGTCGCCGGTGACGGCGCCGTCGACCGGGCCCGCGAGCGGGTCGCCGAACTGGGCATCGCCGACAGCGTCGAGATCACCGGATGGGTCTCGCCGCAGGCGATTCCGGACCTGCTGGCCCGATCACAGGTCCTGGTGCTGCCCTCGCATCGGGAGGGCCAGCCCATGGCGATCCTCGAGGCCATGGCCCGGGGGCTCTGCGTCGTCACCAGTCCGGTGGGCGGCATTCCGGACCTGCTCGACGAGCGCTGCGCGATCTCGGTGCCGCCCGGCGCGGTCGAACCGCTCGCGGCCGCGCTCACCCGGGTGATCGGGGACGACACGCTGCGGGCGCGCCTGGGCGCGGCCGCCCGCGCGCGGATGCGGGCGGAGTTCGACATCGATGTGGTGTGGCGGCGATTCGACGGCATCTACCGGGAGCTCACCTCATGACCCAGTCTCCGATCCGGGTGCTGTACGTGGTGCCGGATCTGCGCGTGGGCGGCGCCGAACGGCACGTGACCACCCTGCTGCCCCGGCTCGATCGCACGCGATTCGAGCCCGCGGCGGTGTGCATCGGCGAACGGGGCGCGCTCTTCGGCGATCTGGTAGCGGCGGGCGTGCCCGCGCGCGCCCTGGGCTATCGCAAGCGGCAGGCCGTACCCGCGCTGCGGGCCCTGGTGCGGGTCATGCGCGAGCAGCGCCCGCACGTGGTGATCACGCGCGGCTACAACGCCGAAGCGCTCGGCCGGATCGCCGCGCGCCTGGCGGGTGTGCCGCGATCGATCGTCTGGGTGCACAACCACGGGGACATCGAGCCGCGCGGGCGGATCCGCCCGCTGGTGGACCGGCTGCTCGAGCGCGGCACCGCCGCCTATTTCGGGGTGGCCCGCGCGCAGATCCGCTACCTGGTCGAGGAACTCCGCTATCCGGAAGCCAAGATCCGGATCATTCACAACGGCGTAGATCCGGCCGCCTTCGAACCGGCCGACGATCGCCGGGCGGCGGCGGATCTCGGTATCCCGGAGGGGGATTCGGTCGTCGGCATCGTGGCCGCGCTGCGGCCGGAGAAGGATCACGCCACGTTCCTTGCGGCCGCGCGCCTGGTGGTGCGCGAGCTGCCGACGGCGCGGTTCCTGATCATCGGGGACGGACCCGTGCGCGCGGAGATCGAGCACCGGATAGCGGAATCCGGGCTCACCGGTCATGTGCTGCTGACGGGCTCGCGCCCCGACGTCGGGGAGCTGTTGCGCGCCCTGGACGTCGTGGTGCTGAGCAGTCACAGCGTGGAGTGCTTTCCCATGGCCCTGCTCGAGGCGATGGCCGCGGGCAGGCCCGCGGTGTGCACGGCCGTCGGCGGCGTCCCCGAGTTGGTGGTCGAGGGGGAGACCGGATACCTGGTGCCGCCGCGAGATCCGGAACGGCTCGCCCGGCGGGTGCTCGACGTGCTCGCCGATCCCGAGGCCCGCAAGCGGATGGGCAGCGCCGCCCGCGACCGCGTTCACACGGAATTCAGTCTGCAGGCGAGCACCGCGGCGGCGGAGCGCGCCCTGGAAGAGGTGATGCTGCGATGAGCGGACACATTCTGATCCTGGTCGAGAATCTCTCGGTCCCCTTCGACCGGCGGGTGTGGCAGGAGAGCCGCGCCCTGGTCGCGGCCGGTTACCGGGTGACGGTCATCTGTCCGATGGGCGCCAAGGCCGATCGCGAACCCGAGGTCACCCTGGACGGCGTGCGCATTCTGCGGTATCCGCTGCGCGCGGCCACCGGCGGCCCGGCGGGCTATCTGCGCGAGTACTCCCTGGCGCTGTGGCACACGCTGCGCCTGGCGCTGCGCGTGCGGCGCGAAGGTCCGGTGCACGTGGTGCAGGCCTGCAATCCGCCGGATCTGCTGTTCCTCATCGCGCTGGTATTGCGCTGGGGCGGAACACGATTCGTGTTCGATCACCACGATCTGGTGCCCGAGCTGTTTCTGTCCCGGTTCGGCGGCAAGGGCCCGCTCTATCGGGTCTCGACGCTGCTCGAGCGGCTGACCTTCGCGTGCGCGGACGCGGTCATCTCCACCAACGAGAGCTATCGCCGAGCCGCCATCGAGCGCGGCGGCATGGCGCCCGAACGGGTCACCGTCGTGCGCAGCGCGCCGGATCTGTCGCGGTTCGTGCCGCGCCCGGCCGATCCCGCGCTCAAGCGCGGCAGACGGTACCTGGGCGCGTATCTCGGGGTGATGGGCCCGCAGGACGGCGTCGACTACGCGCTGCGCGCCATCGCGCATCTGCGCGACGAACTGGGCCGGGACGACACGCATTTCGTGTTCATGGGCGGGGGAGACGCTTTCGAGGATCTGGTCGCGCTGTCCAAGGAACTCGGGGTGGCCGACATCGTGGAGTTCACCGGCCGGGTGCCCGACGAGTTCGTGCAGACCTGTCTCTCGACCGCGGACGTCTGCCTGTCGCCGGACCCGAAGAACCCGCTCAACGACGTCTCGACCATGAACAAGGTCGTCGAATACATGGCCATGTCCCGGCCGCTGGTGTCCTTCGACCTGATCGAGGCGCGCGTCTCGGCGGGTGCGGCCGCGGTGTACGTGCCGGACGACGACGAGGCCGGGTTCGCCGCGGCCATCTCCGCTCTGCTGGACGATCCGGACCGGCGCGCGCGCATGGGCGCGCTCGGGCGCGAGCGCGTGGAACGTGAACTGTCCTGGGACACCTCGCGAAAGAACCTGGTGGACTTCTACGCGGGGGTGTTCCGGGACTCGGTGCCCCCGATCCGGGGCTGATCCGCGGCGGCGACCTCGAGCTTGCGGGCCCGGATCGCCGCCCGGCGTTCGCGACCCGCCGCGAGCGGGTCCGGCGGTGTGCGCGCGCCGAGACGATCCGCGGCGCCCACCGCCGCGCCGACGAGTGCGAACACCATGGTGCTCGGGTAGTCGAACAGGCGCAGGTCCACGAACAGACCGGCCAGCGCCAGCGACAGGAATCCGGTGACGGCGATGAACGCCAGGGGGCGGCCCATGATCCCATCCGGTGGCAGCCGCAGGTAGGACGAGAGCAGGCGGTGCGCGAGCAGGATCAGCACCGCGAGCCACAGCGCCAGGCCGATGATGCCCAGCTCGGCGAGGATGCCGAGCTCGGTCTCGTGCGCGGGGATGCCGAGGCCGCGCTCCCACGGCGTATCGGGCGACCACTGCTGATGCCGGTAGGTGTTCACCTGCACGAAGCGGCCCAGACCCCATCCGCTCCACGGCTTTTCGAGGAACGCCCAGACGGCGGTGGCGTTGGCGTTGAGCCGGTCGTAGACCTCGTTCGTGGAGGTCACCCCGCCGGAGGTCCGGTCCGAACTGGTGAAGGCGGTCCAGTTCATGGCGATGATGGAGACCGTGCCCAGCGCGGTGAGCACGAAGCCGGTGCGATAGCCCCGGCCGAGGACGATGCCGAGAATCACCACGACCGCGAAATCGAGCCAGATGGACCGGGTGTGGGTGAGGAAGATCGCGTACGCGCACGCCGCGGCGATCACCGCGAGCAGCAGGCGCTGTGCGCGCGTGCGCCGCTCGGCGCCGATCAGGACCAGCGCCAGGACGTAACCCGCGATGAGGATGAGGCCGTTGACCTCCGGCTGATTCGGCAGCCCCACCGCGCGTTCGGGCCAGGCCGGCGCGAGCACGATGTAGCGCGGCCACACCAGCGCCTGTGGGCCGTGGAACTGCAGGATGCTCACCAGCGCCGAGTACGCGCTGCATCCCAGCAGGGTCAGCAGCAGGAAGCGCAGCGACTCGCGTGATCCGAAGATGACGCGCGAGATGAGGTAGGTGGCGAACGGAATTCCGGTGCCGATGATCAGATAGCGCCACAGGTCCAGTTCCTGACCCGACAGCGGATACAGAATCGGCCGGTATTCGTGTTCCTGCAGAATCGAATTGATGTTCCACAGCAGGTACAGCGCCATGGCGCACTCGATCGCCCCGAGCGAGACCCGGCGATCGGGCCTGCCGCGAATCCACGCCACCGTCGCGATGAGCAGACCGCCGAACGCCAGGATGAAGGGGTCGGTGGTGGGCAGGATCTTCGGAATCGCCGGGCGCAGGAAGGTGGCCACGATCAGGAAGACGAAGGCCCAGCGCGGATCTCGCAGCCCGACGACCACGAGCGCCGCGGCCACCGCGCCCGCGGCCGCGACGGTGCCGACCCCGCCGGGCGCGTGC
Organism: Nocardia sp. NPDC055321; assembly: GCF_053645575.1. NCBI lineage: Bacteria > Bacillati > Actinomycetota > Actinomycetes > Mycobacteriales > Nocardiaceae > Nocardia > Nocardia sp. NPDC055321. The sequence continues at coordinate 434,750 of NZ_JBSHMS010000001.1, forward strand.
GGCGATACCGCGATCATCGCGGCCAGGCCCGCGGCCATGGCGGCCGCCGGTACCACCCACCGGCGCAACGGATTCGGCCCCTCCGCGCGCGAAAGCCACCGCGCGCGGAATCGGCGCGGCGGGCTCGGTGACCGCACCGTCGCGGTATCGGTCTCGAATCCGGTCGTCACGGGGTGGTCCCGGAGCGCCGGAACAGTGCGCGGCGGGGAGCGGCGGTGTCGACCAGCACCGCCCCGAGCACCTGCGCGCCGACCTGATTCACCGCCCGCACCGCCTCCTGTACATCGCGCACCCGCGTGTGACCGCGCTCGAGCACCAGGATCGTCAGGTCGGCGAGATCGGCCACGATCTGAGCCTCCGGGGCCGCGGTGATGGGCGGCAGCGCCAGCACCACCACATCGGCCGCGGCGGACACCGAATCCAGCAGGGCGCGTACGCGTTCGCGATCGAAGAGCGGGTAGGGGTCGGCGCTCGTGGCGCCCGGGCCGATCTCCGCGAACCCGTCCGGCGCGCGCGTGATCACCAGCTCCCGGGCATCGGGCACCCAGCCGCGCAGATACTCCGCGACGCCGCGCTCGGGGCGCGGCAGGTGCGCGGTCGTCGAGGTATCCGCTCCCGGCCGCACCGGGCCGACGAACCGATCCGTCCGGCCGAACCCTACGGTCTCCTCGGATTCGGCCGCGGTGGTGGGTGATTCGCCGGGTGCGCGGCGCAGGTTCGCGTTGATGAACACGGTCGGGGCGCCCTGGGCGGCCCGCTGTTCGGCGATGGACCGCGCCAGGTCGTCACCGCCCGCACCGGCCGAGACCGGTATCACCGCGATCGAGGTGGAGGCCGTGGTCGCCGCGCGCGCGACGAGATTGGCCACGTGCCGCAGCGCCACCGCGCGCCGGGCGTCGCGGTCGGGGGTGCCGCCCGGCGGAATCACCTCGAACGGCCGCACCCCGGTCTTCTCCACCACGTCGTATTCGCTGTGCAGCCGCCGGGTCGCCGCGCCCGCCAGCAGGGCCGCGACGCAGCCCAACAGCAGCCCGCCCACCAGGCCGGTGGCCAGGCTGCGCGTGCGGCCCGGGCCCGTGGCGGTCGCGCCCGCACCCGATTGCAGGACCGTGAGGTGGTTGGAGGAGTCGGCGTTGAGCCGATCGATCTCCTGTTGCAGTTGGATCTGCGCGCTGAAGGCGTTGGGGTCGTTGGCCGCCAGCCTGTCACCCCACACCGTCATCATGGCGGCGGTCATGGCGGCGGCGGTCTCGGACCTGCTCGCGTCCAGGCGGCCGTTCACGTCGTCGACGAACAGTTGCGCGACCGTGGGCGCGGCCGTCCTGGCGACGGCGGGCGACTCGGCGGTGACCTGGATGTAGAACAGCGGGCCGGCGGTGACGAACTCGGCGGAGAAGCTCGTGATGTCGACCGGGAAGCCGGGCCGCTGCGCCAGATTCGACTGGTACGACGGGTCATTGAGGAAATAGGTGTACCCCTGGGCCAGGATCGCGTCCTGGGTCGGCGGCCGGGTCGAGGCCGCCGAGACCAGGACCCGGCTGGTGTAGGTGGTGGTCTTGCCGTGCGAGGTCGCGTAGGCCCCGCAGGTCACCAGGATCGTGATCACCAGCACCAGCCAGCGACGGCGGTGCACGCGGTCCAGGAGCACGTACAGCGTGCTGGGCGTGTGTGTTTCGGTGGCGGGCGGGTGGTGCTCGGGGGTCGCGGTATCGGGGTTCGGCGTCATCGGTGATCGACCTCCACGACGACCCGGGTGGGTTCGGACAGCGCGCGCACCCGGAAGCCGACCTGCGGGGTCGTCAGGCCCAGGAACACCTGGGTCACCCCGCGCACCGTGCCCGCGTACCTGACCTGGCCGATCACGGTGAGCGCGGGATCGGTCAGCGTCTCGGGCCCGGCGAACGGCGGCACCCCCGACACGAAGGGGTTGGCGGCTTCGCGGACGAGCACCTCGATGATGGTGCGGCCCGCGACCGGATACACCTGCTGTGTGCTGTTCTGAATGGCCTGGTTCACGTAGTGCACCGCCCAGCCCGGGGTGGCGGGCCCGGTGAACGTGAGAATCACCTGATCGGCGGAATCCGTTCGCGCGACGGCGAGTTCGGTGAGACCGATGCCGACGGCTCCGGGATCGGGCGTGCGATTCTTGGCCGCGAACTCGTCGATCACGGCGGTGGTGACCGGGACGGGGTCCGCGCCGGTCCCGGATCCGGTGTCGCAGGCCGTGATCAGGCCGCTCGCCAGTACCGGCACCAGCACCGCCACCACCCGCGGGCGGTGGTTCCCACGACGAACTCGCACCGGCGCATCCCCTCCACTCATGTCGGCCGGCGTTCCGCCGGGAGCGCCGGTCGCGGCTCGGCGGCGTGCTCCACCACCGCGGTCTTCAGCTTGCCGCTGGGCGGCCGGGGCAGCCGCTCGAGCACGCGGACCGACACCTGCTGGCCCGGGCCGAACTGCCGCTCGACATTGCGCCGTGCGTGTGCCGCCGTCCGGGCCGCCGAAAATCCTTCACCGGGTACCACTCTCAGCTCGAACACCCCGGGCCGCAACTGGGCGATCTGCGCCTCGCGCAATCCGCTCAGATCGTCGACCACGCTCGAGGGCAGCGGCAGCGGGCGGCCGTCGGCCGCGGTGAAGGTGTCCTCCACCCGGCCGTCGACGACACCGAGCAGGGGGAACGCGCGACCGCACGGGCACGGGGCGGGCGCGGCCGGGCGGACCTCGTCGCCGGTGCGATAGCGCAGCAGCGGAAAGCCGCTGTTCTGCAACGCGGTTCCGACCAGTTCCCAGCGCGAGTCCGAACCCGGCACCGGCAGCAGTTCGACGATGCCGTAGTGCGGGAAGACGTGGTAGCCGCCGTGCTCGCAGGTGCCGGCCATCGCGACCCGCTCGGTTTGGCCGTAGTGGTCGATGATGGGCGCGGCGAACACCTCGCGCATCAGGGTGCGCTGACCGGGAGCCATCATCTCCGAGGAGGTGATGACGGCGCGGACCGGAACGCGCAGGCCGCGATCGCGCAGCAGCGCGGCCAGCAGCGCGATGCTCGACGGCCAGCCCTCGACGACATCGGGGCGGAATCTGTCTATCTCATGGGCGATGTCCCGCACTCGTTCCGGGGTCAGGTGATAGCTCGACACCAGCAGTTGGCGTGCGCCCCGCATGCCGAGTGCGGGGCCGTGTCCGGGCCGATGTGCGAATCCGCTGCCGCGCAGCACGATTCGCCGCGCGTTCGCCGGCACGCCGAACCAGCTCCACTGCTGTTCGAGGATGGCCAGTTCGAAGATCGAGGAATCGATGGTGCGGTAGCACTCGATCGGCACCCCGGAGGTGCCGCTGGACCGGGCCGCCCACATCAGTCGGCGCGGGCGCGTCGCGAAATCGGCTGCGCGCTCGGCCAATTCGGCGCGTGAGATCAGCGGCAGCCGGGGCAGATCGGCGAGGGTGCGAATGGACGCGGGATCGATGCCGCTGGTGCGGAAGTACTCGCGATAGAAGGGTGAGCGTGCGGCGGCCAACCGCACCAGCTGACGCAGCCTGCGCTCCTGGAACGCCGTGATGCCCGCCGCGTCGTCGCGTTCGAGTTTTCCCAGTGTGCGTCGCAGTGCGCGATGGCGCGGATGCGCGCGCCTGAGCCGGTCCTTCAGACCCCCGCCGGCACTCGGCAAACTCATCGTGTTCAGCAACCCCCCAGCCGTTTTCCCGTGCGGGTATACGGCCTCGACATCCTCACCCCCGACGGCGATGTGCACGGGCCCATCGCGTGCTGCACCGCACGATGATAACTCGAACGAATCGCGGAATACATTGGTATAAAGCTAAATAGCGGTTGCGACGATCCCTGGTGGGGTGCAGTGTGGACGAGCAGTACCGGCGAACAGTGAACGACGACGAACCGCGGGCGGGCGCGAAGAACGTGGTCAGCGTATTCGGTCTGGGCTACGTGGGATGCGTGTCCGCGGCCTGCCTGGCCGCGCGCGGCAACGCGGTCATCGGGGTGGACGTCAACCCGCAGAAGACCGAGTTCATCCGGCGGGGTCGCACCCCGGTGGTCGAGGAGCGCATCGGCGAGCTCATCGCGAGCGTGGTGGCGGCCGGGCAGCTGTCGGTGACCGAGGACGTGGCGAAAGCGGTTCTGGCGAGCGACATCTCGATCGTGTGCGTGGGCACGCCGTCCGCATCGGGCGGCGGGCTGTCCACGGCGTATCTGGAACGGGTGAGCGAGGAGATCGGCGCGGCGCTGGCGGTCAAGGCGGGCTGGCACGTGGTCGCCTATCGCAGCACCATGGTCCCGGGAACGTGTGTGGGCACGTTGATTCCCATTCTGGAGCGGGCCTCGGGCAAACGCGCGGGCGTGGACTTCGGCGTCTGCGTGAATCCGGAGTTCCTGCGCGAGGGCAGCAGCGTCCGCGACTTCGAGAATCCGCCGAAAACGGTTGTCGGGGAATCGGATGAGCGCACCGGCGCCGAGATGATGAGTCTGTACGAGGGCCTGCCGGGGCCCCGCTTCCGGGTGCCGCTGGAAGTGGCGGAGATGACCAAGTACGTGGACAACAGCTTTCACGCGCTCAAGGTCACCTTCGGCAACGAGATCGGCGCGCTGTGCGCGCGGCTCGGGCTCGACTCGCACGCCGTCATGGACATCTTCCTGGCCGACACCAAACTCAACATCAGCTCGGCCTACCTGCGGCCGGGATTCGCCTTCGGCGGCTCGTGCCTGCCCAAGGACGTCCGGGCACTGACTCATACCGCGCGGCAGCACGATCTGGAGTTGCCGGTGCTGGCGAACGTGCTCGCCTCCAACGAGACCCAGCTGCGCCGCGCGGTCGATCTGGTCATCGAACTGGGCAGGCGGCGGGTCGGCATCTTCGGGCTGTCCTTCAAGTCCGGGACCGACGACCTGCGCGAGTCGCCCATGGTGGAATTCGCCGAACGGCTCATCGGCAAGGGCTACGACGTGCGCATCTACGACGCGAACGTGGCGCTCTCGCGGCTCATGGGCGCGAACCGGGCCTTCATCGAGGAACGGCTGCCGCACATCGGCGAATTGCTCACCGACGACATCGCCACCGTCGTCGCGCACGGCGAGATCTTCATCGCCGGCACCGCCGAACCGGCCGTGGTGGCCGCCATCGACGGCCTCGGCCCGGACCGCACCGTCATCGACCTGGTGCGGCTGCCCGGCGCCGCGCAACGACGCCTGCGGCCGGGATATCTGGGTATCGGATGGTAGGGCCGAAAGGGTTGCCATGGGGGAATCGAACGTTCCCGAGTTCAGCTTTCTGACCACCGCGTACCGCACCGAGGACGTGCTGGCCGAGACCATCGAATCGGCGCTGGCGCAGACGATCCCGGACTGGGAGCTGGTGGTGGTCGACAACGGCATGTCCGAGGCGATCGCGGACATCGTGTCCGGCTACGCGGCGGCCGACGCGCGGATTCGCCTGGTACGTCAGGAGAACCGGGGCTACGACGGCGGGGTGATGGCCGCCGCGGCGGTCGCCACGGGCCGCTTCTTCGTGGTGCTGGACAGCGACGACCAGGTCCTGCCGACCTACTGCGAGGTGCTGCGCGCGGCCTTCGCCGCCGAGCCCGGCATCGCCGCGATCGGCTGCGACGCCTATCGATTCGATGATTCGGGCGCGGATCTGCCGATCGGCTACTACCGCTCCACCAATGTGCGCAAGCGACCGGACCCCGCGCGCCGGCTCACCCTGGCCGATCTGCTCGGCGGCCTGGTGCCGTACTACACCGCGGCGATCCGGCGCGAGGTGTGGGAGGCCGTCGGCGGCTACGACCGCGGCGGCGAGGAACTGCACGAATCGGTCGTCATCTGGATTCGCATGGTGCGCGACCACGACATTCGCATTCTGCCCCAGCGCCTGGCCCGCTTCCGGCTGCGCAGCGATTCCATGACCCGCGACCCCGCCAAGGTGGAGGCGTTCATGACCGAGCTCGAGCGATCCTTCGCCTGGGCCGCGCCGCAGGGGGCATCCGAACGCGCCGCGCTGGACCGGACGCTGCGTACCTTCCGCTACTGGGAAGCGCTGCGCAAGGCGCAGCAGGCGTTCCTGGCGAGCGACAACCGCGGGGCGCGGGAGTTCGCGCGCGAGGCGTTCCGGCAGCGCCGGACCGTGCGCGCGGGCGCGATCATCGTGGCCGTGCGCCTGTTTCCCGGTCTGCTGCGGCGGGTGCACCCGCTCAAACAGCGGGTCTCCGAGCGGGTCGCGCACACCGCGGGCCGGGTCGTGACCGCCGTGCAGCGGTGACCGCGGGCGAACCGGAGGAGCCGGCACCCGCCACCGGACTGCGCGCGGTGCTGCGGCGCGGGGCGGCGCTCTCGGCCGCCGGGGTGGGCGCGGTGCAGATCATCGCGCTCGCGCAGACCCTGGTGCTGGCGCGCCTGCTCACCCCGGCCGAGGTCGGCGTCTTCACCGCCGGCACGGTGCTGACCACCGTCGTGGTCGTGTTCTCGCACGGGTCGCTGAGCCACGCGCTGATCCAGCGGCGCACCGAGATCGCGGACGCGGCCGAGACGGTGTTCCGGGTGACCCTGGGGTCGGGTGTGGCGCTGGCCGGGCTGCTGGTGCTGACCGCGCCGGTGCTGTCGGCGATCTTCCGGGACGACCGGGTCGGCGCCGTCGCGGCGGTCGCCGCGGGCACGGTCGTGCTCACCTCATTGCTGGCGGTGCCGGACGCGTTGCTGCAGCGCGCTTTCCGGTTCGAGCGCCGCGTCATCGTGGATCCGGTCAACGCGATCACCTTCGCCGCGGTCTCGATCACGCTGGCCGCCTGCGGTTTCGGGGTGTGGGCGCTGGTGGCGGGGTACTACGCGTCGGTGCTGGCGGCGGTGGTCGCCTCGTGGTGGCTGTGCGGGTGGCGGCCGCTGCGAGGCCGGTTCTCGTTCCGATTGTGGCGCGAGCTGGCCGGATTCGCGGCGCCGCTGGCGATCGAGAGTCTGGTGGAGCGGGCCGTCGAGGCCGCCGAGGTGGTGCTGGTCGGGCATCGGCTCGACAGCGCCGCGCTGGGCAACTACCGCAACGGCAGGCGACTGGCGTTCCTGCCCGTGCAGGCGATCGTCCAAATCTGTTCGTACGTGCTGTATCCGGCGTTCGCGAGCATCGCGGGGCAGCCCGAGCGGTTCGCCCGGGGATTCCTGACCGCGCTGCGCTGGATGTGGCTCGCCGTGGTGCCGGCGTCGGCGCTGCTGGCGGTGCTCGGTGAACCCCTCGTCGTGCTGCTGCTCGGCTCGCCGTGGCGCGGAGCGGGAATTCTGGTGCAGGCCATGGCCGGGGTCGGCGTGGGGTACGCGCTGATGTCGGTCGGCGCCGAGGCGCTCAAGGGCGCGGGGCGACCGCACCTGATCAACGTCATGACCGGTGCCGGGGCGATCACGGCGGTGCCGCTGCTGCTCCTGCTGCTGCCGCACGGGCTGCTCGGCGTCGGCCTGGCACTGTCGGGGTCCGCGCTGCTCACCGGAATCACCGGACTTCTCCTCGCGCGTAACGTCGTCGGGGTGACATCCAGCGAACTCGGGCGCCTGCTGGGCCCGCCCGTCGCGGCCGGGGTCGTCGCGGCCGCCGCGCTCGCGCTGCTCGAACACGCGGTGCTGCGGGCGGGGGAGCGGGGTACCGCCGCCGGGCTCGCGCTGCTGACGGTCGAGGTGATCGCGTTCGCCGGGGTGTTCGCGGCTGTGCTGCAGGCGATCTCGCCCGGAACGCTGCGGTCGCTCCGGTCCGCGGTGCGGCGGTCGTGAGGTTGGTGCCGCGCCGCCGCCCCGTTCGCGCCGGGCTCGCGGTGCTGGTGCTGCTGGGGGTCTTCGTCGCGGCCGGGTTCCCGGTGTACGTGCGACCCCAGGTCGATCCACTGCGGCACGCGGACGCGATCGTGGTGCTCGGCGGCGAGGGCATCGACCGCTACGCCTACGGCATCGAGCTCGCCCGGCGGGGCTACGCCGCCACGGTGCTGTTCTCCAATCCGTACGGGCCCGATACCGCGCTCGACGAAGTGCGCGAACCCTGCCGTACGCCGCCCGCGGGCGTCGCCCTCGAATGCTTCGCGCCCGATCCGCCGACCACACTGGGGGAGGGCCGCGCCCTGGCCCGGATCGCCCGCGAGCGCGGCTGGCGCACGGTCATCGTGGTGACCATGCGGCCGCACCTGTCGCGGGCCCGCTACATCCTGGCGCGGTGCTTTCCGGGCGAGCTGATCATGGCGCCGAGTCCGCTGGAGATCTCCCCGGCGTACTGGGCGTGGTCCTACGTGTACCAAACCGTCGGTTACGCACGGGCTTTCCTCACGCGGGGCTGCTGAGTCCGATGCGCGGCGGGGCGGTGCTCAGGGTGCCGCGTCGCCGAGTTCCGCGGCGCCCGCGCGCCGGGGGTCGATGGTCAGGATGCGGCGGGTGTGCCCGTTCGTCCAGGCGGCGGTGATCCGGTCGTCCGCATGGGTGATGTCCAGACCGCGCGGGGGTTCGATGTCCGGGCCCAGCGGTGTCAGCACCGTGAGCAGGACCAGTGGCGCGTCGCCCGAACAGCGCGCGCCCACCGACCAGGACGCCTCGCGCGATTCCAGGCGTTCGGACCACCAGCCGAGGTCGGTGTCCGCGTCGCCGTGTACCGCCTCGGCTTCCAGGGGCCGATTCGACGCGTACGCCAGCGCCAGCACCGGCACACCGGCTCGCGACGCGAGGTGGCCCGCGCCGTGGGAGCGAACCCGCAGGGCCGGATGCAGGGGCCAGGTCAGCCGGGCCGTGTGCGGGCCCCGGCCCGAGATCAGGTCCACCACAGCGACTTCCGTGCTGTCGGGCGCCGCCACCAGCCAGCGCCGGTGCACGACGGGCTCGGCCAGGCGGGTGTAGCCGTCGTGTTCGGCGTCCACCACACCCCGCACCAGGTCCACCGCGCGCACGCGGACCGCGGCGCGGGTGCGCCACAGGAAGGGGCCGCCCATGACCGATTGGTCGAGGTCGTCGACGGTCACCGTCGCGTGGGCGCGGGTGGAGCGGTGCGCGGCGCGCCGGCTCGGATGTCCGTAGTAGCTCGCGGTTCCGGGATCGCCGACGAGTTCGTGCCCGGCGACCGCCAGGGTGAGCGCCAGGGCGTCGGCGTGACCGTGGGCCGCGATCGACAGATAACCCAGGGGGCCGACATCCATGGTGACGCGGCGGGCGCGGGCGCGCAGGACCACCAGGCCGCCGTCCGGGGCGTAGCCGCTGCCCGGGGGTTCGGCGGCGAGCGGCGCGGCCGAACCGAGCGCGGCGCGCAACCAGACCGCGGTCAGGCTCGGGGTGCCCGCGCGGGCGGCGGCCGGTTCCGGAACCAGGGCGTCGGCGATACCGAGATGCGCACGCACCGTACGGATCTCCTCCGCGCCCAGGCGCAGGGCGAAACCGCCGTCGTCGTCGCCGTAGCGCGGCTGCGGATCGGTGTCGCCGACGGTGAGCGCCAGGTAGCGCGAGCTACGGGCGATGGCGGCGCCGAGCCGAGCGGGCGCCTCGCCGCGCAGGGTCAGCAGGGCGTGGACGACGCCGACCAGCTCCACGGTGAAGAGCTGGTATGCCACGGCCTGTTCCGCGCCCGCGCCGTCGGGCAGGAGCTGGCGATCGGCGTGCTCGGTGAGCAGCTCGAGCGCGTCGGCCGCCCAGCGCGCCGCCGCCGGAATCTCCGGCAGCAGCAGCGCCACCACGGCCAGCCCCGCCAGTTCACCGATCAGGTGATTGTTCGCGGAACTGAACAGCGAGCGGTCGCTCCAGCAGCGCCGGGCGCTCTCGCCCAGCAGCACGACGTACCGGCGATACCGTTCGGGCGTCAGGCCCGGCGCCGCGCGCAGCCCCTGCAGCGCCACCGCCACCGAGATCGCGCGCACGCCGCATTCGAACGCGCCGCGCCAGGCGATTCCGGCACCCGGCGGCTGCTGCTCCATCCACGAATCGAGGTGGTCGAACGCGGCGTCGGCGAACCGGGTCTCACCGGTGAACAGCCACGCCTGAGCCAGCCACGGCAGATGCTGGAGGCGATTGAGCTCCCAGATCCACTTGGGATCCCCGGCGGCGGTGCGATGATCGATGCGCTCGGAATTGGCGGTGGGCCAGCGTGTTCCGGTGAGCGGATCGTGATTCCAGTCGATCCGCGCGCCGAGATCGGCGGCCGGGTAGCCGAAGAACCGCACCCGCCCGGCGAGGACCCGTTCGGCGGCCGCCAGCACCGCGGCGACCGCCTCGGGATCGGCGGCGGCGACCACGGCGGCGCGGTCGTGATCGAGCAGGACCGGGCGACCGCTCCCCGCGCGGAACTCGCGCAGCGCGTCGGGCCAGGACGGTTCGGCCGGGCCGAACAGGTCCGCGCCCGCGACCGCCCAGCTCACCCGGCGCGGGCGCAGGCGCTCGCGGAGCCGGGCCGTGCGCCACAGCATTTCCGGGCCGCTCATGGTGCGCAGCCGGTGCAGGTACCAGAGCAGCTGGGTCAACACATGCCTTTCGCCCCGGGCGATCGCCACGCCCCCGCGGTGTCGATGTGCACGATACCCGCATCCGCGCGCGGCTCGCGTGCCCCGAATTCCCCGTTGGCCCAGGCGATTACATCCGCTGACACCCGGCGGTACCCCGGTTACCCTTGGCAGGCGGGCACGCGCAGATGGGTGACGGCATGACGGTCGACGGTGAATCGGGGCAGACGTGTGCGGAATAGCCGGGGTGCGCCGGTTCGACGGTGCTCCGGTCAGCGGAGAACTGTTGGCGAAGATGGGGGAATGCCTGCGCCACCGGGGACCCGACGCGTCGGGCGTGTGGACCGCCGGTTCGGTCGGATTCGCCCATTCCCGGCTCGCGATCATCGATCTGGCGGGATCGGCCCAGCCCATGGCGGGTGCCGGGGAGCACACCCACATCGCCTTCAACGGTGAGATCCTGAACTACCGGCAGTTGCGCGCCGAGCTGGACTATCCGTTCACCACCCACGGTGACACCGAGGTGCTGCTGGCCGCGTACGAGCGGGACGGGGTGGGCGGGGTCCGGCGGCTGCGCGGTCAGTTCGCCTACGCCATCCACGACGCGCGGACCGGGGATACCCACCTGTTCCGCGACCGGCTCGGGATCCTGCCGCTGTACTACTACATCGACGACGAGTTCTTCGCCTTCGCCTCGGAGATCAAAGCGCTGCTGCCGGTGCTGGATTCGCCGCGCGTGGACACCGCGGGCCTGCACGACTTCCTGGCGCACCGTTCGGTGCCCGCGCCGTACACGTTCTTCGACGGGGTACGCAAGGTGCCGCAGGGGCATCACCTCACCGTCGGCGCGGACGGGAGCATGCGGATCGAGCGGTACTGGCGGCTGCCGGCCGAGGCCGAGATCATGGATGTCACGCCGGAGGCGGCCGTCGAGCTGCTGGACGAGGCGCTGCGAGCCTCGGTGCGCGACGCGCTGGTCGCGGATGTTCCGGTGGGAGCGTATCTTTCGGGCGGGGTCGACAGCAGTCTGATCTGCGCGCTGGTGGCCCGCGAGCGCGGCGGCGCGGGGCTGCACACGTTCTCGGCCGGCTTCGGTGACGATCGGGTGGACGAGACCGAATGGGCGCGGATGGCGGCCGCGGTCGTCGGCAGCGAGCATCACGAAACCGTCATCACCGCCGACGATTTCCAGGCCGATTGGGCCCGGCTCAGCAGGCACCGGGACTCGCCGCTGTCCGAGCCCGCCGACGTGGCGGTGTTCCGGCTCGCCGAACTCGCGCGCGAGCACGTGAAGGTGGTGCTGTCCGGCGAGGGCAGCGACGAATTGTTCGGCGGCTACCCGAAATACCGCTACGCCCGCGCCACCCGCGCCGCCGGGCTGCTCCCCGGTGCGCCGCTGCGCCTGCTCGAGGGCCGGATGCCCGCCGATCGCGCCCGCCTCACCGTGGCCCTGCGCGCGCTGTCCGAACCGAGCTATCCCGAGCGGATGCGAGGGTGGTTCGCGCCCTTCACCTCTCGTGAACGCGACGGCCTGCTGGGCGGTCCGCCCGAGCGCAGCGTCCTGGCGCCGTATCTGGAGGGTCGCGGCGACCCGTTGCGGCGCATGCTCTACGCCGACGTGCACACCTGGCTGGCGGACAACCTGCTCGAACGCGGCGACCGCATGTCCATGGCGGCCTCCCTCGAACTGCGCCCGCCGTTCCTCGATCATCGCGTCGCGGAACTGGCCTTCCGGCTGCCGAGCGCGGTGAAGGTGCGCAACGGCACCACCAAGTGGATCGTGAAAGAGCTCGCCCGCGGGCATCTTCCGGCCGACCTGGTGGATCGGCCCAAGGTCGGGTTCAAGGTGCCCCTGGACGCCTGGTTCCGGGGTCATCTGCACGACATGGCCCACGACCTGCTCACCGGACCGTCGTCCTTCGTCGCGGGCATCTTCGATCCGGCGGCGATCCGGCGGCTGCTGGCGGCGCATTCCTCCGGCGGGCGCGATGAACAACCGCGCATCTGGACGCTGCTGTCACTGGAGATCTGGCACCGCGAGTTCCAGCGGCAGCTGGTCGAGACGCGGTGAGCGGCTAGTCCGTGCGCAGGCGCATGCGGAACACGAAGGTGTCGTAGCGATCTCGCGGGTAGGAGATGTCGGACACCATGACGACGCGGTCGTCCGCGGTGAGGAAGCGCTGATGGACCGACTTCACCAGATCGCCCCGGGGCGTGCCCAGCCAGGCGGCGTGTTCCGGGGACGGCAGCCGGTCGGCGACGGTCTCCTCGAGATAGGCCGCGCCGGCGACTCCGCTGACGCCCGGGGGCTGAAAGGAATCGGAGATCGATACCGCGCGACCGTCCTCGGACGCACGGGTGATCACCCGGGTCACCTCCGTGCCCTCCGGGATCTCGAGGGCCTCGGCCAGTGCGGGCGTGGCCGCCAGCCGGGCGGTCTCGCGCTCGATGAGCACGTCCCGATCCGATTCGTTGCCGAACGTCGTTTCCGGACTCTCCAACTGGCGCTCGGGCGCCACCCGGGCGAGATTCGGCCGCGCGGTGACGAACGTGCCGCGTCGTTCCACGGTTCGCACCAGACCCTGACTGATGAGCAGCTTGACCGCGCGGCGTACCACGATGTCCGAAACACCGTGCCGCTCCGCGATTTCGGTGTAGCTGGGCAGTCGCGTGCCGGGTCGCAGCGCGCCGGTGCGGACCTGCCGGGCCAGGCTGCCCGCGATGGCGACGTACTGCGGTTCGGTCATGGTGTGATCCTCCGAATCGGGTGTCGCGCGGGCTGTCGGCTCTCATCAGGGTACCCACGCTGCGTATACGCATAGACCGATTCGGTCGTACACCCGTGCCGGGTGGCCGGCGAAGTTGTGTGGAACATGACTGGACAGCTGCATTTTCAGGTGTGTATACGCGAAGTTGTGTTGCGTATACGCAGATTTCGCTACGCTTGCTGCATCGTCTTCGCAGCGAAGGCGGGCTCCGGAGAGGACGAGCGCGGTGACGGGCTATGTGGATCACGGTGTCCCGGGCTACCCGGTCATGAACGTGGAGACTGCGAGAAGTGCGCTGGCCAAACACCGGGAGTGCGACGAGGACTGTGCGGCGAAGTCGTACTACTCGAAACTGGTTCCCCGGCTCGAGCGATCGCACGCGGGCAATTCGGCGGTCGCGTGGAATCGGTGGCGGAGTGACTGAGGGGCCGCCCGGACGGAAAGCGAATCGAACGCATGGCTGAACTGGTGCTGTCCGCCGAGCGCAGGGGCGAACTGGTCGAACTGCTGGACGACGGACCGCGCCTACGGGCCGAATTCCCGGTGGTGGCCGAGTATCTCGCGACGGCCGGACAGCTGCCGGGCAGCGGGGACGAGCGGGCGGACGCGGCGTTCGATCTGCGGCTCGTGCACTATCTGACCGGGGGCCGGGCCGCCAATCCCTACTGGGAGATCGTCGCGCCCTCGGTGTCGGAGCGGTCGGGGCGGGTCGTGGTCGACGGCGGCCGGGCCGCGGGCAGCGCCCGGCTGGCCTACGCGCAGACCGTACTGCAAGCCGCGTACGCCTACGCCGTTCCCGCGCCGGCGACACTGGCGTGGATCGCGCGGTTCTGCGGGAACCGGCCGGTGCTGGAACTCGGTGCGGGCCGGGGATATTGGGCGGCGCAGCTGTCGGGGGCGGGGGTGCGGGTGGACGCCTTCGACTCCGAACCGCCGCACGAGATCTCGAATCTGTCGTTCCCGGCCGTCGCGGGACAACCCGCCACCTGGCACGAGATCGGCGACCTCGCAGCGTATTCCGCGCGCACCCGGGAGATCGGCGAGCAGGTGTTGCTGCTGTGCTGGCCGCCGGGCTGGGGCAACACCATGGCCTCGCAGGCGCTGGCGCGGTTCGAGGATTCCGGGGGAGATCGCCTGGTGTACATCGGGGAACCGCGCGGCGGTAAGACCGCGGACGACGCGTTCTTCGACGCGCTCGAGACGCGCTGGACGCTGGAATCGGCCGATCCGCACTACGTCTCGTGGTGGAACCTCGCCGACACCGCCCAGACCTGGGTCCGCCGGACCTGGGCCTGCACGATGTGAGCGGTCAGTCCAGTTCGGACGGCAGTTCGAGATCGAGGACCGACACCCCCGCGCCCGCGCCGCCGAGGGTGTCGACGACCGATCGCACCGGAGCGACGAACAGCTCCGGGTAGTCGATCTCGCCGGCGGCCGCGTCGACCGGGAACGCGAGTTGTTCGGAGCCGAGCGAGAATTCGGCGGTGATGTCGGCGCGGTTCCCGCGCGCGTCCTGCCGGTGCCAGCCGTTGTCGAGGTGGACCGCCACCAGGCCGTGCAGCACGTGGCCAGGATCGTCCGTCAGGCGCTGGTAGCAGAGTGCGGTCGGAATTCCCTGTCCGCGCAGGATCGCGGCGAGCAGGTGTGATTTGGCGTAGCAGAGCCCGACCCGCTGCTCGAGGACCTCGGACGCGCGCAGGGTCACGCGCGGGTCGCGCACGTCGTAGGAATGCCCGACCTCGTCGCGCACCCATTCGAACGCGCGGCGGGCGAAGTCGATGTCGCCGTCGCTCTCGGATCGGAGTTTTTCCCCGAGCGCGCGCACCTCCGGATGGTCGACCTCGACCACCGCGTCACCGGCGAGGAACGCGGACGGGTCGGGACTTGATACGGGCGTAAACGGCATTCCGTCACGATAGTTCGTCACCCCGGGGCGCATCCGCGCGTGTCCGGTCATCGGCCGGCGTGCTCGCCCAGCAGGTGCGTGGTCACCCGGGTGGCGTGCTCGGCGAAGGCGGTGCGGTCGGTGCCCAGGCTGCCCTCGGTCCACTCGATGAACAGCGAGATCAGGGCGCCGAAGAGGGCGGAGAAGCGCATCCGGACGGCCGGATCGTCGGGGGAGCCGGTGACGCGGTCGCCGAGGGCGGCGCGGGTCAGGGCCGGCATGGAGTCGCGGACGTGACCGCGCAGGCGGGCGTCGGCTATCGGCTCGATCAGCAGGATGCGGCAGACGCGGGGATCGGACTCCATGAGTTCGGCGGCCGACTCGAAGATCGCGCGCAGGTCCCCGGCGGCGGGGGCGACCGCGTGCTCCAGGCGGGTCAGGGCCGCGCGGTGGACGGCGTGCAGGAGCGCGTCGGTGTCGGGAAAGCTCTCGTAGAAGAACTTCTGGCTCAGGCCCGCCGCGCGGCAGACGGCCCGCATGCCCAGGGCGGAAACGCCCTGGGTGCCAACCAGTTCGAAGCCGACCTCGATGAGCCGGGTACGCCGGTCGGCGGCGCGGTCGGCGGCGCTCTGCCCGCCGTAACTCCTTGACACGGACCCCACCCTACAAGAACCATCACTATCGGGAAGCAGGTGCTTCCCGATAGGAGATCGCGATGTTCACCGAAGAGCAGTTCCAGCGGGCGCTGGCGCAACCCCGCCTGGCGCAACCGATTCCGGCGGTTCTCACGAACCGGGCCGAACCCGTCCCCGTCCTGGACGAGGCCGCCCTGACCGCGATGACCCGCACGTGGTTCGAGGAGTACGAGCGCAAGATCGAGTTCTACGCCGGCCACGGGCTGGATATCGCCTGGACGCTGGAGTGGGCCAAGAAGTACTGGTGGAGTTGGCAGGCTCGCGACATGAGCCACAACCACGAGCTCTACTCCCCGGGGCTGCGCTACAAGGACGTCACCACCCTCGGCGCCACCATGACCGGCCTCGACGAGTTCGTCACCTACAACTTCGCCTTCTTCGACGCCATCCCCGACTGGCGCTACGACCCCATTCCCGGTCAGAGCTACGTGGACGTCGCGCCCGACGGCACGCTGCGAATGGTGGTGCGCTACTACGGATCCGGTCATCTGGTGGGGCCGCTCAAGCTCCACCCGTACGGACCGGGCGCGCCCGAGCTGCCCGGCAACGGGAATTTCGTCCAGTGCACGGCCGTCGACCGGTATCACTTCGACGCCGATCATCTGATGGTGGAGGGGGAGACGCTGTACGACCTGGTCGACGCGGTGCAGCTCGCGGGGCTGGTGCCCGGGCCCGCGTCGCCCGCGTTCGGGTGGTTGCTGCGCGGGGCGGGGGTGGCGACCCGGGTCGCGACGCGGTTGCGGCGAGTGGCGGGGTGATCTCTCGCGGGGGTTGCCCGTGGCTCTGACATCGGCAGGGGCGCAACGTAATCGGTGATCCGGGCGCGTCGCGGCCTTCACCGTTGATGGTACGCGCATATCAACTATCTGATATGTTCGTACCATCAACGGTGAAAGGGGCGAGGATGCCGAAGATCGGGCGGTTCACGAGTGACGAGGCCGAGGCCGTCTACCTGCGGGCCTACGACGCGGTGGCGCGGCAGTGGCCGGTCGAGTCGGAGGAGATCGACGTCCGGACTTCCTTCGGAACGACCCGGGTGCGGCGCTCGGGCCACGGTGCGGGGGTGCCGCTGCTGCTGTTGCCCGGGCTGGCGGGCAACAGTCTGTTCTGGGAGCCGTTCGTCGCGGAGCTGTCGCGCGAGCGCACGGTGTACGCGATGGATGTGCTGGGGTGGGCGGGCCGATGCGAGCAGACGGCGCCGCTCGCCGGCGAAGGCGACATCGCGGCCTGGGTGGGCGAGGTGATCGCCGGGCTCGGAGTGGATCGCGTGCACCTGGCCGGGTATTCGCAGGGTGCGTGGATCGCCGCGGTGGTCGCGGCGTGGCAGGGCGACCGGGTAGCGAGCCTGAGCCTGCTGGAGCCGGCCCCCGCCACCTTCGCCAGGCCACCCTGGAAGGTGCTGTTGAAGTTCCTGGGCGCCGGAATACGCCCGACCCGCGCCCGGATGGAGAAGTTCAACCGCTGGCTCTCCCCCCGGGTCGAACTCTCCGACGAGGTCTGGGCAATGCTGCTGGCGTCCTTCGAGTTCCGCGTGTCTCTGCCCTGGCCCCGCCCCCTACCCCCCGACCGCTTCGCCGCGATCACCGCCCCAGTCCTCGTGTTGTTCGGCAGCGAGACGGTGGTCCACGACCCCGAGGTCGCCGCGGCCCGCGCCCGAAAGTTCCTGCCGCACGCCGATATAGAGATCTACCCCGGCGTCGGCCACGACATGATCTTCGCGATCCCCGGCCGGGTGCTACCCCGGTTCCTCGGGTTCGTCGCCGCGCAGGAACGCACCCCGGTCGACTGAGGGTGCCCCGAGGCGTACCACCGCACCCGGGCGGCACTGCTGCTGATGCAGAACCAGCGCGACGGACGGAAAACCGCTGGGCCGGGGGCACTGTGCCGGGCAGGATGGCCGTATGAGTGAGATCGCGAAGCGCCCGGTGCGGGGGGACGGCAGGGAAAGCGCGGCGGTCGGGTTCGCGGTCGCTGCGCACGGTGGTCAGTTGTACGGGGGTCTGCCGTATGTAATGCATCTGGCGGCGGTGCGAGGGGTGTTGCGGGACTTCGGGATCGCTGGGGACGTGGGAGTGGCCGCGTGGCTGCACGACGTGGTGGAGGACACCGCCGTCACGGTCGACGAGGTGCGGTCCGGCTTCGGGGATGGCGTCGCGGAATTGGTGTGGGCCGTCACCGGGGTGGGGGCGAATCGTCAGGCGCGCAACGCCGATGCCTACGCAAAGATCGGGGAGTGGCCGGAGGCGGTCGTGCTGAAGCTGGCCGACCGCATCGCGAACGTGGAGGCCGGTTCGCGGGGCAGTTCGCTCTGGGAGATGTACCGGCGCGAGCATCCGGCCTTCAAAGCCGCCCTGAGTGTGCCGAGCGGGCTCGTCGGCGACCGGGAAACCGTGACCCGTATGTGGGCGCGGCTGGACGAGCAGTTCGATCGGTCTCGCTGCCCGCGAGCACCGACCCGTTGAATATTTGACTCGTAGTTACAGAGCGCCTACCGTCGACCGGGTGGCGCGCACCAAGAGTTTCGACCCGGACGAGGCAGTCGCACAGGCGATGGAAGTGTTCTGGCGCAAGGGATACGCCCGGACCACGCCGCAGGACCTGCTCGACGCGATCGGCATCGGGCGCGGGAGCCTTTACAACGCGTTCGCCGGTAAACGCGACCTGTTCCAGCGGGCGCTGCGCCGCTACCAGGCCCAGGAAACGGTTCGTGTGATCGACCTGCTCGACGGGCCCGGGCAACCTCGCGAACGCGTACGTGCCGCGCTGACCATGGTGCTGGATGCGGCCTGCGACGACACCGAACGTCGCGGATGCCTGGCCGCCAACACCGCTGTCGAGCTGGGTGGCGAGGACGAGATTGTCGACCTGCTGGTTCGGCGCATCTTCGACCGTCAGCACGCCGCGTTCCGGGGGGCCATCGAGGAGGGTCGGCGCACCGGGGAGTTCGCCGGGGACCTCGATCCGGACGCCGCGGCGACCTTCCTGCTCGCGACCATCAACGGCATGCGCGTACTCGCCAAGGCCGACCCTCGTCCAGACCGGCTCTCCGGTCTGGTCGAAATGGCCATGCGCGCACTGTAATTCACCACCACCTGAGCGGGCGGTTCGGCACGAAGCCGTGCACGCTGCCCTGAAATTGTAACTGTAGTTCCAGAAAGGAATGCGCTGTGGATCTGCAACTATCCGTGAAGACGGCGGTTGTCACCGGAGCGAGCAAGGGAATCGGCCTGGAAATCGTGCGGGCGCTCACCGCCGAAGGGGTCCGTGTCGTCGCCGCCGCTCGCACCATCACCCCCGAACTGCGCGAGCTCGACGGACGCGCCACCGCCGTGCCGGTCGACCTCGCCGGACCGGACGGCGCCGCCGTGCTGGCCGAGCGGGCCGCCGAGATCCTCGGCGAGATCGACATCCTGATCAACAACCTCGGCGGCGTCGTACCCGGCAGCGCCGATGCCGCCGGCTTCCTCGACATCGCCGACGACGCCTGGCAACGCACCTACGAACTCAACCTGTTCGCCACCGTCCGGGTCACCCGCCACCTCCTGCCCAGCCTGCTCCGGCAGCGTGGCGTGGTCATCAACATCTCCTCCATCGGGGCCCGCGCCGCCTACCATCCGGTCGACTACGGCACCGCCAAAGCCGCGCTCAACAACCTCACGAAGGCTCTCGCCGAGGAATTCGGCGGGCAGGGCCTGCGCGCTCTCACCGTTTCCCCCGGACCCACCCGCACCGGCAACTGGTCGGCCGCAGACGGGTACGCCGCACACGTCGCTGATAAGAACGGGCTCACCCTCGACGAGTTCCTCGCGCAAGCTCCGGCCCGGATGGGGATCACCACCGGCCGGCTCACCGAGCCACACGAAACCGCGGCCCTGGTGACGTTCCTGGCTTCTCCGCTGTCCGGAAACCTCACCGGCGCAGACTATTTGGCCGACGGCGGGGCGATCAAGACGGTTCAGTAGCCGGCGGGGCGGTGGGCGGAAGCATCGTGAGGTCGAGGTGCGCACCGGCGCGGGTGATCTCGATCCGGGCGACCCGGCCCGCGGTGACGGTGATGTCCACGACCGCGAAACGATGACCGCCCGGGGCTGTGACGTGCACCCTGCGGCCGTCGGCGAGCACCGCCGCACTGTTCACCGCGACGATCGTGTGCGTCGTCGCCAACGTCGTCATCGCGGTCGCCGACTATGCCCGAGCGGAATTCGTGACGAAGAACTCCGCCGAGGTCCGGCTGCCGCCCGCCGCCGTGCCCTATCTCGCGACGCTGGAACTGGCCGGGGCGGTGGGCCTGGTTGCCGGCGTGATCGCGGCGCCCCGGCTGGGCGTCGCGGCCGGCGTCGGCCTGACCGTGTTCTTCGTCGGGGCCGTCGTCGTCCACGTGCACACCCGGGTGTTCCACAACATCGCGTTTCCCGGGCTGTTCCTGCTGCTCGCAGCGGCATCGACCGTCTACATGGTGCAGCTGGCGGCCGAGTAACGAATCTATTCGGCGCGACCGGGCGGAGAGTCCGCCGATGGGGCAATACGCGCATCATCCTCGACCGATCCCGTTCCGAGGACGGCGCGCGAACTCCCCACCGGTAGGCCTGGAGCGGGCGCGCCCTCCCCGCACGACCACCGCTGACGGAACAAGTTGAACATTCGGCACGAGCCAGCAGTCACTTTGCTCGGTGGCGACCTCCAGGGAACAGACGACGCACACGAGGTTGGGGCCGTCGTGGCCGCTGGGTCCGCAGCATCCGCTACGGCGACGGTACTCGGGGTGCGGCAGCACACCGCGAATGTCGTTCGGATTCAGCAGGACTGTGCCCCACGGTGTCGACGCGCCGAAATACGCGGAACCGTGTGGTCCCGAGCAGACGGCGAAAGTTCCGGCCCACAGCCGGGGACGGTAGCCGCTCGCGGTGGTGGGGTCGGCACGAAAGGGAGGGAGAATCGATAGCCGGCGAAGATTCGGAGTCAGTCGCTGACCGCAACGGGCGCAAGCGAATACGGTCACGGGCACCACCCCGTGGAGCAGGGAACGGCGGTGGCGGGCGACGCGGCCCGCTGCGGGCTCACCGGCGGGGGCGGAAACCGCCCTTTCCATGTATGGACATTCCTGGATCGTAGCCTGCCCGCCGGTGAAACAGTTGGGGGTGGCTCGCCAGGGGGCGGGCGGGGATATATGATCTGGGCGATGAACACTCATTCTGAATCAGGATTGGGGGTCTCGTTCGCTGAAGGTGAGTGCTGATGCACAACCTTGTGAACGAGAACGCTTCCCGGATTTCTCTCTGGCAGCGCGTGCGGGAATACGCCGTGCCGCCTTCCATGATCGACAACGCGACCGCGCGACGACACGCCGGTGACTGGGCGGGGGCCTGTGCCGCCGCGGGTTTCGATGTCGACGTCGACCTGCGAGCCGTGGCCCGGGTATACGGGCGGGGTATGGCGGCCCGGATCAGGGGGGACCTGCGGCTCCTCGCGCCGGATCTGCTGCGCTGGCATATGCCCAGGGTCGCGCCGGACGGACTGCTGCGGGCGGGGCTGACCATCGGGTTGGCTCGATACGGGGCCGACGAACTCGGAAACCCCTGCGGCATGGACGGTTCGGTGGAACTCGTCGTCCGGACCGCGCCGGAGTGGGCCGACGCGGGGCAGCGCGTGAGCCTCGCGCTGTGGGGTGAGAACCTGCCCGCGGCGGGGACGAGCCTGCATCCGCATCCTCGACCCGACCGGCGGTTCCGGCTCGATCTGCACCGGCACCTGTGGGATGCGAGCCGCAGTGACGAACTGCTGATCCGTTCCGGGGCAACGGAATCGGCCGACGGTGTCCCGCCCCCTGGCGAGCGCGGCTATCCCGACACTCTCGACGCGGAACTGCTGACGTGGGCCGAGCACGGGTGCGCGGTGCGGCGGTGGACCGACGAGGCGCGGATTCTGTTGCGTGCGCAGGGATATACCTCGGGCCCGCTGCTCGTGCGCCCGGGGGCGCGCCGGCGGATCGTGGTGGAACTGTCCGAGCCCGGCGGCGATCCGCCCCACCTGCGGATCACCCGCGATGTCCCCACCGGCGAGATCTCCGGGCTCCCCGTGCTACCCGACGCCGCGACCTGGACACTGCCGGACCTGGAACTGCTACGCGCCGAAGCGATCACACCCGACCGGCTGCACCCGCTGGTCGCCGCGGCGCTCGTACCGGATCACGAACCCCGCGCCCGCGCGGATGCCGCCGACCTCGCCGACCGGGCCCGCTCGGTCGACTGCCGGGGCGAGCGTCATCGCATCGGACTGCGCGACGGGGTGCTCACCGCGCTCGATCACGACCCCGGCGAGATCCGCCGGGAGGAGCTGCTGGTCGCCCTGACCGGCACCCCGCTGCCCTGTCTCCAGGCGATCGACCGGGCACACCGGCACCCCGACTGCCTCGCCGGCGTCCGGGAACGCCTGAGCCACGGCGACATCGACGGCGTCCTGACCCTCGTCGACACCCTGCTCGGCCCCGACGCGGTCCTGCGCCCGGGCGCCCTGCGGGACGAGCTGGAAGCCGCCGCGGAACGCCGGATCCGCTACGGCATGTTCCGGGCGGGCCTGTCCACCCCGGACCCGTGCATCAGGCGCGCCCCGCGCCCCGCGGGTCGCGATCATCCTCGCCTCGCCACCCAGCGCTGACGACCACCGCGACGGTCCCGACCGCCGCGCCACGCACGCGGATCTGCCCGCGTGACCCGCCCGACCACCGCCCCCGGGTATCCGCCGCGCGCCGAACCCGATTCGACACGACCCCAAGGTGATTCACACATGCTCACACTCGCTTCCGCCGCCACCCGCCCGCACTCCGCGCAGCTCGACGTCGCCGCGGACCTGCTCACGCTGCTGGGCGATTCGACCACCGAACCCCGCCCCAACATCCAGCTCGAAGCCCTGACACTGGCGGTCGCCGCCGACCTCCCGGTCCTGCTGTGGGGTGAACCCGGCATCGGCAAGACCGCCGCCCTGACCCAGCTCGCCGAGTCCCTGGACCTGCCCCTCACCACCGTGATCGCGAGTGTCCATGAGCCGTCGGACTTCTCGGGTCTGCCCATCATCGGCGACGACCCGGCGCACAACGGCGTCCCGATGGCCCCGCCGGACTGGGCCGTCGACCTCTGCCGCGCCGGCCGCGGGCTGCTGTTCCTGGACGAACTCTCCACCGCCCCGCCAGCGGTCCAGGCCGCCCTGCTGCGCCTGGTCCTGGAACGCCGCATCGGCGCCCTCCAACTCCCGCCCGGCATCCGCATCGCCGCCGCCGCCAACCCGCGCTCGAGCGCGGCCGACGGCTGGGAACTGAGCCCGCCGCTGGCCAACCGATTCGTGCACCTGTACTGGAACCACGATCACGACGTGGTCGTCCGCGGCCTCGGCGGCACCTGGCCGCGGGCGACGCTGCCGGTCCTGGATCCCGAACTCCTCACCGGCGCTGTGGCTTTCGCCCGCCGCGCGGTGTGCGGCCTGCTCGCGGGCCGCCCCAAGCTCGTGCATCAGCTGCCGACCACCGAGACCCGCCGCGGCGGGGCCTGGCCGTCACCGCGCAGCTGGGAGATGACCCTGCGCTTGATCGCCTTCGCCACCGCGGCCGGCTCGACCCCCGACGTGCTGTCCCTGCTGATCCGGGGCGCCGTCGGGGACGGTCCCGGCTTCGAACTGCTCACCTGGATCGAGCGCATGGACCTGCCCGACCCGGAAACCCTGCTCGCCGATCCCGCCGCGGCCGACCTGCCCGAACGCGGCGATCTGCGCCAGGCGGTACTGGACGCCGTGGTGGCCGCGGTGCGCAAACGCCCGTCGCGGGAACGCTGGGACGCGGCCTGGGCGCTGCTGGTGAAGGCGGTGGAAACCGGTGCGCCGGACCTGGTCGTGGTGCCCGCCACGACGCTGGCCACCCTGCGCCAGGGTGATTGGGACGTCCCCGCCGCGATCGAGGATCTCGCCGCGATGGTGTCGGTCGCGCAGGAGGCGGACCGTGCCGCCGATCGCGTCAAGGCCGCGGTGAACCGATGACACTGGTACTCGATCTCGAAAAGCTCGCCGCCGCACGGCTCGTCGCGGTCCGGGCGCGGCCGTATCTGGCGACGGCGTTGTTCGCCATGCGGATCATCGACTCACCCCGGACACCGACCATGGCGGTCGACAGGTTCTGGCGCTGCTACGTCTCGGCGGGTTTCGTCGAGCGCACCCCCGTGGAGGATCTGGCGTCGGTGCTCGTGCACGAGGTCTCGCATCTGCTGCGCGACCACCACGGCCGCAGCGACCGATTCGCCAAGCGGCACAACCTGACCGGGCCCGCCGAACGCCTGCGCATGAACATCGCCGCCGACGCCGAGATCAACGACGACGCGTTCGGCGACGGCCTGATCCAGCCCGAGGGCGTCGTCCTGCCCGCCACCCTGAACCTGCCCGAGGGCGAACTCATGGAGGACTACCTGCACCAGTTCCGGCTCGGCCCGCGCACGGCCGCCATGGCCTGGCTCGACTGCGGCAGCGGCGCGGACGGCGCCGAGCGGGACTGGGATCTGGGCCCGGACGGGGCCGACGGACTCAGCGAACAGGAAACCGACGCCGTCCGATTCCGGGTGGCGCAGGGCATCATCGGCCGCCCCGGCAGCGCGCCCGCGGGCTGGCGGCGCTGGGCCGAGGACGCGGTGCACCCGCCGCAACCCTGGCGCGACCTGCTCGGCGCGGCCGTGCGCTCCGCGGTCTCGGCGGGCGGCGCCGGCGACGACTACACCTACGGCCGCCCCGCCCGCCGCGCGACGGCGCTGCCCGGCATCGTGCTGCCCAGCCTGCGCCGCACCCCGCCCCGCATCTGCGTCATCATCGACTCCTCCGCGTCGGTGAGCGACGCCGAACTCGGCAGCGCCCTGCTGGAAACGGCGGCCATCACCCGCGCCGCCGGCGGCCGCCGCGACCTGGTCACCGTGCTGTCGTGCGACGCCGCGGCCCGCGTCGCCGACCCCCTGTGCCGCGCCGAGGGCATACCGCTGATGGGCGGCGGCGGCACCGACCTGTGCGCGGGTTTCGCCAAAGCCCTGACTGCCCAACCACGCCCGGACGTGATCGTGGTGCTGACCGACGGCCAGACACCCTGGCCGACCAGCCGCCCGTCCTGCCGGACCGTGGTCGGCCTGTTCGGCCGCGAGCGCACCCGCTCGTGGCGCGAGGACTCGGAGTACGTGCCGGACAAACCCCCGGAGTGGGCCCGGGTGGTGCGTATCGGCTGAGCCGGGTGGGCCGCACCCGGCGCGAGAACCGCTGGGCCGCGGCTCAACCGGCGTGCAGGAGCACCTCGCCGGAATCGACCTTCCAGTACTTGCGGTTCAGCTGGGCCGTGCCGGCGCCGTCGGTGTACGGGACGAGCACCGGGAGGTTGTTCGTGGGTTTCAGCGTGGCCGACCAGGTTTCGACGCGGTCGGTGCACTGCAGGGTGATCCCGGGCGGGGAGCTCGCGAGCCCGATGGTGCCGCTACCGCTGGTGGCTATCGCGGCGGTGACATCGAGATAGCCGATGCCCGCCTCGCAGCGGTAGGTGCCGGTGGCCAGCAGGCCGTCGGCGGTGGGGGTAACGACCGCGTTCAGGGTGATGGACTCGACCTCGGGGCCCGCCGCGGCGGGCGCCGCGCAGAGTGCGGTGGCGGTGACCGCCGCGACCGCGAGCAGCGCGTGGGTGGATGTGAACACGACCGTCTCCTGACCGTTGATACCTGTCGAGCGCGGGAAGTTCGGCCTCGATCGTAGCCAGCGGCCGCCGGCGGGCGCGCCGCTTTCGGCCGGGCCGGGTCAGTACGCGCCGTCACTCGCCGCGACGGCGGTGATGGTCTTCTTGATGATCAGCAGGTCCTGGACCATGCTCCAGTTCTCCACGTACGACAGGTCCAGGCGGACCGACTCCTCCCAGGACAGATCCGAGCGGCCCGAGACCTGCCAGAGGCCGGTGACGCCGGGTTTGACGAGCAGGCGGCGGCGGACCTTGCCGTCGTAGCGCTCCACCTCGGTGCGCAGTGGCGGGCGCGGGCCGACCACACTCATTTCTCCGCGCAGCACGTTGATGAACTGGGGCAGCTCGTCCAGGCTGTAGCGGCGCAGCAGGCGGCCCACCGGGGTGACGCGGGGATCGTCGCGGATCTTGAAAAGCGGTCCGGCGCCCTCGTTCTCGGCGAGCAGTTCGGCCAGGGCGCTGTCGGCGTCGGCCCGCATGGTGCGCAGCTTGATCATCTGGAAGGGATGCCCGTTGCGGCCGATGCGCTCGGACCGGTAGAACACCGGACCGCGGCTGCTGACCTTGACGGCCACCGCGAGCATCACCATGAAGGGCGCCACCGCCAGCAGGGCGGTGAGGGCGAACAGGACGTCGAAAGCGGTCTTGCCGAACGACTTCGCGCGATCGTACTGCGGCTTCTGGATGTGCAGCAGTGGGAGATTGGCGATCGGCCGGATGGACAGGCGCTGATCAGCCACGTCGACCACGCCGGGCGTCACCACCAGATCCACGCCCAGCGGCGCGAGCTTCCACACCAGATCGTTGATGCCGCGCGGCCCCAGCTGCTCGGTGGCGGCGATGGCGACGGTGTCCGCCCCGGTCTCCCGAACCGCCTCCAGCACCGTGGATTCCGCACCGATCACCGGCAGCTCGACCTCCTCGATGATCTCGAAATCGGCCGGATCGAGCAGATAGGGGGAGTAGACGCCGACCACCGAGTACCCGACCGCCGGATCGCGGGCGAAGCACCGCATGATCTCGAGCGCCGAATCCCGGCGGCCCACAACGAGAACCGAGGTGAGGTAGCGCCCGGAACGGCGCTGACGCGCGGCGAACTTGCGCCAGCCCAGGCGATTCAGGATGAGACCCAGCAGGCCCACCGGCAGCGCGATGGCGAGATAGCCACGCGCGAACTCGATTCGAAGCAGCAGGGAGACGATGGCAATCAGGCCGAACAGCCGCATGGTCGCCGCGACGAGCCTGCGGTACTCCTCCGGCCCGGTGCCGATGATGGCGGTGGACCACACGTTTCCCACCGCGAGGAAGCTCACCCAGGCCAGCGCCAGCACGAGCGAGATGGCCGAATAGCCGATGCGGGCGTCGCCCGCCCAATCCAGCATCGGGTCGCTGCCGGGGTCGCCGAAGCGCAGGAATTGCGCCGCGGCCACGGCGGAGCAAACTACCAGCGCATCGGTAATCCGCAGTCGGCGAACGTATTCCGATTGCCAGCGGTCCTTGCCGGACCGCGGCGCGCCACCCCTGCGTTGCGTTCTTCGTCGAGTCTGTTCCTGGTCGATCCGGAAGGCCATCCTGCAGCTCCATCATGCGACACGTGAGTCTCGTGGTAGTCCCCCCGACCGGACGCCCAGCTGAATACTACTGGTTCTGTTCATCGTCCGGCCAGCATTGATCGCTACCGAATGACGCGAAATGCCAACGGGTTTGGTGTTTCTGTGGGTTTTCTGCGCCCGCCCGTGCGCGCCGCGGTCGCGAACGGAGCGTCCGGGACCGAGCGGCCGCACAGTGACACATCAAGTAAACAGCATTTACTAAACATGCTTCACAAAAAGGGTGTGGCGTGCTTCACTCCTGTGGACCGTGTTCCAAAGGAGGTACCGTGTCCCCTCGAATCATCAGCGCCGGTTTCGATTTCACCGATCCCGGCCTGCTCGCCACTCGGCTCCCGCTCGAAGAATTCGCCGAACTCCGGCGCACCGCCCGCCCGTACTGGAACCCGCAACCCCACGGGGTGAGCGGGTTCGACGACGGCGGCTACTGGGTGGTGACCAAACTTCAAGACATCAAGCACATCTCGAAACACCCCGAACTCTTCTCCTCGGAGGAGAACACCGCCGTCATCCGTTTCAACGGCGACATCACCCGCGACGAGATCGAGGTGCAGCGCTTCCTGATGCTCAATCAGGATCCGCCCCGGCACACCCAGCTGCGCCGCATCGTTTCCAAGGGCTTCACCCCGCGCGCGATCGAGAGCCTGCGCTCGGCTCTGCGCGAGCGTGCCGAGCGAATCGTGCACGCGGCCAAGAAAACCGGTGGCGGCGACTTCGTCGTCCAGGTCGCCAGTGAGTTGCCGTTGCAGGCCATCGCCGAACTCATCGGCGTGCCCCAGGAGGATCGCGGCAAGATCTTCGACTGGAGCAATCAGATGATCGGTTACGACGACCCGGAATTCGAGGGTGATCACCGGGCCGCCACCGCGGAGGTCATGGGCTACTCGTGGAACCTGGCCGAGACCAAACGCGCCTGCCCGATGGACGACATCGCCACGAGCCTGCTGGCGGCCGATGTCGACGGCGCCGGGCTCACCTCGGAGGAGTTCGCCTGGTTCGTGATCCTGCTGGCCGTGGCCGGCAACGAGACCACCCGCAACTCGATCACCCACGGCATGAAGGCGTTCGTCGACCATCCCGAGCAGTGGGAGATCTACCGTGAGCGGCGCCCGCGCACCGCGCCGGACGAGATCGTGCGGTGGGCGACACCGGTGGTTGCGTTCCAGCGCACCGTCACCGCCGATACCGAACTCGGCGGGCAGCAGCTGCGTAAAGGGCAGCGGGTGGGCATGTTCTACAGCGCCGCCAACTTCGACGACGAGCACTTCCACGAGCCGTTCGCGTTCGATGTCCTGCGCGATCCGAATCCGCACGTAGGATTCGGGGGTACCGGCACACACTTCTGCGTGGGGGCGAACCTGGCCCGGTTGCAGATCGACCTCATGTTCAACGCGATAGCCGACGTGATGCCGAACCTGCGCCAGCTCTCCGAACCGGTGCGGCTGCGTTCGGGCTGGCTCAACGGCATCAAGAGCTGGCAGGTCGCCTACGAGTGATGTCGCGGGCGGGACGGCGCTGACCAGCGGCCTTCTCCGCATACCGCACGGTTTGTGAACATGTTTTAGTAATACATGTTCACAAACCCGTGTGTGGTGTGGTTCACTGCTCGGGAACGTGTTCCAAAGGAGGTAACCGTGTCCGCGCCGACCAGCCCCGCCGGCTTCGATTTCACCGATCCCGATCTGCTCGCCACTCGACTGCCCGTCGAGGAGTTCGCCGAGCTTCGCCGTACCTCGCCTGTCGCCTGGGTTCCCCAGGCCGGCAGCGGATTCAAGGACGACGGCTACTGGGCCGTCACCAAACTCGAAGACATTCGCGAGATCTCGAAGAATCCCGAGGTGTACTCCTCCGAGGAGAACACCGCGGTCATCCGCTTCTACGACGACATCCTGCGCGAGGAGATCGAGGTTCAGCGCTTCCTGCTGCTGAACCAGGATCCGCCCCGGCACACCAAGCTGCGCCGCATCGTCTCCAAGGGCTTCACCCCGCGCGCGGTCGAATCGCTGCGCGCCGCCCTGCGCGACCGCGCGGAGAAGATCGTGCAGGAGGCCAAGGCGCAGGGCTCGGGCGACTTCGTCACCCAGGTCGCGTGCGAGCTGCCGCTGCAGGCCATCGCCGAGCTCATCGGCATCCCGCAGGAAGATCGCGGCAAGATCTTCGACTGGACCAACCAGATGATCTCCTACGACGATCCCGACTTCGAGGGTGACCACAAGGTCGCCACCGCCGAGGTCATGGGCTACTCGTGGAACCTGGCCGAGGGCAAGCGCGCGTGCCCCGTCGACCTGGACGCGCACGCGGACATCATGTCCACGCTGCTCGAGGCCGACGTCGACGGCGAGGGCCTGACCTCGGAAGAGTTCGCCTGGTTCGTGATCCTGCTGGCCGTGGCCGGCAACGAGACCACCCGCAACGCCATCACGCACGGCATGAAGGCGTTCGTCGACAACCCGGATCAGTGGGAGATCTACCGTGAGCAGCGCCCGCGCACCGCTCCCGACGAGATCGTCCGCTGGGCCACCCCGGTCATCGCCTTCCAGCGCACCGTCCTGCAGGACACCGTCCTCGGCGGCCAGGAGCTGAAGAAGGGCCAGCGCGTCGGAATGTTCTACTCCGCCGCCAATTTCGACGAAGAGCACTTCGAGAACCCGCATCAGTTCGACGTGCTGCGCAAGAACAATCCGCATGTTGGCTTCGGCGGCACCGGAACCCACTACTGTGTTGGTGCGAACCTGGCTCGCCTGGAGATCGACCTCATTTTCAACGCCATCGCCGATGTGATGCCGAACCTGAGCGAGGTGTCCGAGCCGGTCCGTCTCCGTTCGGGTTGGCTGAACGGAATCAAGAGCTGGCAGGTCAAGTACGAGTAAGCGATCATGGGGCCCGGCGTGACCACGTTGGGCCCACGCTTGTTCGCCGATGGAGACAGTGTGAGTGAACAACGCCGACGCGGCCGGATGCCTGCGGTCAGTGATGCAGACATCCGCCGCGTCGCGCGGTCACTGCTGGTGGAGCAGGGCCTGGAGGCGATTACGCTGCGGGCCATCGCGCGCGAGCTCGGTATCACCGCGCCCGCGCTCTACCGGTACTACGAATCGCGCGATCAACTCGTCGCCGCGGTGCGCACCGACGTGTGCGCCGACCTGGCGACCGATCTGGCCGCCGCGGTGCAGGGCCTGCCCGATGACGCCGGGGTGCGCTTCTTCGCCGTGTGCCGGGGCTTCCGGAGCTGGTCGCTGGCGCACGCGCGGGAATTCACGCTCGTCTTCGCGTCCCCCTCGGCCGCCGGATTCGGCAGTGCCATGCAGCAATTCGGCGAACCCGTCGGCCGGCTCTTCCTCGAGGCCGCCGGGCGCCTGCTCACCGACTACGACATCGTCACCCCGCCGGTGGAACTCATCCCCGGCGAACTGCGCGACGACCTGATCGCCTTCCAAACCGATCTGCTGCGCGTGCTGGCCGAGTCCGGGCAGAAGTTCCCGGCCGAGAAACTGGATCTGGGCGTGAGCTACGTGATGATCCAGTTCTGGGCCCGCCTCTACGGCCACGTCACCCTCGAGGTCTTCGGCAACTATCCGATTCCCATCGGCAATCCGGATGTGCTCTTCGACGCCACCCTCACCGATATCGGCCGCAGCATCGGCGTGACCGTCGGCTGAATACCGCGTGGCCGGACGGTGTCCGGCGCCCGGCTATTCGATTGGCCCGAAACGGTTTTGCTGTTACCCTCGGGCGGCTTCACACATACGAATATCGGGGGGCGATGATGCCGGGTGCATCCTCGGAGAAGCCTGCGCGCAGCAGGACACTGAAATCACGGCGGGTGACCTATGCCCTGCCGGCCGCGGTCGCGGTCTCACTGCTCATCACCGGATGCGGCGGCAGCAGCCGCCCGTCGACGCCGAAACCCGTGGTGAGCTCGACCACGGTCAAGGCCACCACCACGGCGCCCAAGACCACCTCGCCCGGCCTGAGCAAACCCCAGTCGCCCGCCACGACCACCGAACGCGGCGGTCTCGGCGGCAGCGGGGGCGGTGGCGGTGGCGGCGGCAGCTGAGTCACGTTCGCGCCGAACCGATCCCGGCCGCGCGTGGGATCGCCGCACCGAATCACGGTGCGGCGGTGCTCAACTCCCGGACTTGACCAGTTCACCGGCCGGGCGGGCGGGCGGCGCCTCGTCGTCGAGGATCGGCTCGCTCAGCCCGATGCGTTCCTGAATGCGCTTCATCCACGCCGGGGCCCACCACACGCGATCGCCGAGCAGCGACATCACCGCCGGCACCAGGAACATGCGCAGCACCGTGGCGTCGATGATCAGGGCGGCGATCATGCCGTAGGCGATGTACTGCATGAGAACCAGATCGGAGAACGCGAACGCGCCGGTGACGACCAGCAGGATCAGGGCGGCCGCGGTGATGATGCCGCCGGTCTGGATCGTGCCGGTGCGGATGGCCTCGTTCGTGCTCGCGCCGCGGGCGCGGGCCTCGACCATGCGCGAGACCAGGAATATCTCGTAGTCGGTGGACAGGCCGTAGATGATGGCGGCGATCAGCACCAGAATCACGGCCTGACCGGGCTGCGGGGTGAAGTCCAGGACCTCCGCGCCGTGCCCGTCGACGAAGATCCAGGTCACGATGCCCAGGGTGGAGCCGAGCCCGAGACCGCTCATCAGCACGGCCTTGATCGGCAGCACCAGCGACCCGAAGGTCAGGAACATGAGCAGGGTCGTCGCCAGCAGGACCACCGCGATCATCCACGGCATCACGGCCAGCAGCGCGTCGATCGTGTCCTTCTGCAGCGCGGGCACACCGCCCACGAGCAGGCGCGTGCCCTCGGGAACGTCGAGCCCGCGCAGATATTCGATGGTCTCGCCGGCGTCGTTGATGTCCTGCACCGGCGCCTGGGTCCGGTAGATGTGCGGATCGACCGCCGATCGAGCGGGAATGTCGAACCGCCCCAGCAGGCCCGGCGCCAGATTCGCGAGATCCCAGAGCGGGCCGACCGCCGCGGAGGTATCGGAGACGAAGACGATCTCGAGCGGATCGGTCTTGCGCAGCGGGAAGTGCGCGTCGATCTCCTCGACCGCCTGCCGGGTCGCGTTGCTCGGGGGCAGATACTTCTCGCTGAATCCGCCGAAGACGAGATTCTGGATCGGCAGGATCAGCAGCACCAGCGCCAGGAAGATGGGGATCGCGATCTTGGCCGGATGGCGCAGCACCCACGAGGTGCTGCGCGCCCAGAACCCGCGCTCGAGCTGTGCGGCGGTGGGGGCGCGCCGGAATCGGGCCAGGCCGAACAGATCCACGCGCGGCCCGAGCACCGCCAGCATCGCGGGCAGCACCGTGAGCGCGGTGATGGCCGCCAGTGTCACCGTCGCGATCGCGCCGTAGGCGATGGACTTGAGGAACTCCTGCGGAAACAGCAGCAGCCCACCCAGACTCGCCACGATGATCGTCGCCGAGAAGACCACCGTGCGGCCCGCGGTCATGACCGTGCGCCGCACCGCGGCCGGGGTGCCGTGCCCCGCGGCCAGCTCCTCGCGGAACCGGCTCACGATGAACAGCCCGTAGTCGATGGCCAGCCCGAGCCCGATCATCGACACGACCGGGGTGACGAAGTAGTTCACCTCGGTGAAGCCGGCCAGGTAGCGCACCACGCCGAACGCGCCGAGCACCGTGAGCAGGCCGATGATCAGCGGCAGCGACGCGGCGACCAGGCCGCCGAAGATGAAGAACAGCAGCAGCCCCACCAGCGGAATGGCGAGCAGTTCCATCCGGTGCAGATCATCGGCGATGGTGTCGTTGAGCGTCACCGCAACGGGCTGCATACCGCCGACCCGGACATCCACCCCCGGGATCTCGAAGGCGTGCTCGACGGCCCGGTAGTTCGCGCCCAGATCGCCGTCGGTCTCACCGCGCAGGGCGATCGCGGCCAGGGCGCGGGTGCGGTCCTCGGTGGCCAGTGCGCTACTGGTGCTGCCGGTTTCGGTGCGCCAGTACGAGGCGAACACCCCGTCGATCTGGTTCGGGTACGCGCGCGGCAGCTCGTCGAGATGGCTCACGATCGTCGCCGCGAAATCCGGGTCGTCGACGGTCTTGCCCGGGGGCGCGGTGAAGAGCACGACCACGTCGACCGCGTGACTGCGGCCGAACGCCCCGGCGGCCAGATTCGCGGCCTCGGTCGATTCGGAATTCGGATCGAACAGACCACCACCGGTCACGTGATTGCCCAGGTCGCGGCCGTATGCGCCGAGTCCGAGCAGTACCGCCACCATCACACCGATGATGAGAAACCGGCCGCGGTAGGCCAGCTCACCCCATCGTCCGAACAGATCCATGAGTCACGGTAGCAAGCAAGATCGGCGTCGCCGCGCGTCAGGGTCGCGTCTTCGCTTGTGCGCCAGTGGGTTACGTGATGTATCCCACATTCGGCTCGGTCAGGGTCTGACCGATCGGGCCGCATGACCCCCGGTCGAGACCAGCCCCCGCAGTCGTGGCCGGCGAATCGAGCCGAATCGCAACAGGATTCGCGGCCGCCGCAGATCGCGCGCCATCCACTCGCCGAGGGTCACGCCCGCGGCCAGCGCGCAGCCCACCGCCAGGGCGCTGAACAGCTGATTGATACCCAGCAACTGCTCGTCGTTGAGCAGCGCGTACAGACCGCGGTAGACCCGCAGGCCCGGCAGCAGGGGAGTGATGCCCGCGACCGCGACCACCAGCGGCGGGGTCAGCGCCCGGCGAGCCAGCAGACCACCGGCCAGGCCGACCACCACGGCCGCGACGCCCGAGGACACGATGGGCCCGAATCCGGCCTCCTGCACCAGCAGATACACCACGATCGCGGCCGCGCCGCTGAAGGCCGCCGCGGCCAGCGCCCGCCGTTCGGCGTAGCAGGCCAGGGCGAACGCGAGCGAGGTGATCGCGCCCGCGAGCAGTTTGAGCGGCAGGTTCGTCAGGTCGCGCGACGAGCTCATCTCGACCGTCGGCACCGTGAGGTGCAACAGCTCGGCCACCCGCAGCGTCAGCACGATGCCCGCGATGATGCCGCCGGTCATCATGACCACCTCGAGCATGCGGGCCGCCGCGGTGATGGGCGCGCCGGTGATGGCGTCCTCGACCGCGCCGACCAGCTGTAAACCGGCCAGCAGCACCGAGATTCCGGCCGCGATGATCAGCGAGGGATCCAGGTGCAGATCGCGCAGGAAGGTCGAGACCAGCACCGCGGGCAGGGCCGCGATCATGCCGCCCATCATGTGCTGGAAGAAGAAGGGCAGCCCGCGATGGTTCAGCCGGCGATTGACGCGGTCGATCGCCGTGGTGGCGGCGAAGCTGATGAGCGCGATGAGCAATCCGCCGTTGAGCAGCAGCGCGATCGCCGCCGCCATGAGCGCCCAGCCGAAGGTCGCCACCCAGCGGTTGTAGGGGTGCGGCGCGGTGGTGATGTCCTCGAGCGCCGCGAGGGCCTCGTCCGGCGGGGGCAGCTCCCGGCGGATGCGGCGGGTCAGCCGGTCGACCGCGGCGAGCCGGGTGAAATCGAGCGAGCGGTAGTGCACCACGCGCATGGTGCTCGCGGGCGGCAGCGCCGGGCCGCGTTCGGCGGAGATGCGAATCGAGTTGTAGGTGACGTCGATATCGCATTTCAACCCGTAGGTGGAGGCGATGAAATCGACCTGATCGGTGGTGTCGGTGACCGCGGTGCCCGCCGACAGCACGACCTCTCCGACCCGCTCGGCCAGATCCAGGACCTGTGTCACCTTGGCGTCGTCGGACAGATCGATGGGCTGGACCGGGGCGGGCGCCTCCACGACCGCGTCGGCGGTGGCGATCCGTTCGGCGACCGCCCGATCGACCACGCGGGACACCAACCGCCGCCACCGGCCGGGCCCGCTCACTTGGGCACCAGGATCTGTAAGGACCTCGTTGCTCACAAAGTGAAAACTACACGCGTGCGATAGATCACCAGGTTGAGCGCGACCGGGGCAGTAGGTTTGAAATATGGCAACCGGTGATGATCGGATAGCGGACGAACTACGGGCGGCCTTGGATGGGCCCTGGCGTGCGGTGCGGGAGAAGGCCCGCGCACACCTGGACGACGAACGCCTCTACGGCGACCCCTACCTCGATTACAAAGCGGCGCGCGAACGCGTGCTCGAGCAGATGCATCTCGTGTCTTCGTTCGGCTGGGCGGAGATGGGTTTCCGGCGGGAGGAGGGCGGCACCCTCGACCCGGGCGGCGCGGTCACCGCGCTCGAGATGCTCGCCTACACCGACCTCTCGCTCTGGGTGAAGTGCGGTGTGCAGTGGGGCCTGTTCGGCGGCGCGGTGGAGAACCTCGGCACCGAACGCCATCGCGACTACGTGCGCAAGCTGCTGCCGCTGGAACTGCTCGGCTGCTTCGCGATGACCGAGACCGGGCACGGCAGCGACGTGGCCAACCTGGAGACCACCGCGACCTACGATCCCGCCACCCAGGAATTCGTGGTGCACAGCCCCACCGCCTCCGCGCGCAAGGACTACATCGGCGGCGCGGCCGAACACGCCCGCATGGCAGCGGTTTTCGCGCAGCTGGTGACCGGCGGCAAGAGCGAGGGCGTGCACTGTTTCCTGGTGCCGATCCGCGACGAGCAGGGCAACGACCTGCCCGGCGTGACCACCTCGGACTGCGGCCTCAAGGGCGGTCTGCCCGGGGTCGACAACGGCCGAATCATGTTCGACCAGGTGCGAATTCCGCGCGAGAACCTGCTCAACCGGTACGCCGACGTCGAAGTGGACGGCACCTACAGCTCCGAGATCGAGAACCCGAGCCGGCGCTTCTTCACCACCCTCGGCACCCTGGTGCGCGGGCGGGTGAGCGTGGGCGGCGCGGCCGCCGCCGCGGCCCGGGTCGCGCTGACCATCGCGGTGCGCTACGCCGAACAGCGCCGCCAGTTCGCCGATCCCGACACCGGCGAAGAGACCGTGCTGATGGACTACCGCAGCCATCAGCGCCGCCTGCTGCCGCTGGTGGCGCGGGCGTACGCGCTGCAGTTCGCGCAGAACGACCTGGTGCTGCGCATGCACCTGGTGCAGACCGGGCAGCACGTCGACCCCAGCGCGCAGCGCGCCCTCGAGAAGCGCGCGGCCGGATTCAAGGTCGCCCAGACCCGGCACGCCACCCGCGCCATTCAGGAATGCCGCGAAGCCTGCGGCGGCGCCGGGTATCTCACCGAGAACCGCCTCGTCACGCTCAAGGCCGACTCCGATGTCTTCACCACCTTCGAGGGCGACAACCTCGTCCTGACCCAGCTGGTCGCCAAGGATCTGCTCACCGCGTACTCCAACGAGGTGCGCGATCTCGACGCCATGGGCTGGGTGCGCTTCGCCGCCACCATGACCCGCGACGCGGTGCGCGAGACCTCCGGTGTGCGCCAGCTGATCCAGCGCCTGCGCGATCGCTCGGACGAGAGCGTGGACGACAGCGACCTGTCCCGCCGCGATGTGCAGCTGCAGCTGTTCGCCGACCGCGAGGACTACCTGGTGCGCACCGCCGGGCATCGACTTCGCGCGCGGGCCAAGGACACCGGGCCGTTCGAGGCGTTCAACAACGCCCAGGACCACATCCTGGCCGCGGGCACCGCGCACATCGACCGGCTGGTGCTGGAGGCGTTCATCGAGGGCATCGCGAACATCGAGGACCCCGAGGCGCGCGAGCTCGCGGACAGCGTGTGCGATCTGTTCGTGTACTCCACCATCGAGGAGAACCAGAGCTGGTACATCATGCACCGGTTCATGTCGGTGGAACGCGCCAAGAACGTGCGGCGCGGGGTGAACGAGCTCGTCGATCGGCTGCGCCCGCACGCGAGCACCCTCGTCGGCGGGCTGGGCGTGCCGGACAACCTGTTGCACGCGGCCATGCTCGAACCCGCGGGCGACCCGGCGGTGACGAGCGCCGAATAGTACCTCCACCGGCGCGAATTACTCTACTACACGGCGTAGTTGAGAGGTTTGCCACAAGTCGTTCCGATCACCCCCGCCACCCCGTCAGGATGAGCCCGACAGGCCCCTGACGGGGCGGGGGAGCGGACAACGAGGTGGAGTACATGTCGACGACGATGACGGCGCGCGAGGGACGGGGATGATCACCGGACTCGCGGGCCCCGCCATGCGCCGGCCCAAACTGATCCTGATCATCGTCGGCATCGCCTTCCTGATCTGCGGGGCCATCGGCTCCATGGCCACCGGGCGGCTCACCAACGGCGGCTTCGTGGCCGCGGATTCGCAATCCGAGCGGGTCACCGAGATCCTCGAACGCGACTACGGCATCTCCGGAATGCAAGTGGTGTTCACCGTCGAATCCGACGGCGGCGCACAGGGTTCGGCCGCGGCCGCGCGCGGCCGCGAGATCACCGACCGGCTCGGCGGCGACGACCGGATCGACAAGATCGTCTCGCCCTGGACCGAGCCGGCCATGGCGTCGATGCTGACCAGCGACGACGGCAGGATCGGGCTGATCATCGCCACGGTGCTGGGCAGTGAGAAGGACGGGCCCGCGCATGCCGCGGAGCTGGCCGAGGAGCTGACCGGGGCGCGGGACGGGGTCACCGTGCACGCGGGCGGGCAGGCGATGGTCTGGTCCGAGACCGAGACCGAGACCCAGAAGGATCTCGTGCTCGCCGAGGCCATCGCGCTGCCGCTGACCTTCCTGCTGCTGATGTGGTTCCTCAGAAGCGCTGTGGCGGCGGCGATTCCGTTCATCACCGGGGTGGCCGCCATCGCGGGCACCAGCGCGGTGCTGTACCTGCTGACCTTCGCGGTCGACCTGTCGATCTTCGCCCTCAACATCACCACCGCCATCGGGCTCGCGCTGGCCATCGACTACTCGCTGCTCATCATCGGCCGCTATCGGGAAGAGATAGCCAACGGCCGGGACAAACAGCGGGCGCTCGAGCTGGCCATGCAGCGCGGCGGCCGGGCGGTGGCCTTCTCCGGCCTCACCGTCGGCATCGCCCTGGTGGGAATGTCGTTCTTCCCCATGGCCTTCCTGCGCTCGCTGGCCTACGCCGGACTGGCCGTGGTGCTCATGTCCATCGTGCTCACCCTGACCCTGGTGCCCGCGCTGCTGACCCTGCTGGGCGACCGCATCAACCGCAAACCGCTGCGCGAGGCCACGCCGGTGGAACAGAGCCTGCTGTACCGGATCGCGCGCACCGTGCAGCGCCGGCCCGCGCTGTGCGCCCTGCCGATCCTGGCGCTGCTGGTCCTGCTCGGCTCGCCCATCCTCGGGCTGAAGATGGGACTGCCCGACGAGCGCGTGCTGCCGACCTCGCTGGAATCGCGCCAGGTCGGAGATCTGTTGCGGGACAGGTTCTCCGACAACGCCCTGGGCAAGGTGCAGATCATCGTCGCGGCGCCCGAGCGCGACGGCGCGGTGCCCGATCTGCGCGAATACCAGGCCGCGCTGTCCGAAGTCGCCGACGTGCGATCGGTGACCGGCCCGGCCGGCGTCTACGCCGGCGGCGAACTGCGCGCGCCCGCCGGACCCGGGACCACGGCCCCCGACAGCGCCTACCTGGTGGTGGCGACCGGGCTCGACCCGTATTCCGAAGCGGGACAACGACAACTCGACGCCCTGCACGCGGTGCCCGAACCGGACGCGACCGTGCTGTTCGGCGGCTTCGCCCAGCAGACCGCGGACAGCTCCGCCAACATCGCGCAGGGCTTCCCCTACGCGGTCGTGTGGATCGCGGTGATCACGTTCATCCTGCTGTTCCTGCTCACCGGCAGCGTGGTGCTCCCGCTCAAGGCCCTGCTGCTCAATATCCTGTCGCTGTCGGCGACCTTCGGCGCGCTGGTCTGGATCTTCCAGGACGGGCACCTGGGCGGGCTGGGCACCGCGGCCACCGGATACACCATCGCGACCATCCCGGTGCTGCTGTTCTGCGTGGCCTTCGGACTGTCCATGGACTACGAGGTGTTCCTGCTGGCCCGGTTCACCGAGGAATGGCAGCACTCGGACAAGACGCGACAGGCCAACGACGACGCCGTCGCACTGGGCATCGCCCGCTCCGGTCGCATCGTCACCGCCGCGGCCCTGCTCATGGCCGTGATCTTCCTGGGCATCTCGGCCAGCGGGGTCACCATGAACCGCATGCTCGGCCTCGGCCTGGCCCTGGCGGTGCTCATGGACGCCACCCTGGTCCGCATGATCCTGGTCCCGGCCTTCATGCGGCTCATGGGCACCGCCAACTGGTGGGCGCCCGCGCGCTCGCGCGGTTTCCTGGAGAAGGCGGCGCTGCGCGAGTGAGACCGGCGCGGGCGCTATCGTCCTGACGGTGACCCGTTCGACCACACCCGTTCCCGCCCCGCGGCGGCGATCGGCCCGCCGCGGGGCGCTGCCGCTGCTCGCGCTGATCGCCGCCGTCGTCACCATCGTTGTGCCGCTGTCGTTTCCGGACGGTGGCGGCGCGAACGGGCTGGATCGCGCGGTGGGGGAGCACATTCACGCGTCGCTGGACGGGCACCGCGGCGTCTACGACCTGCTCGTCGCGCCGAGCAACTGGTACGTGGTCACGGCGCTGCTGTTCGCCGGCGTCGGCTGGTTCGCCTGCCGCCGGCGGTGGCTGGCCGCCGGATTCGTGCTGCTCGCACCGGAACTCGCCCTCATCGTGAACACGCTGCTGCTCAAACCGCTCTGGGATCGATCGCTGCACGACTATCTCGCCTACCCGAGCGGGCACACCGTGCACCTGGTTGCGGTGGCGACCGCGGTGGCGCTGGTCAGCGAATCGGATCGAGTGCGCGTCGCGATCGCGGTGCTACTGGCGGTGACGCTGCCGCTGGTCCTGATCGGGATGACCGGACTCGGTTACCACCATCCCACCGACGTGCTCGGCGGGACGGCCGCGGCCATCGCCATGGTGACCGCGGCGTACCTGCCGCTGCGTGCGCGCGTGCTCAGAGCGGGCCGTACTGGACCGCCGCCGCGAGAATGAAGTACACGAACCACAGCACCGCGATGATCATGCCGAGCAGCAGCAGGAAACGCATCACGCCCCGGCCCGCCGACAGCTCCCCGGCCTCGCGCGGATACAGCTTCGAGGGACTGAACCACGGTGAGGGCACGGTGAACCGGTGCCCCTCGTCCACCTCGCGCTCGAGCCGCGCCTGCTCCTCGGCGTAGGCCTCGGCCTGCGCCTGCTGCGGGCCGCCGTGCCACAGCGTGATGTCCACCGGGCCCAGGAAGCCCTCGTTGATCAGATCCTGCGGCGCGGGCAGATACGGCAGGATGCCCAGACCGCGGAACGCCCACGCCACATCGTTGGCCGACCACTGCGGCCGACCGCGCGAGGACAGCGCGGTGAAGTACTCGTGCAGCGTGGCCGGATCATCGCCCACCAGCACCTGGAAACTGGGATCGCTCCACAGCTGCTGCACCCGCACACCGGACCCCGGCGGCGGCACCACCAGCACCGCGCCGTTCACCACGCGCTGCCCGAGCCCGCGCTCGGCGAACCAGTTCTGCAGGGCGAAGGTGTGATCGCGGGACTTGTCCAGCGGGGTGCGCTTGTCGCCGCCCTCGAAGGTGATCAGCTTCTCCGCGACCCGCCACGGGCCGTTGAGCGGGACCTCGAGCTCACCGTCGAGCTTCTCGACCAGCGCCTCGGCCTCGATGACCACGCAACTGGTCGGGGTCCAGATCACCGCGTCGAACGGATAGAGCCGATCGCCGTGGAAGAGACTGCAATTGACCGTCGCCACACCGTGCGGGTCGTTGCCGCCCTTCCAGGTGCGCAGCCAGTCGATCAGCGTCTTCTCGGCGTGCGTCTGCGGGGGATTCTGTACTCGAACGAGCATCGGCTCTGCCTTCCTCGTCGAATCGTTAGCGGTAATGGTACGGAGACTCCGCACCGGCAGGACAGATTTGGCGCCCGTCGCTGTGTCGGTGGGCGGTGCGGGGGATCAGCCGGCGTCCACGGGCACCCGGCCGTCCTTGACCGCGGTCACCAGCTCGGCGTGATCGGCCTCGGTCCGGTCGGCGTACCGCACCGCGAACGCGGCCACCGCGTCGTCGAACGGTTCACCGTCGCTCAGATAGCCGGCCACCAGCCGCGGATCCACCGAGCGCGCGTGCGCGCGGGCCAGCAGCGCGCCCGCCAGCCGCCCGTAATCGTCGAGGTGGTCGGCGTCCAGGGCCGCGAGATCGATGCTGCCCTTGAGGTTTCGGAACTGGCGCACGACGAACGGCAGCTGCACGCCGCCGATCCGCAGCGAGGTCCAGCCCAGCAGGATGTCGGTCTCGGCCTGAACGTGCCTGGCGCCCTGCACGATTCGCTCGCCCTCGTGCCGCGGCGGCACCGGCGGCAGGAACGGGGTCAGCGCGGAGGGCCCGGCCTGCTTGACCTGCAGCACCAGCACCTCGTCGCCGTTGCCGTGCAGCAGCACCAGGTAACTGTGCAGGCCCACGCTGCCGGTGCCGACGATGCGGAAGGCCACGTCGGTCACCGAGAACCGGCCGATCAGATTGCGCCGCGACTCGCGCAGCGTGCTCACGTAGTCGGTGAGCCCGTCGATCACCGCCTCGACCACCGGTTCGCCCACGGCGGTCAGCAGCGGCGGATCGGGCACGAATCTGCGCTTGCGGTGCCCGGTGTGATGGTCCTCGAGGTGCTCGGTCCACTTGCGCACCACTTTGGCGCTGTTGTTCTTGCGGGCCTTCTTCGCCGCCTTGCGGAAGTCGTCCAGCAGCGCGTCCGCGCTGGACTTCGCGATCACCGACTCGTCCGGCAGCGCGGTCCACGAGGTCAGGAAGGGCTGTCCGGCCAGTTCGGTGATCGCCTGGCGGTAGGAGTTGGCGGCGTCGGCGGCCGCGGCGCGGCACTCGGCCTCGCTCGCCCCGCCCTCGCGGCCCGCCAGCACCAGGCTCGCGGCCAGCCGCTCCAGATCCCACTCCCACGGACCGAGCACGGTCTCGTCGAAATCGTTGATGTCCATGACGATCTCGCCCCGCGGGGTGCCGTACAGCCCGAAGTTGGCGGCGTGCGCGTCACCGCACAGCTGCGCGGACAGTCCGCTGGTCGGGCCCGCCGCCAGATCCGCGGCCATCAGCCCCGCCGAACCGCGGAAGAAGGAGTACGGGGACGCGGCCATGCGCGCCACGCGCAGCGGAACCAGATGGTCGAGCCTGCCGCGATTGCTGATCTCGAGGAATTCGAGCACGCCGGGCCGATCCGGCGCGGCCGCAGCCCGGTCCCGGGACGTGACCGGCGTGCGATCGCGCAGCGCCCGGCCGCGTTCCCATACCTCCTCGGCCGAGACGGGGGTACGGAAGTCGATCACATTGGAGCACACGACAATCCAACTTACCGGTGTGTACGGGCCCGCGCCTAGCCGAGCGGACGCCCGCGGACGCCCGTTCGGTGAGACCCCGGACACACCCCGGCCGGCCCGGGTATCGGACCGGCCGCCGGCGCTCAGGCCACCGGGAAGATCGGCAGCCGCAGCGCGCCGGGCGCGAACTCGGGCACGGTCGGCTGCTTGGGCTGGACCGGCGCGATGCGGCGATAGGCCGCGCCCAGTTCGGGACGCGGATCGGCCTCATCGCGATTGGGCCAGAACGCCATCGCGCGCTCGGCCTGGGCGGTGATCGTCAGCGACGGGTTCACGCCCAGATTCGCGGTCACCGCGGACCCGTCGGCCACGTGCAGGCCCGGGTACCCGAAGACCCGCTGATACGGATCGACCACACCCGACTCCGGGCCCTCGCCGATGACGCAGCCGCCGATGTAGTGCGCGGTCGCCGGGATGTTGAACACGTCCATGATCAGGCTCTGCACGTCGCCGCCGACCTTGGACCCGAAGCGCCGCCCGACATCGTGGGCCACCGGCAGCCAGGTCGGATTCGGCTGACCCGTGCCCTGCCTGGTCTTGAGCTGCCCCCATTTGCGGTACGAGGTGAGCGAGTTGTCCAGGGACTGCATGACCAGCAGGATCACCGACTTGTCCGAGGCGTTGCGGGCGTTGAGACTGCGCGCGAACACCACCGGGTGCAGCAGGATCGCCAGCAGGAAGCGCAGGAAGCGGAACGCGCCGCCGTCGACGATCGGCACCGACAGCGGGAACAACCCGTTCTGGCCCTTGCCGTAGTGGCAGACCTCGATGTGGGTGTTGGGCTCGGGGTGGATCGAGGACGTGATGGCGATGCCCTGGGCGAAATCGTCGCGTTCGCGGCTCACCACATTCAAGATCGCCTCGGAGTTGGAGCGGGTCAGTTCGCCCAGTCGCGGGGACAGATTCGGGAGCACTTTCTCGTCCCGCATCTTGTGCAGCAACTTCTGAGTTCCCAGCGCGGCAGCCGCGAACACGACCTGTTCGGCGGTGAAGGTCTTGCGGTCCTTGCGAACCCAGCGATCCGAGCGCGCGGTCTCGAGCGCGTACCCGCCGCCGGTCATCGGCCGCACCTTGGTGACGGTCCGCAGCGCGAACACCGCCGCGCCCGCCTGCTCGGCCAGATACAGGTAGTTCTTGGGCGTGGTGTTCTTGGCGTTGTGCGGGCAGCCGGTGAAACAGCGCGCGCAGTGCACGCAGCCGTTGCGCCGGGGGCCGACCCCGCCGAAGTACGGGTCGTCGACCTCGGTGCCCGGATCGCTCTCGTTGAAGAACACGCCCACGTTGGTGGCGTGGAAGGTG
This sequence comes from Nocardia sp. NPDC055321, assembly GCF_053645575.1. Taxonomy (NCBI): domain Bacteria; kingdom Bacillati; phylum Actinomycetota; class Actinomycetes; order Mycobacteriales; family Nocardiaceae; genus Nocardia; species Nocardia sp. NPDC055321. Next base: position 478,554 of record NZ_JBSHMS010000001.1, read on the forward strand.
TCCGAGACCCCCAGGTCCTCGGCGACCGCGCGGATCACCTCGTCGGCGGGGGTCATCCGCGGGTTCGGGGTGACCCCGAGCATGCGCTGGGCCTGGTCGTAGTAGGGCGCGAGCTCGGCTTTCCAGTCGGTGATGTGCGCCCACTGGCGGTCGGTGTAGAAGTCCGGCAGCGGCTCGTAGAGGGTATTGCCGTAGATGAGCGAGCCGCCGCCGACACCGGAGGCGGAGAAGACCGCGCACTTGCCGAGCACGCTGATCCGCTGGGTGCCCGTCATGCCCAGGCGCGGGGCCCAAATGGCTTTGCGCACATTCCAATTGGTCTTCGGGATATCCTCGGCGTTCCAGCGACGGCCGGATTCGAGTACGGCGACCCGGTAACCCTTCTCGGTCAGGCGCAGCGCGCTCACGCTGCCGCCGAAACCGGAGCCGATCACAACGACGTCGTAGTCGAAGTCGGGCATGGTTTGTCCTCTCGCATGCCGGGATGTAAATGAGGCAGTTCCCAACTCATTCTGTCACCCGTGTTCTATGGCGGAGACCATATCGGTTCGCGGAACGACCGGCATATTCACGCGCGCGGCGCGGGTGCGGCGGCGTGCCCGGATGGTCAGCGGGCCCCGATCGGTGTAAGAACCTGGTGGTGACAACCGAGCGCAACCACGCCGAACCGGTGTACAGCGACCGCATCCTCACCGTCCCCAATGTGCTCAGCACCATCCGGCTGATCGGCGTTCCGGTGCTGCTGTGGCTGCTGCTGGTGCGCGAGGCCGACGGCTGGGCCTTCGCCCTGCTCATCGCGAGCGGCATCACCGACTTCCTCGACGGCAAGCTCGCGCGCCTGCTCGATCAATCCTCCAAACTGGGTGCCATTCTCGACCCGCTGGTGGACCGGTTGTACATGGTGGCGACCCTGGGCGCCTTCCTGATTCGCGGCATCCTGCCCTGGTGGCTGGTGCTGATTCTGGTGCTGCGCGAAGCGATCCTGGCCGCCACGCTCGTCATCTACCGGCGCCGCGATCTGCCGCCGCCGGACGTCATCTACCTGGGCAAAGCCGCCACGTTCGGCCTCATGTCCGCGCTGCCCTGGCTGCTCGCCGGCCAGATGGACTGGGCCGCCGCGGGATTCGGCCGCGCCTTCGGCGGCGCGTTCCTGGTCTGGGGCACCGCGGTGTACGTCTGGACCGGCATTCTCTACGTGGGCAAGGCCATCGCCGTGGCCCGAGCCATACCGGCCGCACCGAGTGGTCATCGCTAGCCATTAGGGTGTGTGCACACGGATCGAGGAAGATCCCGAAAGGACGCCCGTTGAAAGGACACCGCCTGTGAGCGACCTACCCGATGACCTGCGCTACACCGAAGAACACGAATGGGTGCGCATCACCGGTCCCGCCCGCGTGCGGGTGGGCATCACCGACTACGCGCAGTCACAGCTCGGCGATGTCGTCTTCGTGCAGCTGCCCGAAGCGAATGCCGATGTGGCCAACGGGGACAGCATCGCGGAAGTGGAGTCGACCAAGAGCGTCTCCGACATCTACGCTCCGCTGGCCGGGAAAGTCGTTGCGGTGAACGAGGTTCTGACCGCCGCGCCGGAAACCCTGAACACCGATCCTTACGGCGACGGGTGGATCTTCGAACTCGAACTCGACTCCGAGGAAGTGCTCGAAGCCGCCTACGGTGACCTGCTCGATGCCGCAGGTTATCAAGGAGTTATCGGAGGCTGAACCAGCCTTCACAGTTCTACCTGCACGGGCACGCCCCAGCAGGGTACGGTCAATGCCAACAGATGTGCGGTAGCCGATGCCCCGGGATTTCCGGACTCGCCCAACGCGAGAGCGCCCGGCGATCGACACTCTGAGGGCATCAACTGCTTGCATGGATTAATTCGGTTCGAGGAGGAGAGCAAGGGTGAGCGAGAACAAAGACCCGGGTTACCAGGAGACAGCAGCTGAGACCACATCGGTGTTCCGTGCTGATTTCCTGAACGAGGTCGAACCGTCGCGCACCGAGCAGCAGCCCGGCAGCGAGGCGCCGGTCGGGGTCGAGGGTCTGCCCGCGGGCGCGGCCCTGCTGGTGGTCAAGCGCGGGCCGAACGCGGGTTCGCGGTTCCTGCTCGATCAGCCCACCACCTCCGCGGGACGCCACCCCGACAGCGACATCTTCCTGGACGATGTCACCGTCAGCCGTCGCCACGCGGAGTTCCGCCAGGACGACGACACCTTCCAGGTCGTCGATGTGGGCAGTTTGAACGGCACCTACGTGAACCGGGAGCCGGTGGATTCGTCGGAGCTGCAGAACGGCGACGAGGTGCAGATCGGCAAGTTCCGGCTCGTCTTCCTCACCGGTCCGCGCCCCGCGTCGAGCGATTCGGCGGCGGGCGCGCTATAGGACCGAGCGGAATGACAGGCGCAGCGCAGTGGACGCGCGGAGGTATGTCGATCGGCTCCGTGCTGGATTTGCTGCGTCCGGATTTCCCGGACATCACCATCTCGAAGATCAGGTTCCTCGAATCGGAGGGCCTGATCAGCCCGGAGCGCACCGCTTCGGGCTACCGCAGGTTCCACGTCGCGGACGTGGAACGCCTGCGGTTCGTGCTCACCGCGCAGCGGGATCAGTACCTGCCGCTCAAGGTGATCAAGGAACAGCTGGAAGCGATCGACAGCGGGGCCGCGACGCTCGGGGTACGGGAAGCCCGTGCCCGAGCGCTCGGGGAGGCCTCGCTCGTGGACGGCGCCGCGGCGCCGGCGCCCGGCCCGGCTCGATTGAGACGGCTGGGCGTCGTGCCGGGTGAGGTTTCGCCGGAGGAACTCCGGTTCGATCACGAAATCCGGGTTCCCCGTGCGGATCTGCTGCAGCAGGCGGGCATCGACGAGAAGTTCCTGACCGAACTCATCCGCGCCAACCTCATCACCCCCGGCGCCGCCGGCTACTTCGACACCGACGCCGTCACGCTGGCGCGCACCGCCAAAGCGTTGAGCGAATTCGGTTTGGAGGCACGGCATCTGCGGGCTTTCAAGCTCGCCGCCGATCGTGAGGCGGCCATGGTCGCCCAGATCGCCGCACCCATCGCCAAGAGCCGCGACGCCGACGCCCGCGCCCGCGCGGAAGAGACCGTGCGCGAGTTGGCGGCATTGTCGCTGACGCTGCACACCTGCCTCGTGAAAGCCTCTGTGCGCGCTTCCCTCGGGGGCTGAAATCTTCGCCTAGACTCGGTGATACGGCTGGCCTTGCAGTTCCTGGCGGGCAGCTTGCGAGTATGGGAGGCAGTGCGATGAGTGAGCGCAGTAGGCGAATCAGTCAACACAGTGCGGCTTCGCGCATGGTCGCTGGCAGCGCTGGGCGGGCACGGCGATGAGCGAGATGCGTGTGATCGGCATTCGTGTCGAACAGCCACAGAACCAGCCCGTGTTGTTGCTTCGCGAAGTGTCCGGCGATCGGTACCTACCGATCTGGATCGGGCAGGCGGAGGCGACCGCCATCGTGCTCGAACAGGAAGGCGTGACGCCGATTCGGCCGCTGACCCACGATCTCATCAAGATCCTGATCAAGGATCTCGGGCACACCTTGAAAGAGGTGCGGATCGTGGATCTGCAGGAGGGCACCTTCTACGCCGACCTGATCTTCGAGAACGATCTGCGCGTCTCGGCGCGGCCTTCGGATTCGGTTGCCATCGCGCTGCGCGTGGGGTGCCCGATCTACGCGGAGGAACCGGTGCTCGAGGAAGCCGGACTGGTCATGCCGGACGAGCGCGAGGACGAAGTCGAGAAGTTCAAGGAGTTTCTCGAATCGGTGTCACCGGATGATTTCAAGGCGACCGATAGTTAGACGGATCGGGGCGACGGGCATTTCGGGCGTTTGTCCGACTGCCCGTCGCAGTCGTATCCGGGGGGCGGCCGAATTGTTATCTCGACCTGTACTTAAGGTCTAGAAACACGCCGCTCATCACGCTTGGTTCAACGCCGATACTCCCTAGACAATCAGGAGAGTAGCCTCGACAGTCAGGCCACGCTCCACGCGTCGATGCAGTGTTGATATTTGGGACACGTTCACCTTCGGGACACGAGCCCTGATAGGCCAGCAGTAAGGGAGTAGTCAGTGGGAGACCAACCGCAACCGCAGGATGTGGTGCAGCCAGGGCTGTTCCCCGATGACACGGTTCCGGACGAACTCGTCGGATACCGCGTGCCCAGCGCCTGCCAGGTGGCTGGGATCACGTATCGGCAGCTCGACTACTGGGCCCGCACCGGACTCGTGGTGCCATCGATCCGCAGCGCCACCGGATCGGGCAGCCAGCGCCTGTACTCCTTCAAGGACATCCTGGTCCTGAAGATCGTCAAGCGACTGCTCGACGCCGGCATCTCGCTGCAGAACATCCGCATCGCCGTGGACCACCTCCGCAGCCGCGGCGTCGAGGACCTGGCCGGGATCACCCTGTTCTCCGACGGCACCACCGTGTACGAGTGCTCCTCGCCCGAGGAGGTCGTCGATTTACTGCAGGGCGGACAGGGCGTGTTCGGCATCGCGGTCAGCGGCGCCATGCGCGAGCTCACCGGCGCGATCGCCAACTTCCCGGCCGAACGGGCCGAACCCAACACCACGGTTTCCGACCGGCCCGAGGACGAGCTGTCCTTCCGGCGCAAGGCCCGGATGAACCGCAAGACCGGTTAGCCGGTCCGCGCTCCACACCCGGCGAACGCGCCACCGCGAAGGTGGCGCGTTCGCCGGTTCCGGGGGGCTTCCGAACACCCCGGAACAGTGTAACAGGGCCCGGCAACAATATCGGAACCGGGCGGCCCGTAG